>JAIRRX010000143.1 GCA_031255755.1 Prevotellaceae bacterium | reverse complement strand
AAAGAAAAGACTAAATAATAATAATACTGGATTGCTTCGCTACGCTCGCAATGACGGCTTGTTTCGGTTGCTTCACCGCTTCGCGGTTCGCAATGACGTGCTGCCTTTGGGTTGCTTCGTTAACGCCGCAATGACAGAAAGAAAAAGTAAGGTTTAGCGTTTTATGTCTAACTTTAACATGATAAACAGCATAACTGTAAACGCCAAAAGAGACGAACCGCCATAACTCAAAAACGGTAAAGGAATACCTACAACAGGTATCAAACCTATTGTCATACTTATATTGACGGCGAAATGAAAAAATAAAATTCCGAAAACACAATATGCAAAAATACGTGCAAAAATAAATTTCTGCCTTTCGGCAATTACCAATATTCTAAACAAAAGAAACAAATACAAACAAATAACAATCATACATCCTGCAAATCCCGCTTCTTCGCCTATGGTACAAAATATGAAATCGGTGCTTTGTTCCGGCACAAAGTTGAATTTTGTTTGTGTACCCTGCAAAAATCCCTGTCCGAATAAACCGCCCGAACCTATTGCTATTTTTGACTGATTAACATTATATCCCACACCCTGTAAATCAACTTTCATATTGAGCATGTCTTCTATTCTGTCGCGTTGATGCTGTTTTAGAACATTATTGAATACATAATCAACAGAAAAACTTATAAAGACCGATGAAAGGAAAAATATAGCAATAAATATCAATTTATAAATTCGACCTTTGCCGAATATTAAATACAGCAATACTGCCGCTGCAAAATAAATCAATATAAAATAGTGTGTTTCCAGTTTAATGTCGGCTTCGTTGCGAATAAACAAAGCAATTATAAAACCTATGAAAAATGTAAATACAATTTTTATACTTTTCCAGAAAATGTCAAAGTTCAATATAATATAAATTACAACCGAAACCAACAAAAGAATACAAACCGTTTCAAATGTAGAACATAATAATGAAACTACAAACAAAATCGAAAGATACATCAGCCCTATAATTATCCAGCCGCTCATGCCTGCGCGGTAAAGCATAATCAGAAAGGATGAAAATACCAAAGCCGAACCAGTGTCTTTCTGCATTAAAATCAAGCCTATGGGAATTGTAAAAATTATTAAAAGTTTGATGATATTTGTCAACGAACTTATTTTAAATCCGTATTCACTAATTACATACGAAACCATCATAGCTGTTGCTACCTTCATAAATTCAACAGGTTGAATACGTATAAAACCAATAGCCAACCACGATTTTGAGCCGTTTACTTCGTATCCCGCAACAAGTACGAATATTAACAGCAACAACATAAACATGTATAATGGCATTGACAGCCCGATAAAAACTTTTATATCCAAACAAAGTACAAAAATGGCTATCACAAAAGCAATTCCAATCCACATCAGTTGCATTCCGTAACGTTGCGACATGTCTAAAATATTTGAAGATTCCACTTTATAAACCGATGAATAAATGCAAACCCAACCAATGAATACAAGAATGATATAAACTGCGATAGTTTTCCAGTCAAGCATTTGAAATATTGTTTTTTGCCTGTTCATTAATTTTTATTGAGTATGTTTTCATTAATTATTCTGGCTTCTTCGTACGGACGTGATATTTGCCCGGTAAGATATTTTTCAACAATGAGGCTAGCTATCGGCGCCGCCCATCTTGCACCTGCGCCTGCATTTTCAACATAAACGGCAACAGCAATTTTAGGATTGTTACGAGGAGCAAAACAGGCAAATGCGGAATGGTCTTCTCCATGCGAATTTTGGGCTGTTCCCGTTTTTCCGCAAATATCAAGACCTGCGACATAAGCGCGTCCTGCCGTATTGCCTATTCCAGACCCGTTTACCGCAAGATACATTCCTTCTATTACTTTTTCATAATTTGAAGTAACAACCTTTGTTTCGAGTGGTTTCGTAAATTTAGGATCAATTCCTTTGCCTTCAATGTTTTTTACGATATGAGGTATATAATAATAGCCGCGATTTGCGATTGTAGCCATAAAGTTTGCCGTTTGCAAAGGCGTGCAGCCTATTTCACCCTGACCTATTGCAAGCGATATTACCGACAGAGATTTCCATCTGTTTTTTCCGTATTTGCTGTCGAATGTTTTTGTAGTCGGTATTATCCCGCCTTTTTCGCCGTACACATCGGTGTTGAGGCTTCGTCCGAAACCAAACGATAAACAGTATGCAGCCCACTTATCAAACGAAGAATAAATATTTTCATAGTTTGGATTATCAATAATACTGCGAAAAACCTGGCAATAATAAGAGTTGCACGACATCAGTAAAGATTGAGTCAAATTTGTTGGAGAAGGATGATGATGACAACCTACTACGCTTCTGCCCACATGATAACCCATAGCGCATGAATAATAAGTGTCGGGAGTGAGAACGTTTTCCTGCAAACCGATAAGCGCATTTGCAATTTTAAAAACCGAACCGGGCGGATATGGCGACATTATTGCTCTGTTAAAAAGAGGCTTGTTTTTATCGTTAACAAGTTTCCTGTAATTGTTCGTTCTGTTTTCTTCATCAAGCATGCTCGGGTCAAAACTCGGACTTGAAATAAGCGCAAGAATTTCGCCTGTCGATGGCTCGATGGCAACAATAGAGCCTGCTTTGTTTTTCATCAGTTTTTCGCCGTAATTCTGTAATGCCGAATCAATAGTACAAATCAAATCCAGACCTGTAACCGCTATCGAATCTTCTGCGCCGTTTTTATAACGGTCTTGTATTCTGTTAAGAACATCGCGAGTGTAAATTGCTACGCCTTTTTGTCCGCGCAATTCGTTTTCATATTGCGCTTCGATGCCGTTTTTTCCTATAAAGTCTCCCTGCTGATAATAGCTGTTGTTTGCTATATCTGTTTTATCAACTTCGTTAATGTATCCGAGCAGGTTTGCCGCCGATGTTGTTGTATATTTTCGGGCAGTATAGGCGCGAGTATAAAATCCGGGAAATTTATACAGTTTTTCCTGAAATTTAGTATATGCTTCTATACTGATATGTTTTAAGATTGGCGTCTGCTGATAACTTGCTATGCCTTTGTTTTTATATTTTTTTTCTACATCAGTGAGCGACTGTTTTATAGTTGTTTCGCTTACATTCAAAATTTTACAAAGTTCAACAGTATCGAAATTGCCTATTTCGCGTGGAACGACTGTTATATCATACATTGTTTGGTTTGATACCAGAACATTATTGTTGCGGTCGTATATCAAACCTCGTGCAGGATATTGCGTTTGATAATACAGCACATTGCGTTTGGCTATTTGTTTGTATTCATCATCAATCACCTGTATGTAAAACAGTTTTGCTATAATAATTAAAGTTATGACACAAACAGCAAACAAAATAATCTTATTTTTAGTTACTATTACTCGCATTATGTTATACTTCGTTTAGTAGTTCTGTTAAAAAGAAGTTTTATCAATATTATAAATACAGTTGATATGATCGAACTGATTAAAATTCGTAATAATGTAAAAATAACATTCTCAAATGATAATATTTCGAGTAAAAACAATATGAAATGATGTGAAAATACAAGTAAAAATGCGTACACTACAAAGGTTCTCCATTTTATCTGCATTGCCGTTGATGTTGATATGCTTTCGTATTCTGCGCGAGGTATTGTTGCTTTTATGATAAAGTTACGAAATAATGCCGTAGCCGTGCATGTTGCCGCGTGTGCGCCGAGAATACCTCCGGAAATTACGTCAACGCTCAATCCAAGCCCGAACGCAATAAGCATGACTAATGATGAATGCATGTTAAACGGCAAAATCAAAATCAAAAATATATATATGTAAGGCGATAAAAAATGAATAAACTGTATATTATTGAATACAAATTCCTGCAATAATACCAAAAATACAAACCATAACGAATATTTTACAAAATCATTCATCTTCTAACAGTGTTTTTATTTCGTCTTTATCATGAATGTCAACAATATAAACGTTTTGCAACAGTTTCATATCCTGACTTAATTTTACATCTATTTCGTAAAAAATACCATCTTTTATATTTATTTTTTCTACTGTTCCTATTAGGATATTTTCCGGAAAAACGCCCGAATGTTGATTTGTCGTTACAGTATCACCAATCACAACATCGCTTTGCTGCATTATATCATTAAGTTGCACTGTATTAATGCTGATACCGTTCCATGATATTGTGCCGTAATTACCTGTGCGTTTCAGTTTACCGCTGAATTTTATAAATCCCATATTCAATATTGACACTGCCGATGAATAGTTTGGCGATGTTTTTACAATCATTCCAATCATTTTTCCATCGCTGGAAATAACTCCCATTTCAGGACGTACGCCCTGTTTGCTGCCTGTATTGAGTATCATGAAATTTTGCTGTTTATTTGTTGAATTTCTTATAATTCTTGCTGTTTTGTAACTGTAAGCAGGACGGTTCAAAATATTCATTACAACTCCGCTATGTATGGTATCTCGATTTATGTACTGATTAAGTTTATTATGCAATTCAAGATTTTCGGCAACAAGTTTTTTATTTTCATCATGCAATGAAAAATACTGCTTTATACCTGCATATTTTTCATATATAATTCCTTTGACATGGTCGATATAAGCGGCAAACTGTGTTTTTTGATAACTTGAATTGTTGAATATAAGAACACAGGATACCGATTCCAATATCACAAACAGAATTATTGTGCGATAACGAAGCAAAAAACGAAATATCGATGCCATTTGCAATTTTATTTTGAGTTGCTTACATCAAGAATGGAAATTTTTCTATGTTTTTTAATGCCAAACCGGTACCGCGTGCAACAGCCCTGAGCGGATCTTCGGCAACAATAAAAGGAATATTTATTTTATGGTTCAACCGTTTATCCAGTCCTTTTAACAAAGCGCCACCGCCTGTAAGATGAATTCCGTTTGCAACAATATCTGCGTACAGTTCGGGCGGCATTTGTTCCAAAACGTTTATAATTGCCGTTTCAAGCCGCGCTATTGATTTGTCAAGCGCCATTGCAATTTTTTGATACGATACGGCAATTTCAAGAGGTAGATTTGTTATGATGTTAGGTCCTCTTACGATAAAGTCTGCCGGTGGATTTTCCAGTTCGGTGATTGCCGAACCTACGGCAATTTTAATATCTTCTGCTGTACGTTCTCCTATACGCACACTGTATTCTTGACGCATAAATTCTTTTATATCGTTTGTAAAAACATCTCCTGCCGTGCGAATACTTTCACCGCAAACTATGCCTCCGAGCGATATAACAGCAATTTCGCTTGTGCCTCCGCCAATATCAATAACCATATTGCCTGTTGGAGCCATTACATCAAGTCCTATTCCCAAAGCAGCTGCCATTGGTTCGTAAATAAGATATACTCCGCGTCCGCCTGCATTTTCGGCAGAATCGCGAACTGCCCGCCGTTCAACTTCGGTACTTCCTGACGGAATACCTATCACTATTTTTATTGTAGGTTGTAACCAGCGATGTTTGCTGCTTATCATTTTTATCATTCCGCGAATCATCATTTCTGCCGCATCAAAGTCTGCTATTACGCCATCGCGCAAAGGTCGTATAACTTTTATGCCTTCATGTTCGCGACCCTGCATTTGTCGAGCAGCATGTCCAAGCGCTTTCAGTTTGTTCGTTTGCCTGTCAATTGCAACTATTGATGGTTCATCTACGACAATCTTATCGTTTGAAATGATAAGAGTATTGGCTGTTCCCAAATCCATTGCCAATTCTTGTGTGAGTAATGAAAATGCCATTTCCTTATATTTTTAATATTTAATAAATTTAATAAATCTCATTATATCTTTTAATTTCAATGTCTAAAATGCCTTATACCTGTTGATACCATTGCCATATTATTTTTATTACAATAATCAACAGAATCCTTATCGCGAACAGAACCTCCGGGCTGTATCACTGCATTAATTCCCGATTCGTGCGCAATCTGTACGCAATCAGCAAAAGGGAAAAATGCATCCGAAGCCATCACTGCGTCTGTAAGCGACAATCCGAAATTTTTTGCTTTGTCTATAGCCTGTTTCAATGCATCAACTCTTGATGTTTGCCCGATACCGCTTGCCAAAAGCATACGATTTTTTGCAAGTACAATTGCATTCGATTTTGAATGTTTCACCAGTTTATTTGCAAAAATCAAGTCGTTTATCTGTTCTTCGTCAGGTTTAATATTTGTCATAAAGCAGAGTTCATTTATTCCGACTGTGCGGTTATCTCTGTCCTGCCGTACAACTCCGTTTAATATTGTTCTGAATTGCTGCGGTGGAAAAACATATTGTTTTTGTTTCAAAATTATTCTATTTTTCTTTGATTGCAATATATTCAACGCATTGTCGGTAAAATCGGGTGCAATTATAACTTCAAAAAATATTTTATTTATTTCTTCCGCGCATATATTATCAACAGGTCTGTTTGTTACTATTACTCCGCCAAATGCCGACACAGGGTCGGCTTGCAGCGCAAGTTTCCATGCTTCGGTTAAATCCGTATGCGAAGCGCAACCGCAAGCATTATTATGTTTCAGAATTGCAAAAGTCGGTTCGTCAAATTCATTTATCAGATTTATTGCCGAATCTATATCCAGAAGATTATTATATGATATTTCTTTTCCATGGAGCTGCTCGAAAATATCATTCAAATTTCCAAAAAACGATGCTTTTTGGTGAGGATTTTCTCCGTATCGTAAATCGGTTACCTGCTTGATACTTTGTTTAAATACGTTTATATTTTGCTGTTGATTAAGATATTTGAATATTTCGGTGTCGTAATGAGATGAAATATTAAATGCTTCGGCTGCAAAATATTTTCGCTGTTCAAGCGTTGTTTCTCCCTGCTGTTCGGTTAAAATTTTTTGCAGACAGTCATACTGATTGCGTGAAGAAATTACAAGCACATCATCGAAGTTTTTGGCGGCAGCACGAATTAACGAAATTCCTCCTATGTCTATTTTTTCTATCAACTCGTTTTCATTTGCGTTTTGTTTAAGCGTTTCTTCAAACGGATACAAGTCAACAATTACAAGGTCAATAGCAGGAACATCATATTGTGTTTGTTCTGCCGTATCTGTTGTATTATTGCGTCTGAACAGGATTCCGCCGAAAATTTTCGGATGCAATGTTTTAACGCGGCCTCCGAAAATTGACGGATATGATGTTAAACTTTCTACACTGTCAACATTTATTCCGAAATTTTTTATAAAATCATAAGTTCCGCCTGTTGAACAAATTTTAACCCCCAATTCGTTTAGCTTTTTTACTATTTCGCAAAGTCCATCTTTATAAAATACAGATATCAATGCTGTATTTATTTTCCGTTTTGTATTATTCATCTAATTAACATACTTATTATGTGCTGCTTATGTCTGCCAAAGCAGGTTTTTTATCATTTTAGACCATAAAGGTAATAATTTTTTGTCATACAAATATTGAAAATAAAATAAATTGTGTAAAAATTGTTTGAAATTATTAAATAAATTATAATTGATTTTTAAACGACAAAATATGTTATGTCATATTTAACATTAAAATAAACTGCATATTAGCTTTATTTATTATAATTTTATATTGATTTATTGTTTATCTATATTATAAATAATATGTATTTATCTGTTTTTATTTATAATTTATTTGTTTTATTGCATATTATATATCAAAATATTGTTAAATCATATTTGGCAAGAATTTCAGGTTTACAAAAGTAATTTGATAACTTGACGACTTTATAACAAACCTGTTAATAAAATTTGCTTAAAGTTTTCATTTTTTTATATCGCATGTTTACATACCTGCGCTGCTATTTCGAAATTCATTTACAATAAATAAATATTAAAAAATCTCTATTGCTTTTTTGCAAGTAAATTTAATTTTTCAGCTTCTTTCTGCATGAAAAGGTATGCTTCGTTATAATCATTTTTTATAACTCCATCCAATATGGCATCTTTTATTGCATTTTTAATGATTCCGACTTCTCGACAAGGCTGCAATCCGTAAATTTCCATAATAAGTTCGCCTGATATTGGCGGTTGAAAATTCCTGATTTTGTCTTTTTCTTCAATGTCTGTGAGTTTGTTGCGAACAAGTTGAAAATTTGCAAGATGACGTTTTTGTGTCTGTTCGTTTTTGGACGTTATATCGGCTTCGCAAAGCATCATCAGGTCGTCAATATCGTCGCCGGCATCAAAAAGTAATCTGCGTACAGCCGAATCTGTAACTTCTTCGAGCGATAAAACAATAGGACGCAAATGCAATGAAACCATCTTTTGCACATATCGCATTTTTTCGTTCATCGGTAATCTGAGATGAGAAAATACCGAAGGAATCATTTTACTTCCCAAATATTCGTGTCCGTGAAAAGTCCATCCATGCTGTGAGTCATAACGTTTTGTGATATATTTTGCAATATCATGCAACAGCGCAGCCCAGCGCAGCCAAATATTATCAGTTGTTTTGCTGATATTGTCAACCACTTCGAGAGAATGTAAAAAATTATCTTTATGATGTTTTCCATCAATCGACTGAACGCCTTTCAAATCTGTAAGTTGAGGTAATATCATACTGAGAAGTCCTGCTTTGTCAAGCAATTTAAATCCTGTTGACGGTTTTGACGATTTCAGTATTTTATTTAATTCAGATGTTATTCTTTCCATCGACACAATTTTAAGTCGATGTCTATTATTTTGTATTGCTTTAAACACGCTGTCATCAATCGTAAACTGCAATTGTGTTGCAAATCTGATTGCTCTGATCATTCGCAGCGGGTCATCCGAAAAAGTTATATCAGGGTCAAGCGGCGTGCGTATAATTTTATCGTGTAAATCCTGTATTCCGCCAAACGGATCAATTAACATTCCGAAATCTTCTTCGTTCAAACTTAAAGCCAAAGCATTGATTGTAAAATCACGACGATTTTGGTCGTCTTCGAGAGTTCCGTTTTCAACAACAGGTTTACGAGAATTATGATAATATGATTCTTTACGCGCTCCAACAAATTCAACATCAATACCATTGTAATGAAACATGGCTGTTCCGAAATTTTTGAAAACCGAAACTTTTTTACATCCTGCTTTTTCCGCTGTGCGTTTTGCAATATTGATTCCGTTACCTTCAACTACAATATCAACATCGGTAGATGGTCGCTGTAAAAAATAATCCCGAACAAATCCGCCAATAACAAAAATACGTTGCCGCTCTTCTTTGGCAACTTCGGCAATTATTTTGAATATCTCTCTATCTAACGGATTTTCACGTTCAACCATAAACAATAATTTTGGACATCCTGTTAAACCAAATAAACCTGCATTGCTCATGAATTGCAGGTTTATTCGATGTTATTAAACTTTTAAGTATCATCTGTAAAACGTCAAAATCGTTTCAAATGTATTTTTAACATATAAAATTGTTATCTGTGGCTGTCAATGCTGCGTTTACGCTTTGCTGCCGAGCGTTTCATGAAAATGAAAATAATAAACAATACAACAACTATTCCGATTAAATAATAAATGGTACAATCGCAATCGGCGACTTCGTCTGTCAAATTGCCATACATATCATAAAATTCGATTTTTCCATCTGTAACAAACTGTTTAAGAGTATTTGCATATTTTTTATCGCCTACTATTATAATCCATGCATTTTGAGGATGAATGTATTTTTGTGCTGCCATTTTTATATCTTCAACAGTAACAGCATCAATCATTTTGAGATAATTTTTGAAATAATCGGCAGGCAAACCGTATTTGTCAATTTCAACTGCAAATTTTGCAACTGTGCCGGGCTGCTGTAAACTGCGACCGAAACTGCCCATTGCAAAGGCTTTTGCCGAAGCAAGGTCTTTTTCGGATACATCTGTATCAATAATTCTTTGCATTTCAAAAAGAATTTGATTAATAGCGCTGTCGGTAACATCGTTTCTGACGCTTGCCGATGCCGAATAATATCCGATAACATCGTCTGCGGCAAGTTCGCCATAACAACCGTAAGTATAACTGTGCGTTTCACGAAGATTTTGAAACAGACGTCCGCTTGAACCTCCTCCCAAAATATGAGACATAAGGTTTGCGCTGAACCAGTCGTTGTTATAAAATTCGTAATTCAGCGGATAACAAACATTGATTTCCGACTGCACTGCGCCTTCCTTATGAACAAATGCTACTCGTATTTTTTCGGGCGCTTTGGGCTGTTCATATTTATATTCGGGAACTTCGCGTTTTTCCCAATTTTTGAAATATTTTTCAACTTCGGCTTTTGCATCGGCAAGTGTAATATTGCCTACAATAACAAGGTTAGTTTTGTTGGGAGCAATAAATGTTTTATAATATTCATTCAAATCATCCACTGTAATATTTCTGATACTTTCTGCTGTAAACATTTCACCTTCCGGATGGTCTTTGCCGTTTCTCAATATTTGCGAAATAATTTGCATCATTTGTCCTCCATCCATGCCAATGTATGCAAGCATTGATATTATTTGAGTTTTTGCCAAATCAAGTTCTTCTGCGCTAAATACAGGATTTAGTAAAACGTCAGCAAACAGTTCAATCATTTTTGAACGATATTTTGAAAGTCCGCTTACATACGCAGATTTGCCGGAAAATCCGAAACTTGCGCCAATCAAATCAAATGCTTTATTAAGTTCCGCTTTTGTCATATTACCTGTTGCTTTGCCTGCAACTTCGGAAAATATACTGGGAAGACCTGCTTTTTCGCCATAGGTTTTTGTATCAATATCAAATTGAAATGAAAAATAAACCTGCGGCAATTTGTTATCTTCAACAACAAAAACTTTAAGTCCGTTATCAAGTGTAAATATTTGTGCATCTTTTATTTGTATTTCGCTTGTCGGTGCAGGTTTCGGCTGAATGCTTCTATCAAGTGTCTGCGCGCTTGCAAAAGTAAAACAAACGGCAAATGTTATTAAAACGATTATATTTTTTTTCATATTACTTGTTTTATTAATTTTGTATGGTTTCATATTTTACTTATTTTTTCATCGATTTGGGCAGATAATACAGTACAACTCTGTTATCCTGCGTCATATATTTTGCGGCAACACGCTTAATGTCATCTTTAGTGATATTGCTGTAATTTGAAAGCTCGTTGTTAATCATTTTCGCATTTTTGAAATACGTATGATATTCGGCTAATGTATGCGCAATATTTGATATTGACCTTTTGCTTGATACGATTTCGGTTTCTTTTGTTGCGATTGCCTTTTGCAATTCTTCATCACTTACGTAATAATTTATAATGCTGTCAATTTCATGATTAATAGCATCTTCCGTCTCTTTAACTTCATGACCAAGAGTTGCAAGTCCGAATACTATCGTCAGTCCCGGATTTTCCATCGGTATTGACAACAGGAAAGTTTGTGTTGCTTTCTTTTTGTTGTCGATATTGTCTTTGAAACGCGAACTGTTGCCTTCTGACAAAATAGAATTCATGATTTCGAGAGTATAAAAATCTTTTGTTCCGTAAGCAGGCGAACGATATCCCATAAATACGGCAGGCAATGTAACGTTATCGTAAATAGTATCTTTGATTTCGCCGCCAAGAGGTTTTTCGACAATATGATAACGAGTCATCTGCTGTGTTCCTCGCGGAATATCACCGAAATACTTTTCAACAAGTTTTTTTGCATTATCCGTTTGAAAATCGCCTGCAATAACCAAAGTCGCATTGTTTGGAACATAATACATTTTATAAAAGTCAACAACATCCTTGTCGGTGGCATTGCGTATATGTTCAGGGTCGCCTATCACAGGCCATCTGTAATGATGTTCTTTGAATGCGCGCTTAAAAACTTCTTCCATAAACGAACCATATTGCTGATTGTCCATTCGTTGTTTGCGTTCTTCGATAACAACATTTTTTTGCGTTGCAATTCCAATCGAATCTATTTTTGCATGCAACATTCGTTCCGATTCCATCCACAGCGCCAACTCAAGCTGATTTGACGGCATTAATTCGTAATAATAAGTACGGTCGTTGGATGTATTGGCGTTAAGTTCGCCTCCGTTCGCCTGTACTGTTTTCATATATTCGCCGCGTCCGATATTTTCGGAACCTTCAAACAGCAAATGTTCAAAAAAATGCGCAAATCCTGTTTTGTCAGGATTTTCATCTTTTGAACCAACATGATACATCAAACTGACAACTACATTTGGCGTAGAATTGTCCTTATGCAAAATCACATGCAATCCATTGTTAAGGTCATACTCAACAACAGGAATATTAATCTTTTGAGCATTTGCCGCAGATACAAAACAGACAGCAATGCAAACAGTTAAAAATTTTTTTATCATATATTCTGAATTATTTTTTGTTATTATTATTTGCGAATAATATTTTTGCAAAATTACATTATTCCCCAATAAGTTACAAATTTTTTTAAAAATATTTTTTTAAAAAACAGTAATACACTGTTTTTCCTGTGTTTAATTTAATTATTTTATAATATCGGCAAAAAAAATCAAAAACTGTTAAAATGAAAAAGAACTTATTATGATTTTTGAGTATTTACTTAATTCATTTACTAAATTATAAACAGCAAGAAAGTTTTGAGATTGTGAAAAAAACAGTAATTTTGCAAAAATATATTAAAATGAATACGGTTCTTGAAATTGACAGATTAAGCAAACATTTCGGTTCGCTGGTTGCTGTTGACGATATTAGTTTTTCGGTTGAAAAAGGAAACGTTTACGGGCTTCTTGGACCTAACGGAAGCGGCAAAACTACAACGCTCGGAATGATTCTTAATGTTGTAAATCCTACAAAAGGCACATGGCGGTGGTTCGGGAAGGAACACAGTAATGATTCACTGAAAAAAATAGGTGCAATCATCGAACAGCCGAATTTTTATCCATATCTGTCTGCGGCAAAAAATTTAATGACGGTGGCAAGTATAAAGCAGGCTCCTTTTTCACGAATTGATGAAAAATTGAAAATTGTTGATTTGTTGCATCGAAAAAACGACAGATTTTCATCTTTTTCACTGGGAATGAAACAGCGTCTGGCAATTGCATCCGCACTTTTGAACAATCCCGAAGTATTGATTCTTGATGAACCTGCCAACGGTCTCGATCCTCAGGGAATTATAAAAATCCGTGAAATCATAAAACAAATTGCCAATACAGGAACAACAATCATACTTGCAAGTCATTTGCTCGATGAAGTCGAAAAAGTCTGTTCGCATGTGGTTGTACTCAACAAAGGCAAAAGCATTTATTGCGGAACGGTTGAAAACATGTCGAACGAACTCGGATATTTTGAACTCGGAACGTCAAATATTGACGAACTTGTTAATGTTCTTGAAACAATGCCGTATTTTGAAAAAATCATACGTCAAAATAAATTTGTTTCGGCAATGTTAAAAACCGATTTGGATGCCGAAGAATTAAACAGAATACTTGTAAACAGCGGAATTTTTCTAAACCATTTGGTTAAACGCAGAAATAATCTCGAACAACAATTTCTTAATCTTATAAAAAATGAAGCAGATGTTACGATTACTGAAAATAGAATGGAATAAAATATATAATTACAAAACAGCCAGAATATTTATTATTCTGTATTTTGTTTTGCTTGCCGCAATGGGATATCTGGTAACAATAATAAAACCATCGATTGACAATCTGTCTGTTAATTTAGCTCAACTTGGAGCGTATATTTTTCCTTATGTATGGCAAAATATAACTTACTTTGCCGATTTCGGTTCAATATTTTTGGGCATAATTATAATTACAAATATCACAAATGAATATACATACCGCACAATAAAGCAAAATTTGATTGATGGATTAACAAAAAAAGAATTTTTACTGTCAAAACTGCTTGTAAGTTTGATTTTTGCAGCTTTATCAACACTGATTGTATTCTTTGCATGTCTGATATTGGGTTTGTATTATACAAAAAATCCTGTTTCTGTTTTTACGGGAGTTGAATTTGTTTTAGGATATTTTTTGAAATTAAGCGTATTTTTTTCATTTTGCACTCTGCTTGCAATTTGGCTACGCAGGTCAGGATTTGCTTTTTTACTTGTAATTTTATGGCGTTTGTGCGAACTTATCATTTTTGGAATAGAAAAAATTAATTCGAGTTCATCGACATCTTTTTTTCTGTCAAATTTATTACCTGCAAATGCAGCAGCAAAATTGTTACCTTTTCCGTCTATAAATCCTCAAAACTTTTTAATGGGCGGAACTGTTTTTATGCCGGGAAATTTTCCGCGTGAATATTGTATTGCTGTAATTATTTGGATTGCGGTTTTCATAACTTTGTCTTATTTATTGCTTAAAAAAAGAGATTTGTAAATTAATAATTAGTCTTCGTTATTTGCTTAATTATCTGTATTTATGTGTGATAAAAAAATATAGTAAACGCGCAAATAAGTCTTTTATTTGTTACCGTTTTATTAAAAAAATTTGCCCGACATTAATGTCGGGCAAATCAAAGTTTAATTTAATAACACTTAAATACGATTTATTTTTTCAGAGCAACAATAACTTTTTCTTCAAAAAATAAAACAATAGCAAAAATAATTTCAAGTATTATTCCAAATCCAACGTTAACATCTGGCTTTGTTGCAATATACAGAAAAACTGCTATACCTACAACGAGGACAGCGAGTTTTGCCACAAAAGATAATTTAAATTTCGGAGCAAGTTCAATATCATTTTTGGCAACATCAACATAGATCAATGCTACCGCTCCTCCTAAAATAAGCAAGATAGCCAAAATAGAAAGAATACCAAAGCTAAATAAACTGAAACCATTAAAAGAAATACTAAAAAATCCTGATACTCCAATTGAGCCAAAAGGTAAAAGACAACTGATAATTATCAGTATGCCACCACAAAGTTTAAAGTTTTTTGTTATTTGTTCCATAACTCGTTATTTTAATTAAAACATTAATATTTTTATCAACAGCAAAGATATATATTTTTTTTAACTAATTATATTTTCTTAACAAAAAAAAATTATCTTTGCGCATCACATAATAAAAATACTATGGCAGACATTTCTAAATTTATTGCTGATTTATCCTCATGGTTATGGGGATGGCCTCTTTTAATACTTCTGTTTGGAACGCATGTTTTTTTAACGGTCAGGCTTGGTTTTATACAGCGATATATCGGCAAATCTATTCGTCTTTCTGTTATGCGCGACAAAGAATCGCACGGCGATGTAAGTCAGTTCAGCGCATTGGCAACGGCGCTTGCAGCAACAATAGGCACAGGAAACATAGTAGGCGTAGCCACTGCGATAGCGCTTGGCGGTCCGGGCGCTATAATGTGGATATGGCTGACAGGTTTCTTGGGAATAGCAACAAAATACGCCGAAGGATTGCTCTCCGTGAAATACAGAACATTGCGCAAAGACGGCAGCATAGCCGGCGGACCTATGTATTATCTGCAATACGGTTTGAAAAATAAGAAAGCAGGGAAAATTTTAGGAATAATGTTTGCTTCGTTTGCTGCTCTGGCTGCTTTTGGAATTGGTTCATCAACACAGTCAAATTCAATAAAAGATGCTGTTTTTACGACTTTCAATCTTGTATCAGAAGTAAATATTTTAGGATTGGTTGTTGAAACCAAAATTTTAACAGGACTTGTTTTGGCAATAATTGCAGGAATGGTAATTATAGGAGGAATAAAAAGTATTGCGCGGGTAAGTCAGAGTGTAGTTCCTTTTATGGCGTTTTTTTATGTTTCGGGATGTTTGCTGATATTGATTTCAGGTTACGAAACATTAATTGATACTGTAAAATTAATTTTCAATCAGGCATTTTCGTTTGAAGCCGCAGGCGGTGGAGCGGCAGGCGTAATAATAATGCTTGCTGCGCGTTATGGCGTTGCTCGCGGACTGTTTTCAAACGAATCGGGACTTGGTTCTGCTGCTATTGTTGCAGCCGCCGCACGTACCCGTAATCCTGTGCGACAAGCTTTGGTTTCGTCTTCTGGAACATTTTGGGATACCGTTGTTGTGTGCGCTCTCACAGGTTTGGTTATTATAAATACAGGCGCATGGAAGTCCGGCGCTACAGGTTTTGAACTTACGCAACTCGCTTTTTCGGAAATTCCTTTCGGCAAAACAATTCTTGGACTGGCGCTTTTAATGTTTGCTTTTACAACAATCATAGGCTGGTCGTATTATGCCGAAAAATCAATCGAATACCTTTTCGGTCGAAAAGCAATATTACCTTATAAAATTGCTTATTTGATAATGGTTTTTTCAGGCGCTGTTTTTTCGTTGGATTTAATTTGGAATTTTGCGGATATAACCAACGGTTTGATGGCAATACCTAATCTGATTGCTTTGATATTATTGAGCGGAGTTGTTGTCGCCGAAACAAAAAAATATTTACGCAACAACAATATTGATAAATATTCGGATGATGAGATAATCAAACATTAATGAATATTAAAATATAATCAATATGTAAGCAGATTGAAAAACAAACTTTGTTTATGATTTCTTTTGTATATCATGTAAAACAAAACATATCACAGACTTGGCATTATTTTCCAAGCAGTCGGAACATATTTTTTTTGTATGCTTCAACGCCCGGCTGGTCGAAAGGATTTACTCCAAGCATGTAACCGCTTATACCGCATGCTTTTTCAAAAAAATAAATCAACTGTCCGAGATTATATTCGCTGATTTCCGGAATAGATATGTGAATATTAGGCACACCGCCGTCAATGTGAGCAAGTACTGTTCCTTCTTCGGCGCATTTATTTATCTCATCAATGCGTTTGTTTGCAATAAAATTCAAATCATCAATATTTTCTTCGTCGGCAGGTACGGTAAGTTTATGTTTTGGACTTTCTACACTCAAAACAGTTTCAAATAACATGCGTTTGCCATCCTGAATATATTGCCCAAGTGAATGTAAATCAGTTGTAAAGTTGACGCTTGCAGGAAATATGCCTTTCCCGTTTTTACCTTCGCTTTCGCCATAAAGTTGTTTCCACCATTCGGCAAACGAATGAAGTTTGGGATTGAAATTAGCTAATATTTCAATATTCTTTCCTTTTCGATATAAAGCGTTTCGAGCAGCAGCATAAATACATGCCTGATTTTGTTCAAAAGCAGTACTTGCATCTGTAGCCTTTTCCATATCGGCAGCGCCTTCTACAAGTTTTTTTATATCAAAACCAGCAATGGCGACAGGCAAAAGTCCGACAGGCGTAAGCACCGAAAAACGTCCTCCTACATCGTCGGGAATTGCAAACATTTTGTAACCGTGCTTTTGGGCTATTGTATTCATTGCTCCGCGCGCCTTATCGGTAACGGCAATAATACGTTCACGCGCCGCTTCGATGCCACAGGCATCTTCGATATATTTTTTAATCAAACGGAATGTGATTGCAGGTTCGATAGTTGTTCCCGATTTTGAAATTACAACTGCGGCAACGCGGTGTCCCTTAATCGTTTCCAACAATTCAAAAGCATAATCTTCGCTAATGTTTTGTCCTGCAAAAATTACAGCAGGATGTTTTCGTTCTGTTTGTAAATAGCCGAAACTGTGCGATAAGGCTTCAATAACAGATTTTGCGCCGAGATACGAACCGCCTATTCCTATTACAATTACAACATCGGCTAATTTTGAAAGTTTATCGGCTGTGGCTTGAATATCATCAACATCACTTTGGCTGATTTGTGATGGCAGATTTACCCAGCCAAGAAAATCATTGCCACATCCAGTTTTATTATGCAACATTTTAAGGCTTTGTTCCGCATCTGCTTTCAATGCTAAAATCTCATCTTCGGATACAAAGTTGTGAATATTTTTTACTGATAATTTCATGGTTTTTTGAATTATTATTTTTTATTATATGTATATTAATTTAAATATTAATGCAAAAATAATATTTTTTGAATAATGACACAAAAACCAAGTATTAAATTGCATACGTATTAATAATACGGTTGAAATTCGTATCCTTCGGTTGTGCTTGTTTTAACATTACCCATTGCAGGAAAGGCAATATGCATGCCTGCTACCGGTATTTTGTTTTTTTCGACATATTCAAGTATCTTTTTCCGTGCAATTATTGCATCATCGGGATTAACATCATAAGTAACTGCAATTTCGGGGTGTGGCATCTGCACAGCCATCGCATGAGTGAGATCGCCCCATATCAGAAATTGCAAATTATCAGATTTCAACAAAAATGCCGTATGTCCCGGCGTGTGTCCGTATGCGGCGATTGCACTGATTCCGCTTAACAGTTCTTTTGTCTGATTTTGCAAATCAACAGGATTGAACAGATGAAGTTTGTTTTTGTATGCTTTTATAACATTACGCGCCTGTTCGCCTCCGCGCAAATTACTGTTCATCCAGTAATCATGTTCGGGTTTAGCAATATATAATCGTGCATTTGGGAAGGCGATTTTTCCATCTCGCAATAACCCGCCAATATGGTCGCCGTGCATGTGTGTAAGCAAAATCACATCAATTTCTTCAGGAGTAACATTCTGCGAGTTTAGATTTTCAAATAAATTTCTTCCAAATCCTGCATCAACAAGAATTTTTTTATCGGAAGTTTTTACAAGAAAGGCATTGCAGGCAGATGGAAATGTTCCATCAGGAGCATATTTTTCAATAATTTCAGACGAAACATCAATTAATATCGAGCTTACGCCTTTTTGCTGTCCTTCCGAAAGTGTTGTTATCTCAAAATTTCCGATAACAAATTTAAAAATGTTAGCGTTTTCTTGCGCTGTAACAGTTGTAACCATAATCGAAACAAATAATAATGATAATGTAAAATATTTTTTCATAACATAACAGATTAATAAATTTTTTAACGTACAAAGTTAGTTATTTTTATCGAAAATTACGTATCTTTGTCAAACTTTTTGAAAAATATGGAAAATTTCAACCCTAATGATACAGGCATGCCAAACGGTAATTTTTTTGCACTTCCATATCGTGTTGATGAATCGGAAATAATATTAATATCGGCGCCATGGGATGTTACCACATCATATCGAGCAGGAACGGCGAATGCACCGAAACAAATCATTAACGCATCATTGCAAATTGATTTGTATGATGTTGATGTCAAAAATGCATGGGAAATAAAAATAGGAACGCATCAATATAATGAAGAAATATTTAATGAATCGGCGGAACTGCGTAAGAAAGCCGAAAAAGTTATAGAATATCTTGAGAACGGCGGAAAAAGCGGCGACATATCGCTTATACATAAATTGAATTTAATCAACAAAGGATCCGAAAAATTAAACAGTTGGGTTTATGAACGTTCAAAAAAATATTACGAAGAAGGCAAAATTGTGGGAATAGTTGGCGGCGAACATAGCGTTCCTTTCGGATTGATAAAACTTTTAAACGAAAAATACGACAGTTTCGGAATATTGCATATTGATGCACATGCCGATTTGCGCCGTAGTTACGAAGGTTTTGAATATTCACATGCTTCGATAATGTATAACGCAATGACAAAATGTGAAAATATTGCAAAACTTGTGCAGGTCGGAATTCGTGATTTTTGTAATGATGAAGCCGATTTTATTTCAAACAGCGAGAAAATAAAATCATATACGGATTTTTATATCAGCGAACAACTGTTAAGCGGCGAACAGACATGGAAATCGCTTTGTAACGATATTATAAATCATTTGCCTCAAAATGTTTATATAAGTTTTGATATTGACGGATTAAGCCCCGAACTTTGTCCGCACACAGGGACGCCTGTTCCGGGAGGTTTGTCGTTTCAGCAGGCTCATTATCTTTTGCGGATACTGTCCAAATCCGGGCGGCGAATTGTAGGCTTTGATATTTGCGAAGTCGCTCCGAATCCTAATAACGACAATGATGAGTTTGATGCAAACGTAGGAGCGCGAATGTTATATAAAATCTGCTGTCTTACACATTTGTCAAATAAATAATCTTTTTTTACTGATTTTACTTATATCCAATGTCAAGCATATTACAGGAACGATTACAAAAAATACGAAAACATTACTGGCTATATAAACGTGAAAGAAAAATAAGAGACAGTTTTTCGCATTTTTTTCACAAGGAGGCAACAGGAGGATTATTACTGTTTTTTGCAACCATCACTGCGCTTATACTTGCCAATTTTCCGCAATTGTTTAATTTGAATGCGGTATGGGAAAAAGAACTTACAATATCAATAGGTGATTTTGTTCAAAAAATGTCTCTGCGTGACTGGATAAACGATGGATTGATGATGATTTTCTTTTTTGTCGTAAGTCTTGAAATAAAACGCGAAATAATGGTTGGCGAACTTTCATCACTGCGAAAATCAAGTTTACCCATAGCCGCTGCAATTGGCGGAATGTTCATGCCTGCTGTGATATATTTTGCTTTCAATATCAATTCGCCTGAAACTATATGCGGTTGGGGAATACCGACTGCAACCGATATTGCATTTGCAACAGGCGTTCTTTCGCTTTTGGGAAAACGTGTTCCCGTTTCGATGAAAATATTTCTTATTGCGCTTGCCATTGCAGACGATCTTGGCGCAATTATTGTAATTGCAGTATTTTATCCGACTCATGCGCTTCATTTTGACATGCTGCTTATTGCCGCTATGGTAATGGCTATCGTATTTGCATTAAATTCATTACAGATACGTCATACATTTATCTATTTAATATCTGGTATAATTCTTTGGTTTTTGGTATTACAGTCAGGCATACATGCAACGGTTTCGGGAATTTTACTTGCTTCGATTATACCTACGCGCACACGCATAAGCGGAACAAAATTTTATGCGCATACAAATTTTTTAGTACGAAAATTCAGAAAACACTATACCGAAAACAAAACAATTTTAGCCAATCAGGAATGTCTTGATGTTATAAATGCAATGAGGTCGGAAATAGTAAAAGTATCATCGCCGATGCAGAAATTAGACTCGTCGCTGCATGGATTTTCAATGTATGTGATAATGCCAATATTTGCTTTGGCTAATGCAGGAGTTGTTATTAATTTCAATATAGTTGATATTTTCAGTGATGTATCACTCGGAATAATTTTTGGACTGATAATCGGAAAACCGGCAGGAATATTTTTGTTTGGTTTTATAATGGTAAAATCAGGTATGTCAAAATTTTCGGATGGAATGAATTACAGATTACTGCTCAATGCAGGAATATTTGCAGGCATAGGATTTACGATGTCGATGTTTGTAAGCAATCTGGCGTTTGAGCATCAAAGTTACACCGATACGGCAAAAATTGCAATATTAATATCTTCGCTTGTCGCAGGAATATTGGGAGTAACAGCAACTTTATCAACAAAAAAGAAAAAGATGTGATTAGTCATTTTATAGCGACAATTTGTTTGCAAACAGATTTTTTATAAATCGTATATTAATACTATTGTTTAAACGTATTATCTCACCATTTTTTAAAATATATTTCAATATTTCCAAAATAAATGATTACTTTTTGTTATGATGTCGGTGAATTTTTCAATTTCTGTTATTGAAATTCCGACAAATACAAAAATATTGACAAACTGAATATTAAGGCAGATTCAAAATAATTACAATGATTAAATTATTAAGTCAATACTTTTGCGGCAATGTATTTTTTTGATTATTTTGTAACATTATGGGCTGTCATACGTCTTATGTGTGAAAACATTAAATTCATAATAAATAAACGTAATAATAATATGAAAATGAAATCATGTTTGGCAGGATTAACAATACGTTCGCCCGAATAAACAGACATTCGGCTGGAATGAACGGCGCATTGTCGGAATAAAAATGGTCGCTACAAAAAGCAACGACCATTCAAATATTCAAAAACAGCATCGCGTCTATTCCGGACAGATAGCTGAAACCGGACACGCATCGGCACAAGTTCCACAACTTGTACAAATGGTTGCGTCAATGGTGTAAACATCTCCCGGAACAATCGCTTCAACAGGACATTCGCCTGAACACGTTCCGCAAGCCGTACATTCGTCTTCGTTAATTTTGTAAGCCATTTTATTAAATTTTTAATTAAACATCTTGCAAAAATATATCAAACATTCAATTTATCAAAATAATTATTCGACATGTTTGACACTTTAACGATAAAATATTGAATTTCAATGACGAATAGAATAAGTAATTTAACTGTATTTAACAGTAACTAATATTACATTTAAAAATATAAAAAATGCCACTGATTAAATATTAAAATTGTAACTTTGTGGCTTAAAATAAAATTATAAACTTATTAAATTATAAATTAAAAATTAAAGTAAAATGAAAAATTTATTAAAATCAGCGCTGTTACTAACAGCATTAGTGTTTGCCTTTTCAACGGTTAACGCGCAAACAGGAAAAATAGTATTCGACAGTAATTCTCACAATTTTGGGACGGACAATCAAAAAGGAATAAGCATAACGCACCGTTTTGAGTTTACCAATCAGGGAGATGCTCCTGTTACCATTCAAAACGTTAAAACATCTTGCGGCTGTACAACTCCTGCATGGACAAAAGAACCTGTTGCTCCGGGCGAAAAAGGCTTTGTTGATGCAACATATAATTCTGCCACTGTAGGACCATTTAATAAAAGTTTGACGATAACAAACAATGGCGACCCGCAAACAATAATGTTGACAATATCGGGAAGTGTTGTTGAAAAACCCAAAGTTGAAGAAACTCCGGCTGCAAGCGAATCGGAGGAAGCACAAGTAACTCCTACCGCTTAATTTCAAGTCATCAATTAAGATTCAATTTATGAACTTTTGATATTGCGTAAAATGAAGAGTCTATTAAAATCGGTATTATTAACGGCAATTTTATCATTTGCCTTTACGGCAAATGCGCAGACAGGAAAAATAGCATTTAACAACCCTTCGCATAATTTCGGAAACATTCCTGAAAAAGGTGGAAATGTAACGCATCGCTTTGTATTTACAAATAAAGGCGATGCGCCCGTTACCATTCAGAATGTAACTACATCCTGCGGCTGTACAACTCCCGCGTGGACAAAAGAACCGGTAGCGCCGGGACAGCAAGGATTTGTTGATGCAACATATCGCCCTATCGGTCGTGTGGGTTCTTTCAGGAAAAATCTGAACATAACAAGCAACGGCGATCCTAAAATGATATCATTGACAATATCAGGCGTTGTTATGAAAGCGCCGCTTACTGTTGAAGAAGAATTTCCTGTGGTGCAGGAAAGAATAAGACTGTCGGAAAAAACATTTGCATTTGCTCGCGTTGCCATAACAGAGAAAGAAAGCAAACCGAGCGAAATAAAGGTTTATAACAACAGCGATATTCCTGTTGAAATATCTTTCAGCAATGTTCCAGATTATCTGAAAATTCAATCTGTAACACTTCAGCCAAAAGAAAAAGGCGTAATCAAAGCAATATATACTTCAACAAAAAATGCGATGTACGGTACAAGAATCAATGAAATTGAAGTTGCTGTAAACGGTAAAAAATTACAGGAAACTTTGACATCGACAATTACACTCATACCGTCAACATCGAATAACCAGAGCGCAACAAAACCTGTTATAAATTTTCTGAACAATAATTATATGTTCAGCAATATCAAACAAGGTTCTATGGTATCAAACGAATATAAATTTAGAAATGTAGGTCAGGCTAATCTGGAAATACTTGCAGTTAATGTGATAAATGATGATAGTCGCAGTTTGAAAATTACTTTTCCGAAAGCAGTGAAGCCAGGAGAAGAAGGAGTTGTAAAAGTTGTTTTGAATACCAAAACATTAAAAGGACCACAGGATTTTAACATTGAGCTTATAACGAATATATCATCAAATCCAATTTCTAATATTGCATTAAGAGGAACCGTTATTGAATAAATTTATAATGAATGATACATTTCTTGAGAAAAGCGCATTACAAGTAAATGATGGCGTGGAACAACCGCCA
The DNA here is from genome assembly GCA_031255755.1 of Prevotellaceae bacterium. Taxonomy (GTDB): domain Bacteria; phylum Bacteroidota; class Bacteroidia; order Bacteroidales; family UBA932; genus JAIRKV01. The sequence continues at coordinate 20,460 of JAIRRX010000143.1, read as the reverse complement.
ATAGTAAATCCGAATGCAATATCGCGATTTAAAAAGTTTCAGCAAAAATTACCTTCAGCAGACGAGTTTGTTGAAGGTATTTTGTCTGGAAATATAACGATGCTCAGCAAAGCAATAACTCTTGTAGAAAGTTCTTTGCCTCAACATTATTCATTGGGACAGGAAGTTATAGAACGGTGTTTGCCATATTCGGGAAATTCGATACGAATTGGAATAACAGGCGTACCCGGAGCAGGAAAAAGTACTTTTATCGAAACATTTGGAAAAATGTTGACGACACAAGATTACAAACTTGCAGTGCTTGCCATAGACCCAAGCAGCGAACGTTCAAAAGGCAGTATTCTTGGCGATAAAACCAGAATGGAAAAACTTTGTGCAGATAAAAATGCATTTATTCGTCCGAGTCCTTCGGCTGGTTCGCTTGGAGGAGTTGCCCGCAAAACTCGCGAAAGTCTGATACTTTGTGAAGCTGCCGGTTTTAATGTAGTTTTTATCGAAACGGTAGGAGTGGGGCAATCCGAAACTGCCGTACATTCGATGGTTGATTTCTTTTTGCTGCTTTTAATTTCCGGCGGCGGAGACGAGTTACAGGGAATAAAACGCGGGATAATGGAAATGGCTGATTTGCTCGCCATAACAAAAGCCGATGGTGAAAATATAATAAAAGCAGAACAGTCTCGTATTCTGTATCAAAGTGCGATGCATTTTTTGCCACAGTCGGAATCAAGTTGGACACCTAAAACTTTGACATGTTCATCTGCCGCCAATACAGGATTAACCGAAATTTGGGATGTGATAAAAGAATATATGGATTTTACAAAAACTAACGGATATTTTACTAAAAACAGATTGCGACAGTCAAAATATTGGATGTACGAAACTATAAATTCATACCTGCATGATAATTTTTATCAAAATCCTGTCATAAAAGACAAACTTGCTGATTATGAGAATTTGGTATTGTCTGATAAGTTGAGTTCATTCAAAGCAGCAAAACAATTATTTGATATTTATAATGAATTGATAAAGAAATAATATTTAATTATTTTTTGAAAACTAAATTATTTATTATCAAATATTTATTAGTGAAATTTTTGAATAGGAGAGGAGTTTAAAATTTTAACTTTAACAGGTAAAAAATTAGCAAGTTTTCCCCGTTGCATTTCCGTTTTCAGCAATTCCTGTGATTTCGATTTCAATAATTTTGCCTGCCAAACCTGGCTGATATGGAATTTCAACTTTTATATAATTTTCAGAAAATCCGCGCATCATTTCTCCGTGTTGAGCGCTTTCAAACAGTACGTTTACTTTTTTACCAATGTTGCGCTCATAAAATTTGCGATGTAAAGTTTCACACAGATTTTTCAGGATATTTGCCCGTTTCGTTTTTATGTTGGGCGCAATTTTTCCTGTCATTGTTGCAGTGGGCGTATTTGCCCTGTCGGAATATGGAAAGATATGCAAAAAAGCAGGATTTATTTCATGTAAAAATTTGCAAGTTATATTAAAATCTTCGTCGGTTTCGTTTGGAAATCCTACAATTACATCAATTCCAATAAAAGCGTTTGGAATAAGTTTGAAAATATGATTTATGCGTTGAGCAAAAAAAGTTGTATTATATCGGCGCCGCATTAATGCAAGAATTTTATCGCATCCGGATTGCAAAGGTATATGAAAGTGCGGCAAAAATTTTGTTGAATGTTTTACAAAATCAATTATTTCGTCTGTCAGTAAGTTCGGCTCTATTGAAGATATTCTATAACGTTCGATACCTTCGATAGTTTCCAGATTTTTAAGCAAATCTAAAAATGTTTCGCCTGTTGTTTTTCCGAAATCTCCTGTATTCACACCTGTAATTATAATTTCTTTTATTCCGGAATTTGCAATAATTTTTGCTTCATTACATATTTCTTCTATAGAAATATTTCGACTTTTGCCACGCGCCATAGGAATAGTACAGTATGCACAGTTATAATCACAACCATCCTGAACTTTCAAAAACGAACGTGTACGGTCGCCCATTGAAAAAGCCTTAAAAAAAGTTTTTGTTTCATTTATTTCGCATGAAAAAATCTTTGCTTTTTTCTTTTTTTCCATTGCGTTTACATATTCAAAAATATTTCCTTTATTATCGGCGCCTGCAACAATATCAACGCCTTCGATTGCAGCTAATTCATGCGGTTTCAATTGTGCATAACATCCTGTAGCAACAATAATTGCATTTGGCGCCTGTTTTGTAAGTTTGCGTAATAACTGTCTGCATTTTTTATCGGCATTTTCAGTTACCGAACAGGTATTTACAACATACACATCTGCTATTTGATTAGACGGTACGCGCACAAAATCATTTTCAAGAAATTTGCGTGCAAGCATTGAAGTTTCCGAAAAATTAAGTTTACAGCCAAGCGTACAAAAAGCTATTTTACGTTTTGCGTTCATGCTAAATTACAACGATTTATTTTATAGCAGTAACATTTTCCAAAATTATATCATTTGAAATAAATTCATCTTTTATCGGCTCTTCTTTTGAATAATCGGTGCTTAAATATTTTTTGTTATCATCTGCAAAAACTGTTGTAACAACAGCATTGTCTCCGAGCATGTTTTGCACTTTTACCGCTCCTATAAAATTTCCTCCCGATGATATTCCAACGCCCAAACCTAAGGTTCGTGCAAGTTTTTGCGCCATTATAATCGCATCTCCATCATCTGCCTGAATTATTGCGTCAAGCTGGTCTAACTTTATAATAGACGGAATAAATTCATCCGAAATTCCCTGAATACGATGTTTACCTGTTTTGTATCCCGTACTCAATGTTGGCGAATTTAGCGGTTCAAGAGGATAAATTTTTATATTGTCGTTAATGTCTTTGAGAAAATTACCGACACCCATAATCGTTCCTCCGGTACCAACTCCGGCGACAAAAGCATCAGGCATCAATCCGAGTTTAAGTAACTGTTCTGCAATTTCGTATCCTGTTGTATTTGCATGCGCTTCGCAATTTCTGTTATTATCAAACTGACATGGCAAAAATATTTTTTCAGGTTGTTCCTGTTTTGCTTTCTGCGTCATTTCGATACTTCCGAGAAATCCTCCCTCGTCTTTTGAGACAAGTCGGATATTAGCGCCAAAACTGCGTATGATATTAATTCGTTCGCTACTCATCCAGTCAGGCATAAAAATAGTTACTTCATGTCTTAATGCTCTGCCCAAAGCCGAAAAAGAAATTCCGGTATTTCCGCTTGTGGCTTCCATAATATGCATATCAGGTAATAATTCTCCTGATTTATAGGCTTTTTCAAGAATATAATAAGCAATGCGGTCTTTTATACTTCCAGTGTAATTATAGTATTCCGCTTTGGCAAAAATTGTACGTGGTTTGTTTTTATATTTGTAGTCAATTTTCAACATCGGAGTATTTCCAATCATTGATTTCAAACCAAGTAAGCGTATTTCACATTTAGTATCTTTCATTTTATCATAAAATTTTCGACAAATATATGAATTTATTTTATATCATAAAAATTTAATATTAAAATAATCAAATATCTTATAAAATACAGATAAGATGCTAATTTAAACTATTATCTGAATATTATAAAAAAATAAAAAAGGGATTAATTGAGCAATATAAAAGATATATTCAGGTAAAATAAGGAAAAACAAGTTGTTGAAAATAATAACTCATATATACGCTAATATCAATATATACAATGGTTTATATAATATTAATAACAAGTAATGTTAATAAAAAAAATTGCAGTTTGAAAGTATTTTTATACCTTTGCAGGCTGAACAGTAAAAATATAAGGAATTTTCATTAATTACCATGACAGAATTGGAAAATACAGATTTAGAATTATACAACATTGTAAATACGGAAAATTATACGGCAGACAATATTCAAATTTTGGAAGGATTGGAAGCCGTACGCAAGCGCCCTTCAATGTACATTGGAGACATAGGCGAAAGAGGTTTGCATCATTTGGTTTATGAAGTTGTTGATAATTCAATTGACGAAGCACTTGCCGGATACTGCAGTGAAATAGATGTTTATATAAACAAAGATAATTCAATAACAGTTGTTGATAACGGACGCGGAATACCTACAGGAATACATAAAAAAGAAAATAAATCGGCGTTGGAGATTGTGCTTACCATGCTTCATGCAGGAGGTAAGTTTGACAAGGGAAGTTATAAAGTTTCAGGCGGTTTGCACGGAGTCGGCGTATCGTGTGTGAATGCTCTTTCAACGCTTTTGATTGCCGATGTGTTTCAAAACGGTCAACATTTCAGACAGGAATACAGAAAAGGCATTCCTCAATATGATGTCAAAGTTGTTGGTAACAGCGATAAAACCGGAACAACAATAACTTTTCATCCAGATCCTGAAATTTTTACAACCACTCTGGAATATAAATATGATATTCTCGCTTCACGACTGCGCGAACTGGCTTATTTAAATAAAGGTATTCGACTTAATATTACAGATTATCGAAATGAAACGGAAACCGAAGGAAATGAAGAAAAAACATTCGTAAATGACAGTTTTTATTCAAAAGACGGACTGAAAGAATTTGTTCAGTATCTCGATGGAAATCGCGTGCGCCTGACAGATACACCTATATATCTCGAAACCGAAAAGGCAGGAATTCCAGTGGAAATAGCAATGCAGTATAATTCGGGATATACCGAAAATATTCACTCGTATGTAAATAATATAAATACGATAGAAGGAGGTAGCCATCTTACGGGATTTAGACGCGGTCTTACAACAACATTGAAAAGTTATGCCGAAAAAAACGGATTTCTTGCAAAATTGAAATTCGATATTGACCCTGCCGATTTCCGCGAAGGTTTGACAGCCATTATTTCTGTGAAAGTTGCCGAACCACAGTTTGAAGGACAAACAAAAACAAAACTCGGAAACAGCGAAGTACAGGCAGTTGTATCGCAGGCAACGAGTATTGCGCTTGAAAATTATCTGGAAGAAAATCCCAAAGATGCAAAAATAATTATTGAAAAAATAATTTTGGCTGCAACAGCACGCAACGCAGCACGCAAAGCCCGCGAAATGGTACAGCGTAAATCGCCTCTTTCGGGAAGCGGATTACCGGGTAAACTTGCCGACTGTTCAAGCAGAGATGCTTCAAGTTGTGAACTGTTTTTGGTGGAAGGCGATTCGGCAGGCGGCTCTGCAAAAAGCGGACGCGACAGACTGTTTCAGGCAATTCTTCCTCTCAGAGGTAAAATTCTGAACGTAGAAAAAGCAATGGAACATAAAGTTTTTGAAAGTGAAGAAATCCGAAATATATACACGGCGCTCGGCGTTACAATAGGCACCGAAGAAGATTCAAAAGCGCTGAATATGGAAAAACTTCGTTATCATAAAGTAATAATAATGACCGATGCCGATGTCGATGGAAGTCATATCGATACGCTTATTATGACATTCTTTTTCCGCTATATGAAAGAACTTATACAAAACGGATATCTTTATATTGCAACTCCGCCTTTGTATCTTGTAAAAAAAGGAAAAGACGCGCGTTACTGCTGGACTGAAGATGACCGTATAAAAGCCATTGAAGAAATGGGAAAAGGAAAAGATTCGGGAATATCGGTGCAGCGTTATAAAGGTTTGGGAGAAATGAATCCCGAACAATTGTGGGAAACAACAATGAATCCCCAAAACAGAATTTTGCGGCAGGTAACTATTGACAATGTTGCCGAAGCCGACAGAATCTTTTCAATGCTAATGGGCGATGATGTTCCACCACGTCGCGAATTTATAGAAACTCACGCAAAATATGCAAATATTGATACATAAAATGAATTATAAAATAATATTGTTGATTTTCATTCTGTTTCAGCCTGTGATAATCACCGCCGAAACAGATACGACTGCAACAAAACCTATACCGACAGTACAGTTGATGTCTAACGAATGTGATACTGTCAATAATATAAATAATGCAGATTTCATGGATGGTTATGTAAACCATTTGACACAAAAAACATCCGATACTGCATGTATCCACGAAATTAATATATCGACAGAAAATATTGATAATGAATATTCCGATTTGGATGAAATTGACATCGGCGGAGGTGAAGATGCAGAAATGTATTCGGATGAACAACTTTCAAAACTTCCCGATTCATGTATTCAGTACAATATTCCAGCAGCCGATATTTATCCGTTCTGGTCGAACTCAAAGGTTAATCCGTACAATATTGATATTAAAAAACTGCAAGATACAATCGAATTTCACATAAATGATTTTGTCTATCCGCTTAAAAAGCCAATGCACGTAACGTCAAAATTCGGTTATCGCAGAGGCAGAAGTCATAATGGAATAGATTTGAAACTGCTGACAGGCGACACTGTCGTAGCGCCAATGAAAGGAATGGTTCGCGTTACAGGAAACAACGGTCGCCGCAGAGGATACGGAAACTTTATAGTAATTCGTCATTACAACGGATTGGAAACCGTTTACGGACATTTAAGCAAAATATTAGTTGAAAACGACCAGATTGTCGAACCCGGTGATTTGATTGCGCTCGGCGGAAATACAGGACGCTCGACAGGTTCGCATTTACACTGGGAAATCAGATATTTGGGAAATCCGGTAAATCCGGAAGATATTATTGATTTTGAAAATCATAAACCAAATACTGAAATTTACAGTATGAGCAAGGAAAAAACTTTTGCACATGTTATTGAGCAGGCAAAAGCGCGTTTTTGGACTATCAAAAAAGGAGATACTCTCAGTAAAATATCACTTCGTACAGGTGTGCCGATAAAACGACTTTGTGCATTAAATAAAATTACGACAACAACAATTTTACGGATAGGACGAAAGTTGAGATATAATTAAATCATCCAATATCATGTTTTCATGGATGAGTATTTGGGGAAATATTAACAGAACGAGGTTGCTTATTTTAAGTCAGCCTCGTTTGCAATTTAATACATAATTGCGAGCGCATAAATAATAAAAGCAACCACCATTTGACTGTTTCAGAAATCAAAAATCTAACCAATATGCATTTTAACATTAATTAAACTGATATTATACAAATTGATGGAATATTATACTGAAAAATAATTACCTTTGCCAATTCATAAAATTCGGAGAATATTAATTATTAAAAAATATATTATGAGAAATTTAGATTTAACAAAGTACGGAATCAGGGATGTGCAGGAAATTATTTACAATCCTTCATACGATTATTTGTACAAAGCAGAAATTGACCCTGCGTTGACAGGCTTTGAAACAGGGCAACTTACAGAAATGGGAGCGATAAATGTAATGACAGGCATTTATACCGGACGTTCGCCAAAAGACAAATTTTTTGTGATGGACGAAACATCAAAAGATACGATATGGTGGACATCCGATGAATACAAAAACGATAATAAACCGGTAACACAGGAAACATGGAAAGTATTGAAAGATATTGCATGCAAACAATTATCAAATAAAAAATTATATGTAGTTGATACTTTTTGCGGAACAAACGAAAATACACGTCTTAAAATTCGGTTTATTTGCGAAGTTGCATGGCAGGCTCATTTTGTAAAAAACATGTTTATTCGCCCAACAGAAACAGAACTGGAAACTTACGGCGAACCTGATTTTGTCGTATTCAATGCGGCAAAAGCAAAAATCGACAATTACAAAGAACTCGGCTTAAATTCGGAAACAGCAATAGTATTCAATCTTACCGAAAAAATTCAGGTTATACTTAACACATGGTATGGCGGCGAAATGAAAAAAGGAATGTTTTCGTATATGAACTATCTGTTGCCGCTCAAAGGAATTGCTTCTATGCACTGCTCGGCAAATACAAACGAAAAAGGCGAAACGGCAATATTTTTCGGACTGTCGGGAACAGGAAAAACAACGCTTTCAACAGATCCTAAACGCAAACTTATCGGAGATGACGAACATGGCTGGGACGACGAAGGAATATTCAATTTTGAAGGCGGTTGCTATGCAAAGGTTATAAATCTTGATAAAGAAAGCGAACCTGATATTTGGAATGCTATTCGCCGCGATGCATTGCTTGAAAATGTTACGGTTGACAAAAACGGTAAAATTGATTTTGCAGACAAGTCGGTTACTGAAAATACTCGTGTTTCGTATCCTATTTATCATATCGAAAATATTGTCAAACCAATATCGAAAGCGCCGGCTGCAAAGAAAGTTATTTTTCTGTCGGCAGATGCTTTTGGAGTACTTCCTCCTGTTTCAATATTAAATCCAGAACAGACAAAATACTATTTTCTGAGCGGATTTACAGCAAAACTTGCAGGCACAGAACGTGGAATTACAGAACCTACGCCAACATTTTCTGCTTGTTTTGGCGCTGCTTTTTTGAGTTTGCATCCTACAAAGTACGGCGAAGAATTAGTTAAAAGAATGGAACTGTCGGGAGCAAAGGCATATCTTGTTAATACAGGATGGAACGGAACAGGAAAGCGCATTTCGATAAAAGATACGCGCGGAATTATAGATGCTATTCTTGACGGCAGCATAGATAAGGCAGTAACGAAAAAAATACCGTATTTCGATTTTGAAGTTCCGATAGAACTTCCGGGTGTTGACCCCAAAATTCTTGACCCGCGCGATACCTATGCAAATACATCCGAATGGGATGTAAAAGCAAAAGATTTGGCAGGCAGATTTATAAAGAATTTTATTAAATTCACAGGCAATGAAGCAGGAAAATCTCTTGTTGCTGCAGGTCCAAAATTACCGTAAATGAATATTTATCAAATAAAAAGAGACTGCTTATTTTCAGGCAGTCTCTTTTTATATTACACTTTATATAATGTATGTCGTTATTGCGAGGAGCGTAGCAACGAAGCAACACGAGGCAGAACGTCATTGCGAGGCGGGACGCCGAAGCAATCTAGAAATTAATAGTGAACGTCTGGATTGCTTCGCTGACGCTCGCAATGACGGCTTATTTTTGGGAGTTCCCATTTTCCGTTTGGGAGTTCCCATTTTCCGTTTGGGGACTCCCATTTTCTGTTTGGGAGTTCCCATTTTTAAAAATATACTTCAATTAATGTAGATACAGCAATAAGTTATTTTTACTTATACAGTTTTTTTGTGATATGTTTGTACGTCATTGCGAACCTGTAATGGTGAAGCAACCGAAGCGCAGCGGAGTTCGGCGCAGCCAATCCAGTTTTTGCATTAGCTTTTCCTTTTTCACTGGATTGCTTCGCTGACGCTCGCAATGACGTGCTATTTAACTATTACGGGTTCGCAATGACGTGCTTGCTTCCTGCTTCGCTTTGTTCGCCATTGCAATATGATGTAAATTTTATTTTACAGTGAAGCAACTAAATGTTTTTATTTCAAATATTTGTTAAGCCAGCCGAAAAATTCACGATTCCATACAAGATTATTTTGCGGTTTAAAAACCTGATGCGCTTCATTTTCAAAAGCAAGTAAACGTGCATCAATTCCATGAAGTCGTGCTGCTGTAAATGCTTCAAGGCTTTGCGTATAAGGAATGCGAAAATCGTTTAAACCTGTAATTATCAATATTGGCGTATCCCACTTTGTAACAAATTTGTGCGGTGAATTTGCATACGACCGTTTTGCTGTCTGATTTTCACTCCAGTACGAACCGCCGTAATCGTTGTTTACGAACCATAATTCTTCGGTGTGTCCGTACATACTTTCAAAATTGAATATTCCGCAATGTGAAATAAATGCTTTAAATCGTTTATTGTGATTGCCAGCGAGAAAGAAAACAGAATATCCGCCGTAGCTTGCGCCTACGCAACCAAGATGTGTATTATCACACCACTGTTCTTTGGCAACATCGTCAATTGCGCTTAAATAGTCGCGAATATTTTGTCCGCTGTAATCACCGGAAATCTGGTCTAACCATTCCTGTCCGAATGATGGTACTCCTCTTCTGTTGGGCGCTACAATAATATAACCATGAGCTGCCATTAATTGAAAATTCCAGCGATAACTCCAAGACTGACTTACTACGCTTTGAGGTCCTCCTTCGCAATAAAGCAGTGTGGGATATTTTTTTGTTGCGTCAAATTCCGGCGGAAATATAATCCATGTAAGCATTTGTTTGCCATCGGTGGTTTTTATCCATCGTTTTTGCACTTCTCCCATTTGTATGTTATCATAGATATTTTTGTTTACAAAACTTATTTGTGAAATGTTTTGACTGTCATCAATATTTATTTTGAAAAGTTCCGTTGCCATTGATATTTTTGTTATTTCAGCAACTATTATATTGTCTTTTTTTGTAAAATGATTTATATCATGGTCGCCAGATGTGAGTATTTCAACTTTCTGCGTATTACAGTCAACGCGACAAATTTGGCGTGTGGCTTCGATTGGCGCTACAAAATAAATTATATTGTTTCCATCCCATATCACATTTGTGGCGTTATAATCAAATGTAGGCGTAAGGTCTGTCATTGAATTGTCGGCGCTGTTCCATACAAACAGTCGTTCTTTGTCGCTTTCATTGCCCGGACGGCGCATGCTGATAAATGCAATTTTAGTATTGTCGGGCGACCATACGGGATATGTATCATAACCTTGAAACATGTCAAGATTTTTATCTGCGTTAAAGTCCATGCAGATATTTTTTGTTGTTTCATTTTGAGTATCGTAAACATAAATATCCGATTGCGTTGATATTGCATATTCCGTTCCTGTTTGCTTTTTACATGTGTAAGCAAGTTGTGTTCCGCTACCGTTCCATGCTATTTCGGCAATATCGAAATATGGCGCCATTGGCGCATCCCATGCTTCGCCTTCCATAATATCCTTACCGTTTTCGACTTTGCCGTTTTTTATGTCGGAAACAAAAATATGCGAATATTTACCTTCATCCCAATAATTCCAGTGACGAGCCATTAAGTCATCGTAAATTTTTGCCTTTGATTTATCCATGTCTGGATATATGTCGGCTGAATTACGTTTTTCAACAGCAACTTTTTGTACGTAAAAAATTCTGTTTTCGGCAGGCGCAACGCCAAATCCGTCGATTTCGTTTTCGATAAATGAAAATTGCGTAAGCAAGTTCGTTTTTATATCAACCGTAAAAATCTGTCCATCTTTCATAACATACAGTTTATCACCTGCTGTGTTCCAAGCAGGATCTGATACGTCATCCGCCAATTTCACAGGCGTACTGCCGATGTCGGTAGAAGCGAGCCAAAGGCTTGTTACGCCTTGGTTAGCTTCAACGCTGTAATTGGTAAGAGTGTATGCAACGTTTTTTCCATCGGGCGAAATTATGCTTGTGCCTATTCGTCCCATTTTCCACATTACTTCGGGAGTTAAAATTCCTGCCGATATTTCGTCGGCTGTAAGTTCATTATTGATTTCTGCTTTTTCCTCCGATTTTTTTTCATCGGTTGAACATGCCATAATAACTGCTATTGACATAAATAATACTGTTAATTTTATTCGTTCCATAACTTGTAATTTTATAATTAAATTTTAATTTTTGCCAAAATTACAAAAAAATTAATACAAAAATCTAAAAAATGAAAATAAATTTGATTTAACATTATATTTAACCTTATTATGAAGATATGATTTGATTTTACTGTAAAAAATCCTTTTGGGAAACCATTAAAGGCTTTTCCGAATAAGCCTAAATATATCTTTATAATAAAAACATATAACACCCAATTGGTTCATACCAAAAACCAAAATGCAAAAATCCTTATCAGAAATTTTTGCATCTGCTTAGAAAAATCAAACAGTCGGTTTTAACTTTAACAGACATTTGAGTTTGTTATTTTAATCTGCCTGATTTTACTGTGAAGATTTGAATTGCAAACAAAAATTGTCAATGTTCCGTATCAGCATTTTGCATAACCACACGCCGTACATCTCGGGCATCCATCATAATAAATAAGCGAATCAGACCCGCATTTGGGACATTTTAAACCCTGTTTGGCTTTTGTTCCATCAGGAATATAGCGTTTGAGCGCACGTTCTACTCCGTTTTTCCACGTATTTATTGTTTCGCTGTCAAGTTCCAGTCCTGCAACTAGATTTACAACATCTACAATAGGCATTCCGTTACGCAATACGCCTGAAATCAGTTTTGCATAATTCCAAAATTCTTTGTTAAACATGTGCGAAATTCCGCCTATTGTATTTGTATAACCGTACTTGTCAATATATTGGAAATCATAACGCGACCCATTCTCGGTTTTCACTTTCAGTATTTGACCTATTTTCACGACACGCGGAATAGGACGAATATCATCGTCAACAATACCGGTAAATATTTCGTATGGTTTGTCATCATACAATCCTACAAAAGCAATCCACTGTTCTTTTCCGTTTGCGAAACGAATCACATCAGCATCAAGCGACACAGGGCGTTTTGACGGCATTTTATTCATTGGTTCCTTACCATCATTTGCCGAAACAAGAATTCCCGAACGCGAGCCATCTCTATAAACGGTTATTCCTTTACAGCCTGATTCCCATGCGGTTTTATAAACTTCGGCAACTTTTTCTTCTGTAATGTCGGCAGGTAAATTTACGGTAACGCTTATCGAATGGTCAACCCATTTTTGCATTTCACCCTGCATTTTTACCTTTTTTACCCAGTCGATATCTTTTGTTGTTGCGTTGTGGTATGGTGATTTTTTGACAATATCATCTAATTGTTCAGTACTGAAATTTTTTATTGCTTCAACATCGTATCCGTTAATTTCGCACCATGTAAGAAATTTATGATGAAAAACATAGAATTCTGAAAAAGCATCGCCTGTTTTATCAACATAGTCAATTGTAACATTTTTATCATTTGGATTTACTTTGCGGCGGCGTTTGTAGAAAGGCATAAATACAGGTTCTATTCCTGATGTTGTTTGAGCCATCAGGCTTACGGTTCCTGTGGGCGCAATGGTAAGCATAGAAATATTTCGGCGTCCAGTATTCACCATTTCATTGTATAAATCAGCATCCTGTTTGCGGATACGGTTTATCATGGGATTGCTTTCTTCGCGTTTTGCATCGTAAAGAGGAAATGCACCGCGTTCTTTTGCCATTTGTGTTGATGTTCTGTATGCTTCAAGTGCAAGTATTTTCTGTATCTCGGTTGCAAATGCTATTGATTCATCTGTTCCGTACTGAATACCAAGAGCAGCAAGCATATCGCCTTCTGCTGTAATCCCCAAACCTGTACGGCGACCGCGAATACATTTGTCTTTTATTTTTTCCCAAAGTTCAATTTCTACTCTTTTTACATCGTATTCTTCCGGGTCATTGCTTATTTTTGACAGAATTTCATCTATTTTTTCGAGTTCCAAGTCAATCAGGTCATCCATCATTTTCATTGCGATTGCAATGTGTTTTTTGAAAAGTCTTTTATTGAATTTTGCCTTGTCGGTAAACGGATTTTCGACATATCCGTATAGATTTACCGCAAGCAAACGACAACTGTCGTATGCACACAAAGGTATTTCACCGCACGGATTTGTTGATACTGTTTTATATCCGAGGTCAGCGTAGCAGTCAGCCACCGATTCGCGAATTATGGTATCCCAAAACAGGATGCCCGGCTCAGCGCACTGCCATGCGTTGTGAATTATTTTATCCCAAAGTTTTTTTGCATTTATTTCAACTTTATATTTAGGTTCTTTTGAATCAATAGGATATTGCTGTGTATAATTTGTTCCGTTTAATGCACAGCGCATAAATTCATCGTCAATTCTTACCGAAACATTTGCGCCTGTAACTTTTTCGCCATCAACTTTTGCATCTATAAATTGCTCAATATCCGGATGTTTTACGGACAAACTCAGCATTAATGCTCCGCGCCGTCCATCCATCGCAACTTCGCGGGTTGAGTTTGAATATCGTTCCATAAAAGGAACTATTCCCGTAGAATTTAAAGCGCTGTTCATTACAGGGCTTCCTTTTGGACGAATATCAGACAGGTCGTGTCCTACTCCGCCGCGCCGTTTCATAAGTTGAACCTGTTCTTCGTCGAGCCGTAAAATTCCTCCGTACGAATCAGCCAGTTTGTTATGTCCTATAACAAAACAATTTGACAGAGACGATATTTGATAACAATTTCCAATACCTGTCATTGGTCCGCCCTGCGGTATAATGTATTTAAAATCTTTAAGAACTTCAAGTAGTTCATCAAAGGTTAGAGGGTTTTCGTATTTTTGTTCAATACGTGAAAACTCTGCCGCCAGTCTTCGATGCATGTCTTCTGGTGATTTTTCATAGATTCTTCCAAACGAATCTTTCATTGCATATTTGTTAATCCATACCGAAGCGGCGAGTTCATCTCCTTTAAAGTATTTGATGCATGCCTCCAAAGCTTCATCAAAAGTATAAACCGACTTGCTTTCTTCTTTGAGTTGTTCTGTATTTTGATTTACCGAATCAAAAAAAATTGTTTGTTCTGCTGACATAATTTATTTATGTGTTTTATTTAAAATAATTTTATAAAATGCGGTTACGAAATTACTACGATATGATGTAAATATTCGGATTTTAACTTTTTGTTTACTAACATTTTTTTAACAAAGTCGTTTTACTGACTAATATACAGATAAAAAGAGATATTTATTTTGTTGATGATAAAAAAGAGAAAATTAATAATGTAGAAAATAATGTCTATTTGAAATATTTTATAAAATGAAATTAAGATGGTTGATAACAGGTAAACAAAATGTTTGCTACATATATGATTTTAATACAGTTATCCAAAATATATTGAAATTTATTTATCAGTTCAATATTGATACTTGTTTTTAAATCACAATAAACACGTGAACTGTATTTTTATAATTTATCAATACAAATTTGACAGTTAGAAGTATTTTTATAGTCATTTTTTCTTAAAATATCCCTATAAATGATTATATATTTAACAAAATATACCAATAAATAGGGATTGTGTTTTGTTCGGATATAGAGTACTTTTGTGGTGTAAAAATATAAGAGTTTATTACAATTATTTTGTATGATGAAAAAGTTTTTTTTTGTTTTTAGTTTTACATTGGTCTGTGCAGGCACAACATTTACAGTGTCTGCACAAACAATTAGAATTGATACTGTTGCAAGCCCGCTTCAAACATCTCGTCTCACATTGGGGGGCTATGGCGAAGCGGTAATGCAGCGTATGTTTTACAGTGATAATCCATCCCGTTATTCTTATCCCGAAACGTACAAAGGCAAACATCACGGGCGATTTGATTTGCCTCATGTTGTATTTTATGCAGGCTATGAATTTGGCAAAGGCTGGCGACTTGCTACCGAAATCGAATTTGAACACGGAGGCGCAGGCGCAGCTTATGAAATAGAAAAAACAGAAGCAGGCGAATATGAAACCGAAATCGAGAAAGGCGGTGAAATTGCAATTGAACAGTTTTGGATTGAAAAAACATGGTCGCCTTATGCAAATTTGCGTATGGGACACATAATTGTACCGATAGGCATTACAAATCAATATCACATGCCTACGGATTTCTTTTCCGTACTTCGTCCCGAAGAAGAATCAAGCTTATTGCCGTGTACGTGGCACGAAACAGGAATCAGTTTTTGGGGACGCGCCAACAAATGGCGTTACGAGGCTATGATTGTTGCAGGACTTGATGCCGAACGTTTCAGTAACGAAGGCTGGATTTCCGAAGGGTCGGTTTCGCCTTATGAATTTAAAATTGCCAATACTTATGCAGGCGCTGTACGTATTGATAATTATTCGATTAAAGGTTTGCGAATAGGATTAAGCGGATATTACGGATACAGCGCCGAAAATACATTAAAACAGGAACGATATGCATCGCGAAACGTAAAGGGAATTGTTACTGTTGGCGCATTTGACGCTATGTATGATAACAATAATATACTTGCACGAACCAACGTGATATACGGCAATTTGGGCGGCTCATACGACATTTCGATTATCAATAAACGATTACCATCGGCAAGTCCTTCGCCACGAACCGATGTCGCATCGGATGCATTAAGTTTTTATGTCGAAATCGGATATAACATGTTATCACTTTTCAACAAAACTAAAAATAAGGACGACAAATTATATTTATATGCACATTATGGTTTTTACGATTCGATGTATAAAACAGCCGAAGGAATACCGGATAAAACATGGTGTAGAAAAAACATATTAAGAGCTGGAATAAATTATTTTCCGATGCAGGGACTTGTACTCAAAGCAGAATATGCACTGCGTAAATTTGTTGCACCTTACAATAACGAACCCTCAATATCTCTCGGAATAGGATATTCGGGATTTTTTAATTGAAAATTAATTACTTAAAAATAAAAAAGATGAAGAAATATTTAAAAAATTCAGGACTGTTTACAGTCGCCGTTGCACTGTTGCTAAGTATGGCATCGTGCGAAAAAGACAACGTTAACCCGACAAAGATCAACACTGATGAAACTTACAAGGCTATTCTTAAAGATTATGTTGATGATGTTGTCATTCCAACTTACAAAGATTTGGCTGAGGCAGCTCTTGCTTTTCGTAATGCCGTAAACGCGCTTAACGACAATAATGATGCTTTACATCTTAAAGCTGCCGCTGATGCATGGATGACGGCGCGTATTTTTTGGGAAGAAAGCGAAGCATTTTTATTCGGACCAGTAAGCGAAGATGCATTTGACATAGATGCACATATCGACTCGTGGCCGTTAGAATTAATAGATATACAGGCGGTATTGGATAATGATGCCGCCGGACTTACAGGTGAAGCTGCGTGGCTTTTAGATGCTGAGGTTATAGGTTTTCACACAACCGAATATCTTCTTTTCAGAGAAGGACAGGCTCGCGGAAATATCACGGATGCAGAATTAAAATATCTTACAGCTGCAACCGATGCCCTTGTATGGGACTGCGCACTGGCTTATGCTGCATGGGCAGGCGAAAGCAATATATCAACTGCGGTTAGAAACGCATTAAATGAAAATTCCGATGTAAAAGATTTTTTTAACGAGAATGTTACTTATCAAAACTTTGGTGGTAACCTTAAAAATGCAACGGGCTTATATGGAGGATCTTTTGCTGATGCAATAAGCGAAATTTCGGATGGTGCGGCAGACATTGCCGATGAAGTAGGCACAACAAAAATTGAATCTCCCTACCTGACACGTCAGGTTTTGGAAGTAGAATCGTGGTACAGCTGGCATTCGCTTGAAGATTATCAAAACAATATTAAAAGCATACGGAATGCATACTTCGGCGAGAGAATAGCAACAACGCCGCCGAGCACGCCCAAAGCAAATTCGCTCAGCGCTTTTGTTGCAACAAAAAATCCTCAACTGGATACGCAAATCAAAGCAAAAATCGAAGACTGCATCGCTAAAATACAGGCAATAGGCACAGGCGGCAAGTCGTTTTACGAAGTTGTTCGCGACCATCTTAATACTGCACAGGTGGAAGCAGCCGTAGATGCCTGTGATGAACTTGGAGCATTTTTTAATCAAATAAGTAATAATATTATAGAATAAAAATTATAAGTAATAATTTGTAAAATTAGTTTTAGATATTCTGTGGATATTATATTATTTTTTAGTATCTACAGAATATTTATCGTTAAAAACAAAAAAAATATGTTATCAATAAACAAATTTATATATGCAACAGTTTGCATGATGATTATATCGGCATGTTCAAACAATGATGAACCGAATGTTAAAGGCGAGCATAATGAAGAATATTACGCGGGTGGCAAAAACGGAACGGTGTTTATCAATTCCTCGTTTGCATACAAACAACCCATGCCTGTTATTGCAGAAAATAATGACCTTTACAGGCAATTCATGCGAGGCGAACGCCTTGCCGACAAAAGTTTTGTAGCATCCGAAGATATGGCTTATTCGGGACTTGGTCCTGTTTACATACGCAAATCATGTATAGCATGTCATCCGAGTTATGGCGGACATAGTCAACGTGTCAATAAATATGATTCTAACGACAGTCGTTGCGGTTATTTACTCATGGTTTATAATCCGAATGATCCTGCATTACCGTTAGCAACAAAATATTTTACAGGAATGACACAAACTCGCGCAGTATCTCCGTTCAAAGCGCCTATCAACGAATCGGGAATTACAATCGAATGGCTTAATTATGTTGATGAATATGGAAACAGATATGAAGATGGAAATACATATTCGTTGATTTATCCCAAAGTGTCGATTGCACAAAGCGCGATTCTGTTTGAAGATTTTGATATGAATCAGCATGCGGCAAGCATAGAAGCAACTATCGGAATTTACGGAACAGGCTTGCTTGATGCAATTTCTGACGAAGATTTACGCGCACAATGGCAGGAAGAGCAGACTCGCGGATATTGTGCGGGCGTTATAGGAGCTGATATTGATGAAACAGGATTGAATCCGTATTTTCCGGGAAAACATCCCGGAAGGTTTACATATCTGTGTACTCGAGCAACGCTTGATAACGGACCGGGTGCAAATGCGCTTTGGAATATTACAAATGTAACTCGTCCAGACAGAAAGTATCATTATATCACCGAAGAATATGCAAAAGTGATGTCAAAAGATGCGGATATTCAGCAGGCGCTCGGAAAAACAGAAACGGAAATTTTTGAATGGTTAATGTCAACAGAATTGCAACCCGAAATGACCGCAGAAGATTATAATGCATTCATGGTTTGGCATCGCGGACTTGCCGTGCCTGCAGCTCGCAATCTCGATGACCAGACAGTACAGCGAGGCAGAAAATTATTTTATGATGCAGGATGTATCGCCTGTCATCGTCCTTCGTGGACAACTCGCAGCAACTATACTCCATTACCAGCCATATCAAATCAGAGAATATATCCTTACACCGATTTGTTGCGTCATAATCTTGAAATGAAAGAACCGGGGCGCGTGCAGTTATGCCGTACCACGCCGTTATGGGGACGCGGATTAATGAAAATAGTTTCGGGACATACCGACAGACTGCATGATTTGAGAGCGCGAAATACCGAAGAAGCAATTCTTTGGCACGGAGGCGAAGCCAAACAGTCGAAAGAAAAATTCCGTAACCTGCCAAAAGAAGACAGAGATGCTCTTATAAAGTTTTTGGATGCAATTTAACGGTAATAAAACAGCGAAACGCTGTGCTTTCGGAATACTGATACTTATCGTGGCGGTACTTGCTGCTGCCACCATAGTTGAAAAATTTCAAGGAACTGATTTTGTCTCCAAGATAATTTACGGCTCGTGGTGGTTTGTTGCATTATGGTATGTATTCGCAATAACGTCATTTATTTATATAATTAGCGGCGTATTATACAGAAACATAACGGCATTTATCATGCACATTGCTTTCGGCATTATATTATTCGGAGCATTTATTACGTTTCTCACGGCGCAGCGTGGGTATATGCACATACGGCAAGGTGAAACATCCGACACGTATGTGTCCGAAAAGGACGAAACATCGTGCTGGCTGCCTTTTGACGTTAAACTTGTGCTTTTCGACATAGAATATCATCCCGACACGTACGAGCCTGCCGATTTTATCAGTTTTCTGAAAATTGATAATGAAATATGTCGCGTATCTATGAATAAAATATATTCACACAAAGGATACAGGTTTTATCAGGCAGATTATGACAGCGATGAAATGGGAACAGTATTAATGATAAACCGTGACCCGTTAGGAATTGCAATTACATATACAGGATATTTTTTACTTACATTATCGATGTTAATCATACTTTGGATTAAATTGCGATGGCGTATATTTTATATTTTTGTGTCTCTTGTTTGCCTGTGGTATTATATTTCACAGTTAAATCCAATGACACCCGTATTACGTTCACCAATGCTTGCAGCACATGTTTCGGTTATAATGTTATCCTATGCTCTTTTTGTTTTTATTGCAGCGACAAGCCTTGTCGGAATATTATCCAAACGTTTGCGCAACAGGTTTTATTCATGGAATCGGACTTTGCTTTATCCTGCGCTGTTTATGCTTGCCGCAGGAATATTTATCGGAGCGGTCTGGGCAAATATCTCATGGGGACGTTACTGGGGCTGGGATGCAAAAGAAACCTGGGCGCTTATAACTATGCTCGTTTATGCAATACCAATGCATAAGAACAGTTTTAAGATATTCCGTCATCCTTTAATATTTCATAGATACTGTGCCTGTGCTTTTTTGGCGGTTGCCGTTACATTTTTTGGTGTATCTTATATTTTGGGCGGAATACACAGTTATATTTGAAAACGATAATGAAACAAATTATTATTAATTACTGGATTGGCAAACGCCGAACTCCGCTGCGCAGTTACGTCGTCATTCATCAGATATTTGATTATAATCCTCTGATGAAAGTGTACCACAATTCATTTCTTAATTCAGCCCACGCATCAAGTGTTTTTTGCGAAAAATCATTAAGGTATTTCGTAAGATATTCACGAACCGACTGT
>JAIRRX010000142.1 GCA_031255755.1 Prevotellaceae bacterium | reverse complement strand
AGTTAAATCAAAATAATTTTTATTTGGCGTGTACAAGCCTCGAATATCAAGTTTTTCTTCGTTATTTTTTATGATTTTAGAGAAAAATTCAATACTTTTTGTTGCTTCTCCCCAGCGGCTCAATATCGAAATTTTTCCAAGCAGCCAGTTATTTGCATAAATATCAGTTGTTTTTATATCCGAAAAAAACATTACATTTCCGCCAACATTTGTAATTCGTGCATTGCCGAAAATATTGCCTTCCAGTTTGTAACCTTCCGACTCGAATACGGGATTGAAATTTGCAATGTTGAAATCTTTCAGTTCTAAACGCATCGAAGTGTTAGGCAAAGTTGAATATATTCCGTTTACAAACACTTTCTGTTCACCGCACATCGCCTCGAATTTTGAAACTTCAAAATAATCTTTTTTGATTTTCATATCGGTCAATGTAAAATTCCAAATTGTATTGTTGATGCTTACTTGCGATGGGTCTATTTTAAAACCGTAGTAAATATTTTCATCTTCATCTTTCAATATTTGTGTTTGCAAATTTATCTCTCCGCTGTTTTGTTTGTTATTGCCATACAATATTTTACCTGATATTTCATTATTGCTTATATTCCCTTTTATGTGCGGTTTTTTAAAATCCAAACCTCCTGTAATTAGTTCATCACATTTTGCATCAAATATAAAATATAAATCGGTACTCCCTTGTATTTCAATATTTTTAATCATAATTTCACCCAAGCCGATAAAATCGGATTTAAAATTCAATTTTGCATCATCACAATTTATGATTAAATCGGCAACAGTATTTTGGGCAATAAACAATTCAGGATTTATGATTTTCAAAATGTTTTGTACATTTTTTGTTTCAATTTTCAGTCTATAATCAGCATCCTGATTATGAGTATTTTCACTGTGAATATTAGGGATATGCGTTGAAACAATATATTGAACATTAGCCATAAAGTCTTCAAAATTTGCATTTCCTTCATATACTACGTCAAAATATGATGATTCCAATGAAATTTTATTATCACGTCCCGTCTGATGTGCTTTTAACTGTATCTTTTCTATATCAATAATTTCGCGGGAATTTTTGTATTGTGCATTTTGCAGTCCCAAATTTCCATTGAAATTGATGCCTTTTCCCTGTAAATTGGCAGTAATCTTTCCCGAAAAGACGGATACCGTATCATCGGTTTTTATATTCAATTTGTATAAATCGGCATAAGTTATATTTGTCGTAAACCTGAAAGTATAGTCAACAGATTCTGTCTTGTTCATATCAATACGACCAAGAAAATCAAATTTAAGGTTCTCATCATTACATGTTATATTTCCATCAAAGTAATTGTCGGACAGCGTTCCGCTGATATTTATATTTTTATAGTTTCGTTCATTAAAAAACAAATCCGAAATCTCGCCTATCGCAAATAATTTGAATTTTTCATTTGTGAATTGCTCTGCTCGCATCTCAATATTTAATGATACGTTTTTCACATCTTCAATTCCCGCAAGTTCTCCAAAATCAAAATCATTTAAAGCTAAAAACCCTGTAATATCAAAGTCTTTATTAAGTATCGAAAAATCAAAGCTTGCATCGGTTTGTACAGTTCCAAGACTTGTTTTGAGCAAACCTGCCGTCGAAAACTTATTATAATGTCCTGATAATTCACCTGAAAAATCAATATCCTTGAACGGTTCAAATTCTTTGCCCAGCACTGTTTCGTCAGTATGTACAATTTGCATGACCGTTGCATTTATATCTTTTATGTTTGAGGACAGACGTAAATTTTTGCATTGAAAAACTGTCGTGTCAATTTCAGGCAATCCTTTAAACGAAAAATCGCCTGTTAATTTAGTATAGCCTGTTGCATTTGATATACTGAAATCATACGTGTGCATGTCGGCAATTGTTCCGTTTATTTTTCCATGCGGAAAAACAATAATATTAGAACTTGCCAAATCATTAGCAAAAAAACCTATCGTTTTAAAATCCAGATATCCGCCGGCAATATTAGCTTCCATACGGACTTTGTTAAGATAATCATCAATATCATCGCTGC
Source organism: Prevotellaceae bacterium (assembly GCA_031255755.1). GTDB lineage: Bacteria > Bacteroidota > Bacteroidia > Bacteroidales > UBA932 > JAIRKV01. Next base: position 2,218 of record JAIRRX010000142.1, on the reverse strand, counting down.
CGTTTGGAAAATTCATCGCATAATAATCAAACTTTAAATATGTATGATCATCAATGATTGTAAGTTCGGGCAAATAGGCTCGGTACGAACATACGTACGATCGCTTGCCTGTGGAAATTTCCACAAGATGAAAACCGGACTTTTCTCGGAACCCGAGATGCGAAATATTAAAAAATATGGTATCCGCAACTATGTTTATATTGTTTGCCGTAAGATATATACTGTCAACACGTAAATCCGAAAAATTAATCTGTGAAGGAGTTGCTTCGTCTGTATCATCTCGATTTTGCAATGAAAATCTGAAATTATTTAATTTCAATTGTTTTGTTGATATTGAAAAACCTTCGCTTTCGTCAACGTTAGCGCTCGTATCGCTACTTGACAAACGTTCCAATAATTTATCCAAATTAAGAGTATCGTTTGTTGTAATTAAATTAAACTGCCCGTTGGTGAGCGTTATCGAACTGAGATTTATTTTCTTTTCTGCAAACCAGATATTTGCAAGATTCGCTTCAACTTCGGCTATGCTTACAAGCGTATCTCCTTCGGTATCTTCGATATACAAATCATCAAGTACTAAACTTTTGAAAAATTTGTAATTTACCGATTTTATACTTACTTTCGTTTTCGTTTTTTGCGATATTTCATTCGTTATTTTTTGAATAATGTATGTTTGAATCGGTGGAAGTTTGAGCATAAAATACACTGTTACCGGCAATAAAATCGTCAGTAGCAGCAGTATTTGCAATATTCCTTTTGTTATTCTCAACAACGTTTTTATAAATATTTGCTGCAAAAAAAACGAAAAAAATTGAAATATTCGATAATTATAAAATATTTTTGCAAAATTTTTAAAAACATGGCTATTATTCTTGGTATAGAATCATCGTGCGACGACACTTCAGCGGCAATCATAAAAGATGGTATTTTATTGTCGAATATCATCGCAAATCAATCTGTTCATGAATTTTATGGAGGTGTAATTCCTGAACTTGCATCGCGTGCTCATCAACAAAATATTATTCCTGTTGTTTCTATGGCGATTAGAACGGCAGAAATCAAAAAAGACGAAATTTCTGCAATTGCATTTACTCGAGGTCCCGGACTTATGGGTTCACTGCTTGTTGGCGTTTCTTTTGCAAAAGGTTTTGCAAAAGCGCTTAACATTCCGTTGATTGATGTTAATCATTTGCAGGGTCATATTCTCGCACATTTTGTTGACGAAAAAGATAAAACAAATCCTCATCCAAAATTTCCCTTTTTGTGTCTTCTTGTTTCGGGCGGACATACGCAGTTGGTTGTTGTAAACGATTATCTGCATTTTGAAATTATAGGTAAAACCGTTGATGATGCAGCCGGCGAGGCTTTTGACAAATGTGCAAAAGTTATGGGATTACCGTATCCGGGAGGTCCTGTTATTGATAAACTTGCAAAGCAGGGAAATGCCGATGCATTTGCATTTGCTCATCCTGTTGTCGGTGGGCTGGATTACAGTTTCAGCGGACTGAAAACATCCTTTTTGTATTTTTTGCGCGACAGAATTGCAGAAAATCCCGATTTTATCGAAAAACATAAAGCCGATTTGTGTGCATCCCTGCAAAATGCAATTATACGGATTTTATTAAAAAACCTTGTAAAAGCATCGGAACAGACAAAAATAAAAGAAATAGCAATATCAGGCGGCGTTTCGGCAAATTCGGGATTACGAGATGCTATTACTGTCGAAGGAAAACGCAGAGGTTGGAATGTATATCTTCCCCAACTGAAATTTACAACCGACAATGCAGCCATGATTGCAATAACAGGATATTTTAAATATTTGAACAACCAAACCTGCGGATACGACGCAAGTCCGATAGCAAGGATGTAGCAAAAATCAAAATCCCGATAGCCGACCGGCATTTCGGGATTTTGGAGTTATGGAGAATTTGGGGGTTCTATGTTAAAGTGATTTTTTCTGAACAAAAATCATAAAATATTTATCAATTAAATTAATATGTAATAACTTCTCCGTTGTATGTAACAGTTATTGCATTTGGAGCAAAGATTATATCTATCGGCGAAGCAAAACCGCCAAATACAGGCACAATAAGAGTCATTGACCCGCCTGTGAAAAAAGAATATTGACCAACAACGAGCTCTTCAACAATATCCTGCGTAAATGCTCCATGTTCGCGATGATTTCCATATATGCCATTGCCACTGATTCTACATTCGG
>JAIRRX010000138.1 GCA_031255755.1 Prevotellaceae bacterium | reverse complement strand
TGATATCCTGTATTCCACATTCCGAAAAGCATTGCAGGCATCAACGCCAGTATAACTACGCTCATTGTCCGTTTGGAATCAATACTGTCGTGAATATGAGAACCTTTGCGTTTTGCAACCGTATTGGGAACAAAAACAAAAGATTCAAACGCTTCGAATGTTGAACTGAACATTCCTAACTTTCCGCCTTTTGAAAAGGTCGGTTTTAATCTGTCAAATATTTTCTTTAATATCATAAAAATCCCCTCCTCAATTCTTCATTTCTTTAATCATTGTATCAATTCCGTTACGAAGAATTTCCTGTACATTTATTTTTGATGTACAAACAAATTCGCACAGTGCAAGGTCTTCTTCTATTACTTCGTAAATGCCAAGCTGTTCCATTTTATCAATATCATTTGCGAGAATTGCTTTTAAAAGATAGACAGGATAAATATTCATTGGCAATACTTTTTCATACTGTCCGTTCATAATGAAAGCGCGTTCGCTTCCGTTGTAGTTGGTATCCAAATCATATTTTCTGTTAGGCATAATCCATGAAAAATATGAACGCGACATGCTGAATTTATTAATTCGTAAAGGATTTGCCCATCCGAAAAGTTCATTATAATTGCCTTCCGGAATAACGCATATCTGGTCGTCATAAAATCCGAGATAATCGTTTTCTGAAATTTGAACGCCCGAAAGCACGCTTCCGCTTATTACGCGATTTTCTTTCTCATTTTCTCTTTTTATCTGGTTTGCAAATATTGAAACAGGCGCGCCAGCAAGAACTCTGAAATAACATGGACGTTCAACACGCGAACCTGCCAATACAATAACTTTGCCTGCATCGTAAATGCCTTTTTCAAATAATTTTCCTAACATCACGACATGTTGCAGTTTGATTGTCCATACAATATCGCCCTTGTTTATCGGATTTACATGATTAATCTGCACTCCTACATTTCCCGAAGGATGTTTGCCTGCAAATGCAGTAATTACAACATTTTTTGCATCCAAAAATTCGGTATTGAATATTGTGCTGTTCTGCATTTTTTTTGATATGCCGAGATTTACATTTCCGTTTGTGAGCTTACTCAAAACGCTGATTCCCTTTCTCAAATATTCGGCATCATACTGCATGGCAAAATCATAATCAACGGCAAGCGGAGACGAATCGAAACATGAAACGAAAATTGCTTTCGGCACATCTGTCGGATTTGCAATTATTCCGTATGGACGCTGAATAAAAAATGGAAATGCACCGCTTTCAAGAATTATATTAATAATCTGTTCGCGAGTCATTTTTTCAAAATCGCCAACATCATGCTTAATATAATCATCGGAAGCGTCTGAATTAACAACAATGCTAAGCAATTTACGCTTTTCGCCGCGGTTAACAGCAGAAACCGTACCGCTGACAGGCGAAACAAATTTGATTTCAGGATTGTTTTTATCCAAAAACAACGGAGAACCGATTTTCACTCTGTCGCCTTCTGCAACAACTAATTTAGGAGTAAGACCGACAAAGTCCGTAGGCTTAAGTGCATATTTTGCAGGCTTCTCCGTAGCCCCGAATATCTTTTCAGGCTCGCCTTTCAACTTTATATCCAAACCCCTTTTGAGTTTTATCACTTTTAACATATTTTATATCTGATGTTTTTTTATTGAATTTCGCTGCAAATTTACTCTTTAATTTGCAATTGGCAATTTAATAATTAAATATTTTAAATATTTTTGCCAAAATACATGTTGAAAATATTTTTTTGTTTGATATTTGCTCTGCAAAACAGCAGAATCCACATTGTTTATCGTTTGAATTTTTGCAATAAAGAAGAAAAAACAATATAAAATCAATTTTTACTTTGAACTAATTGAAAATAAATTGTAATATCAAAGTTGACAAAATAAATTAACGACAGCAAACAAAAAACAGACTGTTCAAAAAAATACTTTATTTTGCTGAGTAAAATTTTGAATAACCTGTTTTACAGTCAATTTTTGTTTTTATACATTATCAAAAAGGCAAATCATCTATTTCATTTGTTGGCATATCAGTAAAATCGTCAGCTGTTGGAGCCGGAATATCATTAAGCATATTAGCCGCTTGAGATGTTTGCTGCGGATTAGCGTTTTCATTTGAAAGTTGTATTCGCCACGCACGCACGGAAGTAAACCATCGTCCGTTGGCTTCACGCGATTCGATATTTACGCTTACCGTTACTTTATCGCCAAGATTTATTTTATCAAGATCGTTGATTCTTTCGCCCCAAAATGATATACATATTTTTCGCGGATATTGCGACTCGAGTGTTTCTATTATTGCATCCTGTATATTCCATGTTCCGCGAGCGCTTTCACCTGATTTGACATCCAATTTCTGTATAAGTTTACCTGTAATATCAAGAGCCATTTTATTTTATAATTTTAAATAGTTCTACTTCAAAAATCAAAGTTGCATGTGGTTCGATAATAGTTCCTTGAGCGCCTCTTTCGCCGTAAGCGAGATTAGATGGAACGAAAAGCGTAATTTTTCCGCCTTCATTGATTTTTTGTATTCCTTCTGTCCATCCCGGAATTACACGAGTAAGAGAAAAACTGATTTTTTCGTTGGCATCAAATTCTCGACCATCAAGAAGCGTGCCTCTGTATTTAACTTCAACTTCGCTTTCGGCGGTAGGATATGCTCCCGTTCCTTCCTTTTCTATTCTGTATTGAAGTCCGCTTTCGGTTGTAATGACTCCGAGTTCATTCTTGTTTTTTTCAAGAAATGCTTCTCCTTCTGCTTTGTTTTTTTCACTCTTTTTTGTTTGCTGAGCAACCATAAAATTTTGAATTACTGTTCTGTTTGCCATAAGATCAATTTTTCCATCGTCATTGAATATGGCTTTGAAACCTTCAATAAACTTTTCAATATCAAAACCTTCGATATTATAAGTTTTCAGAGAATTTCCAACATCAACGCCAAATGCATACGATGCATCCTGTGCTGTTGCTTCGTTTTGAGAATTGTTATTTGTACCTTGGGCACACGACACTGTTACAAAAAGCAATGCCGTAACACATAAAATTAAAATTTGTTTCATTTTCTTTTAGATTTAGAATTATTATTTTTGATTATTTTTTCAATTTCAACATTATATATTAAAACCATATTTGGTTTTATTCTTTGCGTTATCCATGGTTCTATTTGACTGCCAAATGCAAGTTCGCTCGGAATATAAAGAATAAATTTTGCTCCTTCGCCAAACAGTTGCAATCCTTCAAAAAAACCTTTGATTAAACGGTTTTCGGCAACATAATATGATTTGTTACTGCTGTTTTCTATGGTATCGCCATTGATTTGTGTTAGAACGAGGTTGAGATATACCGTATCGTTTATTGCTGTTTTTTCATCATTCCCCTGATTTATTATTTTATATTGCAAACCGCTTTCGGTTGTAACTACGCCTTCTTCATTTTTGTTTTTTTTAAGAAATTCACGACCTTCTTCAAGTCGTTTTTCGTTTTCTCTGTTTTCTGACCGTACCTTGTATTCCAGTATGTAATTGCTTGACTGTTCAAGTTTCATCTGTAATGCTGCGGTATCGTTTTTCATAATATCCTTCATTCCCTGTTTGGTGTATTTCAGATTTAATTTGAAAATTCTTGATTCAACCAGTTGGTGCGCCCAAATACCGCCAAGCAAAGATGTGATATGTTCTTTTTCCTGTTTGGTATAAACCCGTTGAGGCGATTTTTGCAGAAATTCTCTGATTTGCATCGATAAGGTATATATGTTATTTTCTGCTGATGACGGTTCTTTGATTTTTTGTTTCAATTGATTCAGAGCTTCATTGATGTTTATGAAAGTAATATTATCCATTGTCATTTGATAACCCCATACAACGCCGATACTGTAACTTAACGAATCAACCTCGCTTGACGAACTGCTTAATCGCGACTGACATGAGGTAGCAGCAATAATACTTGTCAGTATTGACACAAATATAATCAGTTTTTTCATTGTATATTAATTTTAAATTTCCAAGCCACAAAGGTATAAAATTATATATTTGTTTTGAATATTAATTTGATTTTTTTTCAAAATCATTTCAGCAATTCCGTTATTGTTACAAACGTATATCCTTTATGTTCCAAATTAGTCATCAGGCTATCAAGAAGATTATAAAGTTTATCTGTTCGTTCGGCGTCAACGCCAAAGTGTATGAGCAGTATGAAGCCGTTTAATCCATCAGGTTTTTCGTTCTCGTATTTCAGAATATTGTCATAAATAGTTTTGCTGTCGCGATATTTTTCCCCCATGCTCGGCACGGTATAATCGGCATTTGAGCCTGTGCCGCCTGTAAAGTTGACAAGTTGCAAACCAAGTTGTTTCGTCCATTCCGAAATTGTATCATTATAATATTCGTATGCAGGAAGATAATACGGAGCATCGGCTTTTGTAATTCCGAATTTTTGCATTTCGATGTAATTATTTTCCAAATCATCAATATATTCGTTTTTTGTAACGAGCAGCGAATCTCGTTTTTCCCATGCGCAATAAAGCAAATGTTTGTCGGAATGTGCGCCGAGATAATGTCCGTTATGTTTCAGTTCGGTAATTACAGGTTTGAATATGGTCATTCTGTAAGCGTTTCCCGTAAAAAAAAACGAACCTTTGGCATTATGCCTGTTCAGTGTTGCGCTGATAGTTTCATAACCATCGGCATGACCGTCTGAAGTAAAAACAAGAGCTATTTTTCTTTCGCTTTTGTCGCCACGCACAATTCCGCCGTGTATGTATTCAAATTCTTTTGTTGTTTCTTTTTTTTGAGAACAGTTACATGCCGACATTAACATACACGCGCCGATGATAATGATTAATTTTTTATTCATGTTTTTATTTTGAAATTTATTATTTATATTATATCAATATATTATTCCGAAATCTTCTCTGTATTTATCATTTATGCTTACAGGCAATTTTCCTTTAAATTTCTGTTTGCCGAAAATTGCATTTGCCGAACATATTTGCGCTTCATCCGAATTATCATAAGCAACTATTATCGAAGCAAATTTTTCATGATTTTTAAATTTTGAAATAGCATACGGATTTCCAAAAAATACCAGAATAACGTTTTTATTTGTTGTCAAACTGTCAATAAAATCAATCATAAGCGTGTCCATGCCAAAATTTGCATGCGGACGCGAACGTGTATTGTGATAACCGATAACAATCGTTTCATCCGACAAATTTGCGACAAGTGAATCAGTAATTTCCGCAGTTGCGTCTGATTGCAATTTGACAGTATCAATTTCGCAATATTTTTGCAGTTGAGTTTTGAATGTTTTGCCGTTTCCGATTTCAACATATTTTATCTTTGCTGTATTTAGAGGCAAAAAATTATTTTTATTCGACAGCAGTGTAAGCGATGCGTCGGCAAGTTTCATGCGCAATTCTTTTGCATGTTCGGTATTCAATCTTTCCAAAATTCCTTCGGGATTTACAGGATAAAAACCTTTGTGTAATCCCAAATCATATTTGGCGGCAAGTATTTTTTTACATTTTTTTCTAATATATCGTTTTGATATGTCGCCGTTTTTTACGGCTTTTTCAATTTCATCTATTGATTCTTTTACATTTATCGGAATTTCCAGAATATCGTTTCCTGCGATTAGCGAATACAGTGCAACTTTGGATGTATCACAATTATACAGTGCGCCTTTCATTTCAAGTGCATCGGTAATTATAAGACCCTTGAATTTCAGTTTCTTTTGCAGCAAATCTGTACATATTTCTTTTGACTGCGATGCCGGAATATCGTTTTTGAACAGCGCAGGTACTCTAAGATGAGCAGTCATTACTCCTGTTGCACCGCGTTTTATAAGTTCGCGAAAAGGATATAATTCCGTATTGTTTATATGTTCTTTATTATGTGTAATTGTAGGAAGTTCTTTGTGCGAATCTTTATCGGTATCGCCATGTCCCGGAAAATGTTTGAGGCTTGTCAGTATTCCGCCATCGTGCATTCCTTTCATATATGAATATGCTTTTTCTGTAACCTTGTATTTATTTTCACCGAACGAACGCATGTTAATTACAGGATTGTCGGGATTGTTGTTAACATCGACAACAGGAGCAAAATTAAAATGAATACCTGCCGTTTTGCACTGTCTTGCAACTTCGACTCCCAATTCATAAATCAGACTGTTATCTTCAATTGCTCCAAGCGTAAGCTGTTGCGGAAATTTTACAACACTGTCAAAACGCATTGCAACTCCCCATTCGGCATCAATAGTTACAAGCAGGGGAATATTCATCTGTGATTGAAGTCGGTTCAGAGTTTCAATACAAAGTGAAGGACTGCACTCTCCCCAAATAATTCCGCCTAACTGTTCGTCATGTACGGTGTTGGAGATTTCATCAAGATATTTCCCGCCCCGTTCGGGATAACAGCTTATAACAAACAGTTGCGCAATTTGCTGTCGCAAGGTCATTGATTTTATTTTGGCATTAATCCATTTCTGTTTTGATTCCTGTGCATTTGATTGCATTGAGCCTGCAACAAACAGCGAAGCGATAAGCATAATACTGAAAATTTTCATTGTAAAACTTTAATTTTACGACAAATATACATTAATTTTTTGTAAGTCAAAAAATCGAGAGCCGCCATTGCGATGCGGAACAAAGCAACAGAACGTCATTGCGAGGGCAAAGCCCGAAGCAACCGAAGCGTAGCGGAGTTCGGCGCAGCTAATCCAAAGGCAGCACGTCATTGCGAGGCTGAACGCCGAAGCAATCAGAAGCGAACCGTCATTGCGAGCGTCAGCGAAGCAATCCAGAAAGCAAGGAATTGCTAATGCTGAAATCTGGATTGCTGCGCCTTAAAAGAACAGTTACATTTTAGTGTTTTAATCTTCATATTCATTTTATCCTTAAAAAAATTTTTGCCGATATTATTTTAATTTTATATATTTGCATCATTATAATATTAAGTCATTTTATGTATATCGCAGGTAAAAACGCTGTTTTTAACATCGGACTCAGAATAAAATTTATAGCAGAATTGCTGCCTTTCAACTAAGTGTTTAATTTTTATCGGTAAATCTTTATCGACAATTTTATTATTTATATCAATTAAAAATCAATTAAATCAAATAACAAGTTAAACAATTAAATATTTAGAATAATGAAAAAAAATATAATAATAATCGGCGCAGCAGGGCGCGATTTTCACAATTTCAACACTTATTTCAGAGATAACGAAAATTATAACGTATGTGCATTTACGGCAGCACAAATTCCCGATATTGATGGGCGTAAATATCCAAAAGAACTTGCAGGAAAACTTTATCCAAACGGTATTCCAATCGTTTCGGAAGATGCATTGCCGAAATTAATAAAAGAACATAATATTGATATTTGCGTTTTTGCGTACAGCGATGTTCCTTATCACAGAGTTATGAATATTAGCGCAATCGTAAATTCATCGGGTGCGGATTTTATGTTGCTCGGACCAAAAGAAACACAGTTGAAATCAACCAAACCTGTGATTTCTGTTTGTGCTGTTCGCACCGGCTGCGGCAAAAGTCAAACATCAAGACGAATTATCGAAATACTTGTAAACAAAGGTTTGCGCGTTGTGGCTATTCGCCATCCGATGCCTTACGGCGATTTAATCAAGCAGAAAGTTCAACGCTTTGCAACGGTTGATGATTTGGCAAAACATAACTGTACTATTGAAGAGATGGAAGAATATGAACCTCATGTTGTAACAAACCGCAATGTTATTTATGCAGGTGTTGATTATGAAGCCATTCTCCGTGAAGCGGAAAACGACCCTGACGGTTGCGATATTATATTGTGGGACGGCGGAAACAATGATTTCTCGTTCTATAAATCGGATTTAACAGTTGCCGTTGCCGACCCTTTACGTGCAGGCGCAGAAATTTCATATTATCCGGGCGAAGTTGTTGCCCGCATGGCTGATGTTGTTGTAATAAACAAAATAGATTCTGCAACACTCGAAGATATTAATATTGTGCGTAACAATATTGCACAAATCAATCCCAAAGCCACAGTAGTAGATGCGGCATCGTATCTTACTGTTGACAAGCCCGAACTGATTACGGGAAAACGTGTTTTGGTTGTTGAAGACGGACCTACGCTCACTCACGGAGAAATGCGTATAGGCGCAGGCACTGTTGCTGCAAAAAAATTCAATGCGCAAACTTTGGTTGACCCGCGTGAATATACGGTTGGCAAATTAAGCGAAACGTTTATAAAATATCCAAATATCGGCACGCTGCTGCCTGCTATGGGATACGGCGAACAGCAAATAAGCGACCTCGAAAAAACAATTGCTGCAACGCCTTGCGATACAGTAGTTATTGCAACGCCGATTGATTTACAGAGAATAGTAAAAATAAAACAGAACTGCGTAAAAGTAGGATATGAATTGCAGGAAATAGGTTATCCCAATTTGGATAACATATTGGATAAGTTTATTGATAAATTCAATCTGAAAAAATAAGTTTGCAGTTAACGCATAATAAACATGAGGATGTCCAAAAACAGACATCCTCTTTTTATTTTATAAAGCACAGATGTACGAAAAGGTTTGCATCATACTGCAATTTTATATGTAAAACCGATAAGGTATTTCCTCGACTTTTACAACTTTCTGATTACATTCATTAACTGTTCTGCAAGTCCTATGCGGTATCCCTGTGAGATAAATACCGTACGTCCGAACGAATCGGCAATAATAAACAGCGGCAAATTATCCGATTTCAATTCCAGAGATGTTTTCAGCATGGATGCGATTTCATTATCGTATCCAAATACAATGCCTGATGGAAGATTTTTAAATTCGTCAACATTGAACATTTGTAATTGTTTTTCATCGGGAAAAATAAATATCATCGGACGTCCCCATTTTTCGTATTCGGCAGCGGCGGCGCGCAGTTCGTGCAAAGCGTGATTAACAGGTTCTCTGTTGGCTTCAAGCAATGCAAGAACAAAATATCCGCGACCGGTTGCCTGTATAATGCTAATCGCTTCGGATGCGTGTTGAGGCGTAAATTTTGCTTCCGTATTGATATTGCCTAAAACCTGCACTTCATCCGTATTATTGTTTATGATAAGCGGCACGTTAGTAGTTTTGTCTTTTTCAACCGTAAAAAATACAAGTCTGCAAAGCGCCGAACCGTTTGCCAGACGGCGTCCGCTTGTAAGCATATAATAACCCGTATTTATTGCAATACTTTTGTTAAGTATATTTTTTTCACCTGAAAACATATTATTGTTATCCAAACCAAGAGTAACAAATTTTCCGTTTTCAAATCGCGCAATGGTATAATGAATTTCATACTGAGGATTTTTTAATGTTTCATCGGGAGTAAACGTCAGTAATAATTTGCCCTGTTCGTGCTGTTCGTTAGCGGCGGCATTATGAAGATTGAAATCGTGCCACCGATTGTCATAAAAATATTGCCGTTTGTATGTGTTGGGTTCTATACGTGCTGCAATACCGAGCGAACGTAAAAATCCGATTGCGGCAATGTCGGCTGAATAGCCGTCTCCTGTTTTCAATTCGGCAAAACCTTTAATGCTTGTCGGTATCTGTTGCGGATTATATGTATTATCCGTCTTAAAATTATTACGAAACCATGTCAATGCTTCAGACGGATTATTGTGTAACTGCTGCAGCAAAGCAGTATCAACTGTAAAAGCATTGCGGTAGCATGAAAGCATTTCGTTTGCTATGCGCGGATTAAGCACATAACGTATAAACAGTTCCCTGTCGGGGAAATTTTTTTCGTAACGCACTGCATGATATAAATGGTGCAGCAGAGTTTCGGCAGGCGTATCGCGCAGGTCTTTCTGTGAAATTGACCCCAGCAGCGCCATCGCCATATCGTGATGTTCAAAAGCGGCAGAGCGTAAAAACTTTTCTATTTCGGCATGATTTCCTCTGCATGCGTTCATATATTTCCACGCTTCGGCTACATCATAATTAAGTTCTTTTGCAAGTGTTGCAGCCTGCTGTTCGGTATAAAAAGTATTTTCATATTGCTTGCGGACGGAATCTTCGTATTGAAACCTGATGACATTGGCTTTGCGCTGTTCGGTACTGACGTTAGTCTGTACATGACGTTCTATTGGAGGTGTTACGGTAAATTCAAAATCGCCAAAATCGCCTTTTTTTCTGTTTATTATTACCGTAATACTGTCGTTTTTGCCTGTGCCTGAATGTTGAAATCCATAACAGTTATCTTTACTCGCCCATATTATCAAATCGCCAAGTCCTGTCGATATTGAGGTTCTGCCGTATGTATCGGTTATTTTTGTTGCTATGGGATAAAACTCGGCATAGTTATAAAGTCTGAAATCCACAGCGGCATTTTCTATCGGCATACCTTTGGTATCTGTTACCTGCACATGTATTTGTTTGACCGTTGCATAATTTTTAGTTACGTTTATTTCCGTATAACACGGCGTCTGTGCAATAATTTCATCTGCGCTTTGATATTTTCCAAAAACTTTTGTATGCAGCAACATTGCGCGTTTTACTGGAGCATCAAACCATGCAATATCAAGTTCAGGTTCCGGTTCGCAAGCGCCCATATAATGCCATTCACCATCAATCCATACTTCTATCCATGCGTGATTATCATCCGTGTGCGCCCATCGCGGCGTATAAACCTGACGTGCAGGAATCCCAGCAGAGCGCATTGCCGCTACGGCAAAAACAGACTCTTCGCCGCAGCGTCCCGTTGCCGACAGAATACTTGCCAGCGGAGCAGATGTACGGCTATCGGACGGAGCATAAGTTACTTTTTCATGACACCAGTGATTGATTTCAAGCGCAGCATCGTGCATCGAAAGATTACGTATGCGCGGTTTCAACTCATCATAAAAAATCATGCGCGAACCGTCCATATTTTCATTATTAACACGTACTGGCAATACAAAATGACGGAATATATCATTAGGAATATCTTTTCCCCACGGCATTTCATTGCGTGCAGTGATAGCCGAGCGAACATTTGCAAGAAAGAACGGCATATTATAATCCGCTACATCATTCACAGGCATAAAAGCGTACAGAAATTTCATTGCTTCATATTCTTCCGTTGTTAATTGCAGGCTGTCGGCAGTAAAAGCGTAAGTCATGCTGTCTGTCTGCTGTCGTGCGTAAAACAGCGAGTCAACCATTGTACGGTATGCTTCATCGTCAATAAAATGCCGTTCTGAGCATGATGCGCATAACAGTACGGCAATGGCTGTGCAAAAGTGTTTTATCTGTTTCATATTTTATTTGTTTAATGTATTTTTATTTGTTTGTTCATAATTCATAACTGTTATTCGCGTATTTTCCTGCGTTTATCCGTATGATATAAATTACGGTTGTATCTGTTCTCTCATAACCGTTAATGATTTGGATAACTACGCACATGCAAAATTATACAAATTATTAAATACTGCAAATTACAATATTAGCAGTACGAATAAATATAAAGCCTTTCGAGCATTAGCACAGGGCAACACTCTGTGAAAAGAGAAGCAATAGTACGTCCTTGTGAACTGCGAGCAAAGCGAAGCAATGACGTGCTATTTCACCCTCACGGGTTCGCAATGACGTAAAAATATTTGCCCCCTGTGATTAGTAAATAATAATTGAAATTAAAATAATTTAAAACCCTACAGCCTTAACGTTCAATTTTTGTTGGCACGTTGTATTTTGTTAATCATTAATATATTAAAAAAGGCAAAATTATATTACTAACATATTAATCGTAACTTTATTAATCTGTGGTGTCGTTTTTTTTATTACCTTCGTTGCCTAATTTTGATTTTATAAAATATATTGCAAAATGAAAGATAAAAAAGAACAGCAAACCGATTATTTGTTTGAAGTCAGTTGGGAAGTTTGTAACAAAATAGGCGGAATATACACTTCAATATCAACAAAAGTCTTACAGATTGACAAGGAAGTCAAAGGTCATATAACAATTGGTCCTGATATTATCAGTGAAGATGAAAATATGTCATTTATCGAAGATACTCAACTGCTTAAAATGTGGCGCATGAAGGCGATTCAGGATGGATTGCGCGTTCGTGTTGGACACTGGAATATTAAAGGAAAACCACTTGCCATACTGATTGATTTTACAAACCTGTTTGAACAGAAAAATCAAATTTTCAAGGAACTTTGGGAACAGTATAAACTTGATTCGATAAACGGACAATGGGATTATATTGAGCCTGCGCTGTTCGGTTATGCGGCAGGAAGAGTAATAGAACATTATTCAAAATTTTACCTCTCGCCCCGCAATAAAGTCATTGCTCATTTTCACGAGTGGATGACTGGCGCAGGGCTTCTGTATCTTAAACAGAAAGCTCCGCAAATAGCATGTATATTTACAAGCCATGCAACGGTTTTGGGTCGTTCGATAGCCTTTCACGGACTTCCGCTTTACGGCAATACAGACAAATACAATGCAGATACAAAAGCGATAGAACTTGACGTTGTGGCAAAACATTCGCTCGAAAAAAATGCGGCAATTAATGCTGACTGCTTTACAACCATAAGCAACATTATTGCAAACGAAAGTAAGTACTTTCTTGGTAAGAATGCAGATGTCATAACTCCAAACGGATTTGAAAAAACATTTGTGCCGACAGGCAAAGAATTTGAAAAACAGTATAAAATCGGCAGAAATAAACTTCGACAGGTTGCAGAAATAATAATCAACAGTGAAATACCTGACAATGCCTTGTTTACTGGATTAAGCGGACGATACGAATTTAGAAATAAAGGAATAGATGTTTTTATAAATGCTCTCGGTAAACTTAATAAAAACAAAAATCTCACCAAACAGATAATCGCTTTTCTGTTTGTTCCGTCTGCACATCACGGACAAAGCAAGGAACTTATGCAAAATATCGCCTGCAATAACAATGATATTCAACTTACAAATAAATATACAACACATTACCTGATAGATCCCGAATATGATGCAATATTGCAGGCAATAAAAACTGCGGAACTCAATAACACTGACAGTGATAAGGTAAAGATTATATTTGTGCCGTCATATCTTAACGGGAATGATGGAATTTTCAATCTGCCTTATTATAATTTGTTGATGGCTCTTGATTTAACCGTCTTTCCATCGTATTACCAGCCTTGGGGGTATAATGTGCTTGAAAGTTTGGCGTTCAAAGTTCCGACAATAACAACATCAATCACAGGAATAGGAAACAGAATAATAACAGAATATCAAAAAGAGCATCCCGCAATAGTAATAATAGAACGCAATGATACCAATAACGAAGAAACGGCAAGTTTTATTGAAAAGAAAATAATATCATTTTCACAACTAAACGAAAAAGAAATAGAAAAATTAAAACAAAATGCCGATGAACTTTCGTCAATAGCGCTTTGGGACAATTTTATAAAATATTATCTCAAATCGTATGAAATAGCGCTGAATAAAACCGAACAGCGTAAAAAAAACATTACGGTATCATCATACGAAGAAGATTCATCCGTTTATGTGCAAAATAATGTTGTTGAAAAACCTGTATGGACGGAAGTAATCGTTCAGCCGGAAATTCCGAATACTCTTGCGGCTTTATCCGAAATTTCAAAAAATATGTGGTGGTGCTGGAACCAAAAAGCCATCGAACTGTTTAAATATATAGACAGGGAAACTTTTACAAAAACAAACAGAAACCCCATAGCCTTGATAGATACAATATCATCAAAACGCTATCAGGAACTGGAAAAAGATGACGAATTTGTAAAACAGCTTAATGCCGTATATAAACGCTTCAAGGAATATATGGCAGAAAAGAAACATACAACAGAACCTCAAATCGCATATTTCTGCATGGAATACGGCTTGCAGGCATCGTTAAAAATATATTCGGGCGGACTTGGAATACTCGCAGGCGATTATTTGAAAGAAGCCAGCGATAAAGGCGTTTCTATGACCGCAGTGGGCTTTTTGTATCGTTATGGATATTTTACTCAAAAAATTTCTGCATCGGGCGAACAGGTAGCCGAATATGAAGCTCAGGATTTCAGCAAGATTCCTGTTTCTCCGGTGCGCGATAGCGATGGACACTGGCTTACGGTAAGCGTAGCCTTTCCCGGACGAACAGTTTACGCTCGCACATGGAAGGTTGAAGTCGGTCGTACAGACCTCTACCTGCTGGATACGGATTTTGAAGACAATTTGCCCGAAGACCGCGAAATTACGCATCAACTCTATGGAGGCGACTGGGAAAACCGATTAAAACAGGAATTAATTCTTGGGATAGGAGGCATAAGATTACTTAACAGGTTAGGTATTCAGGCAGATGTTTATCATTGCAACGAAGGACATGCCGCATTTACAGGTTTGGAGCGTATCCGTCAATTTGTAGAAGTTGAAAAACTGATGTTTGATGAAGCGCTGGAAATTGTACGCGCATCGTCTTTGTTTACTACACATACGCCTGTTCCAGCAGGGCATGATGCTTTTGACGAAAATTTGTTGAGAAAATATATTTCGCATTATCCTGCACGTTTCAAAATATCGTGGACATACCTTATTGGACTCGGCAGAAATAATCCCGACAATCAAAACGAAAAGTTTTCGATGAGCGTACTTGCCGCCAATCTGTCGCAGGAAATAAACGGCGTAAGTAAATTGCACGGACAGGTAAGCCGTGATATTATGCAAAACATCTGGTCGGGATACATGCCCGAAGAATTGCATATAAGTTCGGTAACAAACGGTGTTCACTTGCCCACGTGGGCTGCGCCTCAATGGAAAGAAGTTTTCAATAAAGAATTCGGCGAAGATTTTCGCGCACATAATTACGATAAAAAATGTTTTGAAAAAATATATAATGTTGATGATGAAATAATATGGGAAATAAGAAAATCATTAAAAATAAATCTTATCAGCCATATACGTACTCGAGTATCAAGCAAGGAAAACATTGTTCATTTCACGCCGCAGCAGGTAATAAAAATATCGCAAACATTAAATGCGGACAAACTTACAATAGGTTTTGCACGGCGTTTTGCAACATATAAGCGGGCGCATTTGCTGTTTAAGAATATCGACAGATTAAACCAAATCGTAAACAACAGCGAACATCCTGTTCAATTTTTGTTTGCAGGTAAAGCGCATCCAGCCGACAAAGCAGGACAGGATTTGATACGAATGATTGTTGAATATTCAAAACTTCCGCAATTTATGGGGAAAATTATTTTTCTTGACAATTACGATATGGAACTTGCAAGACGTATGGTTCAAGGCGTAGATATATGGCTGAATACTCCTACCAGACCGCTTGAAGCATCAGGAACAAGCGGCGAAAAAGCTGTGCTTAACGGAGTAATGCATTTCAGCGTTCTTGATGGCTGGTGGGTCGAAGGTTACAGAGAAGATGCAGGATGGTGTCTTCCAATGCAGAGAACTTATGAAAATCAGGATTTCCAAGACCAAATTGATTCGGAACTGATATATAATACTATCGAAAATGAAATAGCCGTTCTGTATTATAAACGTAATAATAAAAATATCCCTACGGAATGGATAAAACATATCAAAAATTCAATAGCGCACGTAGCATCAAACTTTACAACAAACAGAATGCTTATCGACTACGAACAGAATTTTTATAACAAACTTGCCGAACGACATTCTACATTCGTGAAAAACGATTATAAAAAGGCAAGATACATTGCAGAATGGAAAAGAAACATGAACCGCGAATGGGATAATATTAAAATCATATCGGCTGACAAACTTGATACTGCAAAAGAAACTATAATGCTCGGCAGAAAGTATGATTTGGAAATAATACTAAACATTGGACTGTTAAAACCCGAAGATGTAGGTATAGAAATTGTTTTTGCCGAAAATAAAAACAGTAAAATAACTGTTTGCAGAACACAGGAATTTGAAATTGAAAATTCGGAAGGAAACGTAGTAACGTACAAAACAAAAATAGAAATGGATATGCCGGGAATTTACATGTCAGGTTACAGAATATTCCCAAAAAATCCGTTATTACCGCACCGTCAGGATTTCAATCTTGTAAAGTGGATTTAATCCGACCTCTATTTTTCAGAGTGTTTTGACAAATATGGAATACTATTTTCTGAACATCATTTATAAATGATGTTATAGGAGTGGGTTATTGCGAAGGCATAACCAGAAGCAACCGAAGCGGAGTTCGGCGTTAGCCAATCCAGACTTTGTACGTCATTGCGAGCGTCAGCGAAGCAATCCAGATACTTATTGTTAATACTGGATTGCTTCACCCTTACGGGTTCGCAATGACGGTCTCTCATGCCTCGCAATGACATACTGTTTATTTTATTTTTCGACATCAATATTTATCTTTTTTATGGTATATTTGTTGAATGTAAGTTAAAAAACAGGTTGATTTTTAGACCGATTTTAAATTTTTCACGTCTTTATTGTAAAAGCGCTTTTTATGTTTAATGTAACACAGAACAAAATTAACGAGTTGGAAAGTATTATTGAAGAATATCAGAATCAATTGTTTTCTTTTGCATTTTTTAGAGTTGGTTCTTACGACACGGCACAGGATATTGTACAGGATGTATTTCTAAAGTTTTTTCAAAATAAAAAGGCAGTGAAGTCTATAAAAAACGTGAAAACTTATCTGTTTAAATCAATCTCTAACGCTTGTGTTGACTACCAAAGAAAATACGGTAAAATTAAAATTATTGATATTGAATATGTAAGCGACAAGATTGCTGATGATGAAAAAAAATGTATTGATGAATTTATAAGAATCGAAGATTTATTGAACGAATTACCATGCGAACAGGCAGAAGTTCTTAAACTTAAATTTGTTGATGGGCTTAGTTTTACAGAATCAGCCGAAATATTAAATGTTTCGGTAAACACGATAAAATCGCGCTACAGATATGGTATTGACAAATTAAAACAAATCGATAAAATAAAAGGAGAATATTATGAATGAAATGATTCCGAAAATAAAACCTTCTGCTCCGTTATCACTTAAAAAAAATGTTATTAATAAAATTAAAATGGAGAGAAAAGAAATGAAAAAAGTAACACTAAAAAAACTGTCGGCAGTTGCAGCTATATTTATAGCATTAATGATGCTGCCTGTTGTATTTTCGACAAACAGCGAAGCAAAAGCAGCAATGCGTTTGCTCGGCGAATCTATTGACAAATCGGATAATTTGAAAACTATGGTAATCAAATTTCTAATGCTTACTACGCCTAATGAAAATTTTATTTCCATCAGAGAAGACGGAAGTATGACAGAACATACATTCACGGTTTCGTTCGATAATCCTAATAAATGGAGACTTGAAAAATCGGGACGAACAGCCATGTTTGATGGAGTAAATTCTTACATGTGGGGAAATGTAAATACGCATACGATCAAAGTAATGTCTAATGAACATTATGTTTTTTTGGAAGATTTTGAACAGTTTTTGGAACCTCAAAAAATTTTGAGAAACGAACAGCAGTTAGCAAAAAATGACGGCTCGGAAATCACAATGACCGAAACCAAAAATCAAATAATGCTTACTGTAACATCGAAAGCAAAAGGCGATTTTACTAATGATTACAGTAAAAATTCATCAATAGTCGAATCGGATAATAAACGCATTTACACTTTCGACAAAGAAACAAAACTGTTGCAGGCTTTGACAATACAGATTTTTTACAACAACAAGTATCATACTGTTCTTGAAACAACGTCTATTTTGTATGATGTCCCGATAGACATGAATAAACTTGTGGAACGTCCGGAAGGAGAATGGATGAGTATTGACAAAGGTCCTTCCAAAAATGCCGCTCTTACGGGCGTAACATCAAAAGAAGCCGCAAAATTAATATTTACTGCGCTGGCAAACAAAAATATAAAGCCTGTAAAAGAAGCGTTAACATATTATGATGAAAAAACTATAAAAGAATATTACGGATTGGAATTGTTGGAAATCGGAGATTCATTTAAATCAGGTTTATATCCAGGTGAATTTGTGCCGTATAAAATAAAATTTGCAAACGGTAAAACATACAAAGGCAATCTTGCCCTGCGCAACGACAATCAAAACAAAATCTGGGTAGTGGACGGAGGATTTTGATATTTTTACAAATAAATCAAAAATGAAACACACTGCCTGAAATTTCTGCTATTGTTACAGACATTAGCAACTACGAAGCAATCCATTTACAGTTACTGTTACGGATTGCTTCGTTCTTTATCAGTAAATATCAACCTTTTCAAAAATATTTACCAATAATAAAAATTAATAAAAAGTCAATAAATATATGGTTGTATTAAATAAATATTAATGTATTCAATAAAACATCACAATTTCAACATGATATAAAAATAAAAGTTAATAACCATCTTTTAAATCAATTTATTTTGTATAAATTTTTAATGATTTGCATATTATTTTGTCAAAAATTGTAATTTTGCATTGTAAAAGAAAATAAAGAATAATGAAAAATATTTTAGTAATAGGTTCAACAGGACAAATAGGCTCGGAACTCGTAATGGAATTGCGTAGCCGTTATAACGGAAATATTGTTGCAGGTTATATTCCTTCTGCAAAACCGCAGGGAAAACTTCTGGAATCAGGACCTTCGGCTGTGGTAGATGTTACCAATGCGCAGCAAATTGCCGAAACGGTTGACAAATATAAGATAGATACTGTTTATAATCTTGCAGCCTTACTGTCGGCTGTTGCCGAATCAAAACCGCAACTTGCATGGACTATCGGCATGGGTGGGCTTTTCAATGTTTTGGAAGTTGCACGCGAAAAAAAATGCGCTGTGTTTACACCAAGTTCAATAGGCGTATTCGGCAGCAGTTCGCCGAAAACTAAAACGCCTCAGGATACGGTTCGACAGCCGCGCACAATGTACGGCGTAACAAAAGTTTCCGGCGAGTTACTCAGTGATTATTATTTTATTCGGTTCGGAGTGGATACACGTTCGGTACGCTTTCCCGGACTTATATCAAACGTAACGCCTCCGGGCGGCGGAACTACCGATTATGCAGTTGATATATATTATTCGGCAATAAAAACAGGAAAATTTGAATGTCCGCTTAACGCCGATACTTATATGGATATGATGTACATGCCCGATGCTCTTGAAGCCGCAATAACACTAATGGAAGTTGACCCTGCCAAACTTGTTCATCGCAATTCATTTAATGTTACGGCAATGAGTTTCTGTCCCAAAATAATATATGAAGCAATAAAAAAGCGCATACCCGATTTTGAAATTACATATAATATCGACCCGTTGCGCCAAGCGATTGCCGATTCCTGGCCTGATTCGCTCGACGATAGCTGCGCACGTCAGGAATGGGGATGGAATCCTTATTGGGATTTGGAAAAGATGACAGATAACATGCTGAAAATTCTCAACGAAAAACATCAAAAAGGATTGATATAAATCGTTGTAAATAATATCTGTTTGTCCTTTATCTTTATGCGACGGTATTTTTTATTATGGCTTTTATCGTTCTGTACTTAAATTTTATTATTTTTGCAAATATTTTTTAGTGGCGGTAAAATTTTCCAAAACTTTTGTTCAGTATAATATCTCATTGTATTATACTTAAAATAAGATTAATATTATTATAAATCAAAAGTTTTCATTTACATAAAACACAGGTAAAGATTACGCCGCAGCAAAGATGATAACGAATAAACAGATTAAACAACGGAAATATGAAAAAAATATTTGTAACGGTTTTGTTGATTTGCGCTGCAAATGCGGTGTCGGCGCAGTCGTATCGAATAGATGTAACGATAAAAGGTCTTGGCGACTCAACGGTATTGCTGGCAGTACACGGCGGAGCAACAAAATATGCAGTTGATACCGCAGTACTTGATAAGGACGGTAAAGGCTCGTTTTCAAAGTCAAGAGCGCTGGAAGGCGGAATGTATTTTCTTGCGGTAAACGGAGTTGCTCTTTTTGATTTTCTGGTTTCAGCCGATGGAGACGATAATTTTGGCATAATAACAGATAAAAATGACTATTCAAAAGTCGAATTTGTAAACTCGCCAGAAAATATGGCAATGTCGGCTTATCTTGACTATCGCAACCAGCATCAGAAAAAATATGAAGAACTTATTGAACAGCTTAGAGCAAGCGCCGAAAACAGCGATGAACAAAAAGAATTGCGAACCAGACTGCTGAATTTCAATAACCCGCTTATTGCCTTTTCCGACAGTTTGGCAAATAAATATAAAGGAAAATTTCTGGCTACGGTTGTAAATGCTTTTAAACCTCCTGTCGAACCAGATTTTAATTTGCCCGAAGATGAACCCGACAGAGAAAGAAAAATAGCAATGAATTATTATCTGTTCAATAAGGAACATTTCCTTGACAATATTGATTTTAACGATGAACGAATATTGAGAACTCCGTTTTTTGAGTCGAATATTATTGATTATTACTTTAAGAATGTATTGATTTTCAAAGAACCCGATTCAATAATTCCATGCGTTGATAAAATAATGACCCGCATGCAATTTGGTTCAAAAACTTACAGATATATGCTTTCGCATATTTTTAATTTTTATTATGCATCAACAGTTATGGGACATGAAGAGATAGTTATATATCTTGGCGAAAACTATTATCTAAAACCCGAAGTTACATGGGAAACCGAAAAATTCAGAACGGAATTGATTAATTTCATACAGCGAAACAAACCAACACTGATAGGAAAAACATCGCCCGATTTAATGCTGCCGACATCAGATGGCAAACGTTATGAATCTATTCACGGATTAACTGCCGATTATACTGTGCTGTATTTTTATGATATTGATTGCGGACATTGCAAAGAAGAAACTCCGCGCATAAAAAATATTTATGACAAATATAAAAATGAACTTGGGCTTGAAATTTATGCAGTATATATTCAAACGGACGAAAAGAAATGGCAGGATTTTATTGCCGAAAACAGTCTGAACTGGATTAACGTATGGGATCCGTATCGTACAGGAAATATTCACAATACGTTTAATACTGTTACAACACCGCAAATATATCTGTTAGACAAAGATAAAAAAATACTCGCACGCCGTCTGGATTCTGAAAATCTTGACAAACTGCTGCAATTATATATTAGCAGAAAAGAAATAGACCCTAACTAAACAAATTCAAGATTTGTTGATACAATGAAAAAAGCGTGAAACTCAACTGTTTCCCGCTATCAGTGGTATTTGGCGTAACCTGCGTACACAAGAAATTAAGTCAAGTTCACGCTCACACGTGAACAAGAAAGTATTCCTTTGTGTACTATCTTAAAATCGCCAAATTTTCTGATAACAAAGAATAAAGCTAAAACGCTCTTTTTCCAAAAAATCACCACAAAAATACAAATTATTTCGATATGATAAAATATTTGAAATAAAATTTTTGCAATTCTAAAATCAATTATTCGTTGCCGTTTGTTTTTATTCTTTTGCTAAAACATTTTTTATGCAGACTCTTAATTCAAAAATTTAGCGTATATTTGTAAACTGTAAAAACAAATTCCATGGAAGATAAGAAAACGGTAATAATTCCGACATATAACGAAAAAGAAAATATTGAAGCAATTATTCGCAAGGTTTTTTCACTCGAAGGAGATTTTAATATTTTGATTGTTGATGACGGTTCGCCTGACGGCACTGCAAATATTGTGAAGCAATTACAAACCGAATTTGCCGACAGGCTTAATATTTTGGAACGCAGCGGCAAACTCGGTTTAGGCACTGCTTATATAACCGGTTTCAAATGGTGTTTGGAAAACGGCGCCGATTATATTTTTGAAATGGATGCCGATTTTTCTCACAATCCCGATGACCTTATCAGACTGTATAATGCCTGTAAAAACGGCGCCGATGTTGCCATTGGCTCGCGGTATCTTACGGGAATGAACGTTGTGGACTGGTCTTTTAGCCGCTTGCTGATGTCATATTCGGCATCCAAATACGTACGCATAATTACACAAATGAAAGTCAAAGACAGCACAGCCGGATTTGTATGTTACAGTCGAAATGTTTTGAATGCAATCAATCTTGATAAAATTCACATGAAAGGGTATGGATTTCAAATTGAAATGAAATATACTGCGCATAAACTCGGATTTAAAATTGAAGAAGTTCCCATAATTTTTATTGACAGAAAACTTGGGACATCAAAAATGAGCAGTTCTATTTTCGGCGAAGCAATGTGGGGAGTGCTGAAACTCAAATTCAGAAACATAAAAAAACAACATGCAAAAAAATAAATTTTCGTCATAATCGAAATGAAAATTTTTATCAAAAATGCAACAATCATAAACGAAGGACTTTCTTTTAAAGGAAGCGTTTTAATTGTTAATGATATAATAAAATCCATTTTCAAAGATTGCATGTCAACTGAAAATATTGATGCTGATATGGTTATTGATGCTTCCGATTTGATTTTAATTCCGGGAGTGATTGACGACCATGTTCATTTTCGCGAGCCGGGATTGACGCACAAGGCTGATATTCGTTCAGAAACAGCAGCGGCAGCGGCAGGCGGCGTTACTTCATTTATGGATATGCCGAATACTGTTCCTGCGGCAACAACAATATGCAATCTCGAAAAAAAATATGAAGCGGCAAAAGAAAAATCACTGATAAACTATTCGTTTTATTTTGGTGCAACAAATCAAAATATGGATGAAATCCGAAAAATCAATGCCGAAAATGTCTGCGGAATAAAAATTTTCATGGGTTCTTCTACGGGAAACATGCTTGTAGATGATGAAAAAATCATGGAAGAAATTTTTGCACAGTCGCCGACACCGATTGCCGTACATTGCGAAAGCGAAAATATTATAAAAGCAAATATCGAACATTTCAAACGCATTTTCGGTAACGATATTCCTTTTGAATATCATTATAAAATACGAAGCCGCGAAGCATGTATAACATCAACAAAACATGCCATCGAACTTGCACAAAAATATAATTCGCAACTGCACATTTTGCATATATCAACAGCAGAAGAAGTCGAATTGCTTGCAAACTGCAAAACAAACAAACGCATATCTTCCGAAACATGTCCGCATTATTTATGGTTTGACAGCAGCGATTATCAAAATATGCAGGAACTTGTCAAATGCAATCCATCCATAAAAACACAAGCCGACAAAAAGGCTTTGCAACATGCTGTAGCAAACGGAATTATTGATATTGTGGCAACCGACCACGCTCCGCATTTACTTGGCGAAAAACGCAACAGTTATCTGAATTGTCCATCGGGATTGCCTTCGGTGCAACATTCGCTGAACGTGATGCTTGAACTTGTTCGCAAAAACATATTGACAGTCGAAACCGTTGTTGAATGTATGTGCCATAATCCCGCTCGAATTTTTTCAATTAAAAATCGCGGATTTATTCGCATAGGATATAAAGCAGATATTGTTCTTATAAATCCTGATACAAAATGGCAACCCGACAAATCAAATATTTTGTACAAATGCGCATGGACGCCGTTTGAAAATACTGTTTTTAACAGCAGGATAACACATACCTTTGTGAATGGAAATTTGGTTTACCACAACGGAAAGATACATGATACTGCAAAAGGCGAGCGATTAACTTTTGAAAGAAACAAATAAGCATGGGACGTAAATTACAAAACAGCGAACTGAACAGATTGTCAATAGAAGAATTTAAATTATCTGCAAAACTGCCGATAACTGTGATACTTGATAATGTTCGCAGTCAGCATAATATCGGCGCGGCTTTTCGCACTTGCGATGCTTTCAGGATAGAAAGTATTTTTTTATGCGGTATTTCATCAACGCCGCCAAACGCCGAAATTCACAAATCTGCTCTTGGCGCTGAAGATTCGGTTGAATGGAAATACTTTGCAGATACTGTTGATGCTGTAACTTTTCTTAAACAAAAAGAATATAAAATAATTTCCATAGAGCAAACAGACAACAGCATCATGTTAAATAATTTTCTGCCCGACAAAAACAGTAAATACGCACTTGTTTTCGGCAATGAAGTTCGCGGCGTTTTACAGTCGGTTGTAGATGCAAGCGATTTGTGTTTGGAAATACCGCAAAACGGCACAAAACACTCACTCAATGTATCGGTAAGCGTTGGCATTATATTGTGGGAATTTTACAGAAACCTCAATTTCAATCTTGAATAAGCAAATCGCAGTTTTTGCACTTCCGTAAAATTTTTTTGCTATACGGATAAAAACAAAACAGCCTGTTTTTTACTGTTTTGTAAATATATTATTTAATCACATTCAATTCCTTGCCTGTTTTTATAAATGCTTCTACTGCTCTGTCAAGATGTTCCTTTTCGTGTCCTGCCGAAATTTGTACGCGAATACGCGCCTGATTTTTAGGTACAACAGGATAATAAAATCCTGTAACGTAAATCCCTTCTTCAAGCATGCGCGAAGCAAATATCTGAGAAAGTTTTGCATCATAAAGCATTACCGCACAAATTGCCGACTGTGTAGGTTTTATATCAAAACCCGCATCTGTCATTTTATTTATGAAATATTTGACATTGCGTTGTTGTTTTGCATGAATTTCATTACTTTCTTCAAGCATTTTGAACATTTCTATTCCTGCGCCCACAACTGCCGGAGGTATGGAATTTGAAAACAGATACGGACGCGAACGCTGACGCAGCAAGTCGATAATTTCTTTGCGTCCCGTAGTAAATCCGCCTATTGCGCCGCCAAACGCTTTCCCGAGTGTTCCAGTATGAATATCAATGCGACCGTACAGGTTGAACAGTTCGCTTACACCGCGTCCTGTTTTGCCAACTACGCCCGCAGAATGACATTCGTCAACCATAACAAGAGCATCGTATTTGTCTGCCAAGTTGCAGATTTCATCCATTGGCGCTACATTTCCATCCATAGAAAAAACGCCGTCTGTAACAATAATTCGATGACGTTGCGCCTGTGCTTCAATCAGGCATTTTTCAAGTTCCGACATGTCGGTATTTGCGTAACGATAACGCACGGCTTTGCAAAGCCGTATTCCATCAATAATTGATGCATGATTTAGAGCATCCGAAATTATTGCGTCATTTTCATCAAACAAAGGTTCAAAAACGCCTCCGTTTGCATCAAAGCAGGCGGCATAAAGTATAGTGTCTTCCGTTCCGAAATATCGGGTTATTGCGGCTTCAAGTTCTTTGTGAATGTCCTGTGTGCCGCAAATAAAACGCACGCTCGAAACTCCGAAACCGTGAGTGTCCATAGTGCGTTTGGCTGCTTCTATCAGTCGTTTGTTGTTTGACAGACCCAAATAATTATTAGCGCAAAAATTAAGCGCATCCTCACCTGTACTGATTTTTATACTTGCCTGTTGCTCCGAAACTATAATCCGTTCGTTTTTATAAAGCCCTGCCGATTCAATGTCGGCAAGAGTTTGCTGTAAATAATTTTTTATTTTTCCGTACATTATATATGTTTTTTCAAATTTGCTCAAAATTACAAAAAAAATACAATTCATTAATGTTTGCAGAATATTTTCTTAAAAATTGTATGTTCAAATATAAAAATCATCACATGATTTCAATAATTGATATAATAACCTGATGTCGGGAAATAGTATTAAAAGGTTGTTAATATGCGTAATAATGAGATGTTCTGTTTTAGAGTTTAAACCTTTTTCATTTAACCGCATCAAACGTAATATACAATAAACTATTAACATCCAAAACGATTATGTTATGAAAAAATTATTAATTCTTTTATTAAGCGCAGCAATATGCTTTTCGGCTGCGGCACAACAGAAACTTGAAAAAAAGCAGCGGTTCGGCAATGATAAAAAACCGAACAGAGAAGAAATTATTGAAACAAAATGCAAAAAAGCAGCAGACAAACTTATGCTTGATGATGCTACTACCGCAAAATTTACGCCTGTGTATAAGGCTTATCTGAACGAGTTAAGCGAAAATATAAAATTCAACAAGCCAAAAACAGATGGCGAAATGAATGATGCTGCTATTGATGAAAATATGCAGGAATATTTTGTGAAAATGCGAAAAACAGTTGATATTCGCGAAAAATATTACAAGGAATTTCGCACATTTCTTACGGCGAAACAGACTAAAACCGCAATGAAACTGTTTGATGGAAAACACAGGAAAAACAAACAGTTTACAGACTTCAACCATGTAAATTCAGCGCCATTAATGAAACGGCTGGAATTTTATAACGAAAAGCAAAAACTGAATAAAGAAAATCCATCTCTGCAAACGAAATAATGAGAGTTGTGTTGTTACATGCAAACGGCGATATTAAAACTTAATATCGCCGTTTCTGTTTCAATCAAAATATCGATAGAGAATAGTTATTTCCTTTGATTTGGACATATCTCCGGGATTTGTTCCTTTGCGCCCTTCGGGAATTGGGGCGTTATATTTTTCAAAATGTTTAATCCATGTGGCAGTCATGTTGCCCTGTTCATCGCAAAACGTCATTTTTTTTGCCTTGAATATTGGTTTGCCTCTTTTGTTTTTGAAAGCAAGATACACAAGTTCGCTGCAATAGTATTCATCATTGTCCGGCGAATAAACATAGTCATAAGGTTTTCCCAAATATGTTTCCGCATTTTTTATGGCTTGAGGTATAATATCAAAATATTTGCTTTGCAGCCGTCCTGCCGCTACTATCGGTTTTCCGTTGATTTTGCGGGCATCGTTGAGAAAAGTATCTATGCTTACTTTTCGCACTTTGGGAGTTGTGGCTTCGATTACAAATATTTTATCATTTTCAACTGAAACAATACCTACATGAGTATAGTTTACGCTGTCTATGCCGGATGTTACCTCTGCAATGGCATCGGCTAATGATGTGCTTTTTCCTGCCTGAAACAGTAAATCGCCTGATTGAAGTTTAAATTGAGCAAAAACATTTGCCGTACAAACAAATAAAACAATAAATAAAATAATTTTCTTCATAGCAACTTTATAATATTTTACAAAGAAACAAATTAATTGTTAATATACCAATTTTATATGTGAATTTATGCTTTTCATAAATTTACCGTTATTTGAAACAAAAATGATTACAGTTAATCAAATTAAAGTATCTTTGTTTATGTTTTCAAATTAAAAATATGAAAAAGATTGCAATTTTTCCGGGTTCGTTCGACCCGTTTACAATAGGACATGAAAGCCTTGTAATTCGCGCTCTTCAACTGTTTGACAAAATTATTATTGCCGTCGGACACAATGCTCAAAAACATGGTTTTTTCAGTATTGATGCCCGTATGGAAATGATACAGAAAATTTTTGAAGGCAATAACAGAATCGAAGTTGACAGTTATGATGGGCTTACTGTTGATTACTGCCGAAAAAAAAATATTTATTTTATCATTCGCGGTTTGAGAACTTCTGCCGACTTTGAATTTGAACGAAGCGTCGGGCAGGTTAACAAACAGATGGAACGGAAAATAGAAACCGTATTTTTGTTGACATCAACCAAATATACGCCAATAAGTTCGTCTATTGTGCGTGATATTCTTGCTAACAACGGAAATGCAAATCAATTTATCCCAAATAAAATAAATATTGATGATTATATGAATAAATAAATGCAAATGAAAACTTTTTTACTTTTTGTGTGTTTATTAATTGGCGCTTCCGATGCGTATTCTCAAACGCATATCAAAATATCTGCGCCGAAATACAAAGGTGACACGCTGATTTTGTGCAGATATGACAATTATATTACCAAAAAAGAAAAAAAACTTGCAGAATGTAAAATAGACAGCGCAGGCAATGCAGCCGTAACCGTTGATATTAATGACATTCAATATATATTTATGCATTATGAAAAATTGATTTATTATTTTTTTGCCGAACCAAACTCGGAGATAAATGTTGAATTTTCTGAAAAAATATTGCTCGACGAAAAAGAAAAACTGAATCCGTTTTTTGAACCTGTTTATATCTCCGCAAACGTAACGGAAAAAGATGGTAGAAATCTGAATAGGCAGTTAATGGATATTGACAGTAAAAGCGATGACGCAATATTGGCGACAGCAAAAAACAACAAGGAAAACGACAGAGATTTTAAAGACTCGCTACTTGCTGTTTTTAAAAATTCGTTGACCGTCAGTGATAATGAATTTGTGAACGGCTATGCAAAATACCGCATTGCTTCGCTTGAATATGTATTTAAATTGAAGCCGCTTAAAAATCTGCAAAACGAATATTTTGTCAATCAACCTGTATTGTACGGCAATCCTGCATACTGCGAACTGTTTAATCATATTAACGAAAAATATTTTTTGCACCGCACGCAGCAGGCGCAGGGCAGAGTTTTCAGGCAGGCGATTAACAAAGGCAATCTTGCTGAAATCCGTCAAATATTAAATCAGGATGATTATTTGCACGATAAGGACTTTTGCGACTTTGTAATTTTGCAAAATGCGTACGGTGAATTTTACGAAAGTAATTTTTCGCGCTCTGCGCTGCTCAAAATTGTTAATTCTATAGCAGAAGAAACCGCAAACGCCGTCAATAAAATTATTGCCGAAGATATTCACAATGCAATAATTCATCTGCTTGCAGGATATTTCCCTCCCGATTTTGAACTTTACGACTTGCACGGCAGCAAAAAATCTTTAAAATCGTTTTATGGAAAATATGTTTATCTCGGATTTTTCAGCGTCAACAGTTACGGTTGCATTCAGGATTTTTATATGATGAAACATTTGGAGAAGCAGTTCGGCGCAAAAATTCATTTCCTGTCGCTTTGCATAGACAGTAAAGATGATATTGAAAATTTTGTAAATACGGAAAAAATAAACTGGACTTTTTTGATTTGCAACAACAGTAAAAATATAATTAAGGAATATGATGTAAGAACTTTCCCTACCTATTACCTTATTGATAAGGACGGCAAACTTTTGAAATCTCCTGCGCCTTCGCCGAGAGAAGATATTTATCGAATTTTTGAAGAATTGCCCGATTAAATTCTACCGTACATTTCTGCTGTTTAAGGCTCGCTGATAGGCGCGGGCGTTCTGATTGTGCTGAGAAAGCGTTTTTGCAAAGTTATGTTTGCCTGAAAAATCATCTTTTGCACAGAAATAATAATAATCGTGATGTTCATAATTCAGCACGGCATCTATTGCCGCTATTGATGGCATGCAAATCGGCGATGGCGGCAAACCTTTATATTTGTAAGTATTGTAAGGCGAATCATAAGCAGTGTGGCGGATTAATATTCTGCGAATGGAAAAATCGCCCAGCGCAAATTTTACTGTCGGGTCGGCTTGCAGCAACATTCCCGCATTTATTCGATTTATATAAACTCCTGCTATTACAGGCATTTCGTCAATATTATTTGTTTCTTCGTAAACAATCGATGCTATTATGCTTACATCTGCCTGCGTAAAGCCTGTTTGCCGAAGTTTTGATTTACGGCTGTCATTCCAGAACTTCTCATATTCTCTGTACATTCGTTCGATAAAATCATTTGCGCTGATATTCCAGTATATCTCATAAGTATTGGGGATAAACATTCCTATAACCGTTTGACTGTTGAAACCAAATTTGCCGATAAAATCATTATCGTTTAACGCTTCAATAATTGATGTTGAATCCGTTTCAAGGTATCGGGCGGCAATGGATGCAATTTTTTCATTACTGCGGATATTTCCCGAAAATGTTATTTTTATCGCCGACTGGTTGCCTGAACGCAGCATGCTTATAAATTCCCTGTTCCCCATGCGTTTTGTTATTTTATAACGTCCTGCCTTTGCACTGTTGAATTTCAAAAAACCTGCCGCACGCTTAAATGAACTCATATCAACAACAATATTTTGTTTTTCAAGCATATTAAAAACATCATCAATATTAGACCCTGTCGGGATATAAAAAAAATCGGCTGCCACGATGTTCGTATTCGGAGCGTAGAAATATTCATAAAATTTATATCCTGCAAAAGCCCCTGCAAAAAGCAGAAAAACAAATGCAAACGCTGTCAGTTTTTTCTTTTTTGATTTCATAATATTTTATTTTGAACCTGCAAATATATCTAATGTTTACGAAACTCAATGAATATATCCCCAAAACAACCCTCCGCCAATTTCCCCATCGCCGTCTGTGATGCGCCTGCTTATCTGCAATGATGCGCTTTTGCCTGCTTTGTGCATGCAACAGGCGATGTTAATATCAACATCGTTTTTCGGAATGTTCAGGTTTTTATTAATTGTTTTAATATTTTTATTTTAGGTATAAAAATATACAATATGATTAAATTTATAATCCGCGTATTCGACTCCGCGAGCCGCGTATTCAACTACGTAAGTTCCGTAGCATGCTCCGAGAGTTTTGTAGCATGCTCCGAGAGTTCCGTAGCATGCTCCGAGAGTTCCGTAGCATGCTCCGAGAGTTTTGTAGCATGCTCCGAGAGTTCTGTAGCATGCTCCGAGAGCTTTGTAGCACGCTCCGAGAGTTTTATAATATGTTCCGAAGCGTTAATTGCATCTTTTCCAATAATATTTTTGCCTGAGGGGCGCAATGTTTTTATACTTATCGGTTATGGAGTTATTATTTATATCATAATATAATATCTCTGTAAAGTTATATTATTTTCAAATATTTTTTACATTAATATTTTTTAAAAAATCTCCCATACATATTATAATATATTGTTTTTGTATAAATTATAATAGATATAATAAATATAATATAAATCATCAATCAAAAAAATCTTTTCCCGTATCATTAAAATAATTGTTTGTATGTTAATTTATTTGTTTGCAGTAATTAAAAATTTTCATACATTTGTAAAATAATCTGTTTATTACAATAATAATTATGAATGATTTTACTCAACTTGTGTTTTTTATTGCGCCTGCTTTACTTGTCGCAATAAGTGTTTATATTGTTTTGCAAAAAATGTTGAGAAACGATGAAGCGCAGCGGAATTATCAGTTAAAAAAAACATCACGACAGGCAACAGTTACAATGCGTTTGCAGGCGTGCGAACGATTAATACTTTTTCTGGAACGCATCAATCCTGCGTCTCTTGTTGTGCGAACACACAGGCAAAATATGAACTGTCAGGACTTTCACGTGCTGCTGCTTTCGAGCGTTCGCGAAGAATTTGAACACAACCTTTCGCAGCAACTTTACGTCAGCAATGATACTTGGGAAACGACAAAGGCGGCAAAGGAAAGCGTAATAATGCACATCAACGAATCTGCGGCAAAAATACATGCCGAAGATTCTTCGCTTGGATTTGCCCGACTGATTGTGGAAAGTTATGCCGCCGATGGTAACAGCAATTTAATTCAAACGGCAATCAATTCAGTCAAAAACGAAGCCAAAAAGATATTTTAACAAGCAGGCATGTCATTATGAAACGTATATTTATATTTGTTTTTCTTTATTGCTTTTTTACATGTCATCTGTTTTGCAGCGATACGTTGCGGCTTGTGTTTATAGGCGATATAATGCAGCACATGCCTCAAATAGATGCCGCAAAAATGCCGAACGGAACATACGATTATGATTCGTGCTTTTCGTTTGTTGCCAATGAAATCAAGTATGCGGATTTCAAAGTGGCAAATCTTGAACTTACTTTGGCAGGCGCTCCGTATAGCGGTTATCCGTGTTTCAGCGCGCCCGATGCAATAGCGGAAACATTAAAAAAAACAGGAATAAACTTACTGTCAACAGCAAATAATCACAGTTGCGACAGAGGCTCAAAAGGCATAACACGCACGCTTGATGTTATCGACAGGCTTGGAATGTATCATACAGGCACATACAGAAATATTGCGGAAAAGATGTTTTCGCATCCGCAAATTATAGATATAAAAGGATTTCGTATTGCTTTTATGTCATATACCTACGGCACAAACGGATTGCCTGTTACATATCCCAATATTGTTAATATGATTGATACGGCAGATATTGCAAATGATATAAAACTTGCAAAACAGCGTAATCCCGACATGATAATTTGCCTTATACACTGGGGTCTTGAATATCAACTTAAACATAATTCCGAGCAAAAAATGCTTGCCGAATTTATGACTTCACACGGTATAAATCTTATTATAGGCTCGCATCCTCATGTTGTTCAGCCTATGGAAACGCAGACAGACGCCGATGGAAATATCAAATCGGCTGTTGTGTATTCGCTTGGCAATGCAGTATCAAATCAAAATTATGAACATACCGACATAGGCGCAATGGCACATATTGCATTAGTAAAAAACGATACCGCCACAAAAATTGCAGATTGCAAATACTCGCTGATTTTGCGCCACCGCCATGTTGAAAACAGGAAAACAAATTTTTACATCATCCCTGCAAATAAATTCTACGACAGTCGGCAACTTTTTACCGAAACGGAACATGCAGCATTACGCAAAACTCTTGAAAGTACCCGCAAGCGCCTGAATGTAGCCAATAAAAACTTTCCTGAGAAAAAATAGTATTGCCCGTTTTATTGCTTAAAATTAGCATTTTATTAAAAAGACGCCTGTTATTTGAAAAAAATATTCATTTTTTCACATATATTAAATATGACATTCAAAATATTTTATCTAATTTTGCAACAGTAAAAATATTAAAATTGCAAAATTATGAAAGCATTAAAAATCATATTCAAATCGCTGGCAATTATAATTGCGCTGCTGGTATTGCTCGTTATTAGCGTGCCAACACTGTTCAGAGGTAAAATAGAATCCATTGCCAAGAAAACAATCAACGAAAACGTAAACGCACAGGTAGATTTTAACAATCTTAAAATATCTCTTCTGAAAACGTTTCCCAATGTAACTGTATCGCTTGAAAACATAAGCATCGCAGGTATTAATGATTTTGAAGGCGACACGCTTGCCGATATTAAATCAATATCAGTAGTTGTTGACGTTTGGGAACTTATCAAAGGTAATTTTATAATCAAATCGGTGCTGATTGACCAGCCTTATATCAAAGCGCGCCTCCTTGCAAACGGTAACGCCAACTGGAACATAATGAAACCGGATGAAACATCGACAGATGAAACAGCGGAAGAAGAATCATCGGAATTTAAATTGAGCCTCGAAAAGTTTGCAATACAAAATGCCGATATTATTTATGACGATGAAGCGGCTGCAATGCTCGCAAGCATAAAAAATATGAATCTTAATTTGAAAGGAGAACTTTCGGCGGCTCACGATGTAATTGCCTTATCAATCAAATCTGACAATGTGAGCGCTTACAGCAATCGGTCGCCAATCGTATCCGGTATTGCGCTTGCAATAGACGGCAACATCGATGCCGACATGACTAATAACATATTCACATTAAAGGAAAATGAAATACATATCAACAAAATGGTTATGCAAGCCGATGGCGCTGTTAAAACAATAAATGACGGCAGCGCCGATTTTGATTTGACTTTTGGATTAAAAGTTCCATCGCTGAAATCATTACTTGGATTAATTCCTTCTTCCATCGTAGCCGAAGTAAACGACATAGATACGCAAGGCGACCTGTCGATGAATGCGGCAGTAAAAGGATTGCTCAGTGAAACATCCACGCCGCTCATAACACTTGCTTTGAAAGTGAAAGACGGATATATAAAATATTCGGGCTTTTCGGAAGCAATAAAAAATCTTAATATTGACCTTGATATGATTTTGGATAAAAATAAAGATGCAAACAGCATTATCAATCTGTCAAAATTCAGTTTGAATGTAATCAACAATCCGTTTTCTCTTTCGGGTAAGGTGCTGTATCCGTTTACTGATCCGGAAATGCATTTTGCAGCAAACGGCAAGATTGATTTTTCATCATTACGCAAATGTTTGCCTCTTATCAACATGTCGCTTGACGGCGTGCTGAATGCAAATATTGCCTTTGCAGGACTGCTGTCGCAAGTAGAAAAGAAACAGTATGAAAAAATAACTCTCAGCGGCGCATTACAGATAAGCAATTTCAAAATGAAAATTGACGGCATGGCTTCCGAGATGGATATAAAAGATGCATCACTTACATTCAAACCCGTACATTGTCAACTTAATTCGTTTGATGCAACAATGGGTAAAAGCGATTTGCATCTTTCGGGGCATTTTGAAAACATACTTCCATACGTATTCAAGGGCAATCCGCTGAAAGGCAATCTTAATCTTAAATCAACACTGTTTGACTGTAATGATTTTCTTACAATAACTCCGCCTTCCGAAACAGGATCTGCCAGCGTTTCGGATACTGGAGTAATAATTTTACCTGCAAATATTGACTTTGCAATAAACGCAAATGCCGATAAACTGGTTTACGACAATATCACAATGACAAACTTTACAGGTAAAATGAGCCTGAAAGAAGGAAAACTCAATATTGACAAAATAGCAAGCAATACGGCAGGCGGACAGATAAATCTTACAGGTTCGTATTTTGCTCA
Organism: Prevotellaceae bacterium; assembly: GCA_031255755.1. Taxonomy (GTDB): domain Bacteria; phylum Bacteroidota; class Bacteroidia; order Bacteroidales; family UBA932; genus JAIRKV01. Next base: position 3,617 of record JAIRRX010000138.1, on the reverse strand, counting down.
AAACACCGACAGGGCAGCAGTAAAACTGAATTTGTCGCTTGCAGATGTACATATTAACGATGCTGCAAAATCATTTGACATATTCGGAAAATTAGCTCCGATATTGAAAAATACCGACGGCAAAATAAGTCTGTTGTTTGATTTCAGTTCTGAACTTGATAAAAATATGAATATCGATTACAATACGCTGAACGCCGAAGGCTCTTTCAAAACCAAAGATATTTTACTGTCGGCAAATGAAAGCGTCAACAAACTGGCAAATCTTCTGAAAATAGACAGCGTAAAATCAATAAAAAACGTAAATCTGCATTTTGCAATCAAAAACGGCATGATAAAAGTACATCCCTTTGATGTAAAATTAGGAAATTTTGATATGAAAATCGGTGGAGAACACGGGCTTGCAAACAATTTAAACTATGATGCGGATATTGATATTCCGGCAGGAAAGATTGGAACAGAAATAAATAACACACTGTCAAAATTGGGAATTTCAGGGTCAAATGCAAACAGTAAAATAAAGGTAGGCGTAAAAATTACAGGAACAATGAAAAATCCTGCGTTCAACATTGGCTTGCCTAAATACGGAAGCGCAACCTCGTCAGTTCTCGGCGGCGGCGCAGAGAGTATCAAAGAAAACATAAACGCAACAGTTGATTCTTTGAAACATCAGGCAAAAGAAAAACTCGAAACGGTAATTGATTCTGCAAAGCACAAGGCAGAAGAAAAAATAAAGGATAAAGCGTCAAGCATCCTGAATAACCTGCTGAACAGGAAAAAAGAATAAAACAGAGGCAAACAGCCTGCATACAATACCAAATAAAAAGAGGAATATGTTTTAATCAACAGGTTCCTCTTTTCGTATGATTTATGCTTTACTTTTACGTTTGCGTTCGTTTTCGTTGAGTATTATTTTGCGCATGCGCATGTATTTGGGCGTTACTTCGATATATTCATCTTCCTGAATATATTCGAGGGCTTCTTCGAGGCTAAAAACTACGGGCGGAGGCAAAATCGCCTTTTCGTCCGAACCTGATGCGCGAACGTTTGTAAGTTTTTTTGTTTTGCATACATTTATTGACAAATCTTCGCTGCGCGAGTGTTCGCCTATCACCTGCCCTGCGTAAATCTGTTCGCCCGGACTGATAAAAAATTTGCCTCTGTCCTGCAATTTATCCATCGCATAAGCAATAGCCATACCTGTTTCGAGAGCAACAAGCGAGCCGTTCTGTCGTTTTTCGATATCGCCTTTATAAGGTTCAAAACCTTTGAAACGATGAGCAACTATTGCTTCTCCCTGTGTGGCTGTAAGCAGATTACTGCGCAATCCGATAAGTCCGCGTGCGGGAATGTCGAAATCAAGATGTACGCGGTCGTCCCGATGTTCTATGTGCAAAAGTGCTGCTTTGCGCCGCGTTGCCATTTCAATTGCTTTTCCGGAAAATTCTTCGGGCAGGTCAATAGTGAGGTGTTCAACAGGTTCGCAACGCTGTCCGTTCACATTTTTGTCAACAACTTTGGGCTGTCCTATCTGCAATTCGTAACCTTCGCGGCGCATTGTTTCAACAAGTATGCTGATATGCAGAACTCCGCGTCCGTACACGATAAACGAATCTGCTGTTACTCCGGGTTTCACTCGCAGGGCAAGATTTTTTTCAAGTTCGCGGTCTAATCTTTCTTTAAGATGACGTGATGTTACAAATTTTCCATCTTTGCCGAAGAACGGAGAATCGTTTATTGTAAATGTCATGCTCATTGTGGGTTCATCTACCGCTATTGGCGGCAACGCTTCGGGATTTTCATAATCTGCAATGGTGTCGCCTATTTCAAAACCATCTACGCCGACTATGGCACAAATGTCGCCGCAACGAACTTCACTGACTTTTGTTTTTGATAAACCTTCAAAAATCATAAGCTCGCGTATTTTTGTTTTTTCGGAAACGCCGTCATGTTTTACAAGCGAGATACTGTCGCCGGAATGTAAAACGCCGCGAGTAAGTTTTCCTATTGCTATTCGTCCTACGTAAGGAGAATATTCAAGCGAAGTAATTAAAAGTTGAGGCGTACCTTCCACAATGTCGGGTTCGGGAATTTCTTCGAGAATGGTATCAAGCAATGTGGTAATATCTTTTGTGGGATTTCGCCAGTCGTTGGACATCCAACCCTGTTTTGCGCTTCCGTAAACTGTTTTAAAATTAAGTTGATTTTCGCTTGCATGAAGATTAAACATAAGGTCGAAAACCTGTTCATTTACATCATCGGGATGGCAGTTTGGTTTGTCAACTTTATTGATAACAACTACCGGCTTCAATCCCAGCGCCAATGCTTTTTGCAAGACAAAACGTGTTTGCGGCATTGTACCTTCAAAAGCATCAACCAAAAGCAAAACGCCATCAGCCATATTCAGTACACGTTCTACTTCGCCGCCGAAATCAACGTGTCCCGGCGTGTCAATAATATTGATTTTATAATCTTTATACTGTACCGAAACATTTTTTGCGAGTATTGTTATTCCGCGTTCGCGTTCCAAATCATTACTGTCGAGAATAAGTTCGCCTGCCTTTTCGTTGTCGCGAAATATTTTTCCCTGCAAAATCATTTTATCAACCAGCGTTGTTTTTCCATGATCAACGTGGGCAATGATTGCTATATTACGTATTTTTTGCATGTTTGCTGTTTTTAATCATAAAAAAATTACCAGACATATCCGGTAATTTTTGAAATATGTTCGTATATTTTTCAGTTTATATAATCAATAAGATGTTTAACATCATCATTATTGAGTTCCAAAATAATAGAGCCTGCCGTATAAGGAGCAATCTCATAAATATTATAACAGAATACTATTTTGTTTTTTTCAAAATAAAATACTTCAGGCAGATAAAACCTGTCATCTTCAAACCAGTAATCGGCAAGCGTTCCGTTTTGTTCGACAAACGCTTTTTCTGCAATTTCAGTAAGTTCATCAATATCGGCAGTCAGATTGTCAATAGTAATCGGAGCGCCATCTTCTCTGTTGTAGTTAAAAGCCATACAGCCCGAATCGCCGTGCGCTCCGCCCGAATATTGATAATATCTGTAAACCAAAGAAATAATTTTATCGGTTTGATATACGGAACTGCCTATAGACAATTCGGCAATTCTGCACGATTCACAATCGGCAAGCGATTCTTCTTCGCTAATATCTTTTATGAATGTTTTTATTTCCGAAGCAATAATATCTTGAATATTGTCCTTTGTCATTGTCATATCAGCGTTTTCGGCAAAAAAGAACTGCTGCAAATATGCAAAAAAGTCCTGATTTATAATGTTGGCAATAGAATCATCGGTGTTTGATTTTGCTTCAAGATAATTTATTTGAATGATATTAAACATTGTTGTGTCATCCGAATAATTTGAACTGCTGTCGGTAACAGTTACAGGTATAAATTCAATGCTTGATTTGTTTTTATTTGTGTTACATGCAAAAGCAGACATTATCAAAACGGTTGCAGCAACAATTTGCCATGATTTATTTAGTTTTTTCATTTCCTTTTATTTTTAAAAATTGCGCAAAGGTACATATTAATTTTAAAATAGATTAAAAAGTTCACAAAATATCATGAAAATCAGAAAAAAGA
>JAIRRX010000080.1 GCA_031255755.1 Prevotellaceae bacterium | reverse complement strand
AAAATTTGTATATTTGCAACAAAATTAATTAAAAATATTTGTCAAATGAAAAAAATTATATTTATGCTATCATTGGGATTAACGCTTGCTGCGTGTAATAACAAGAAATCAAATTCGTGTGATAATCCGTTTTTGTGTCGGTATGACACGCCGTTTGGCGTACCGCCGTTCAACAAAATTGCCCCTTCTCATTTTATTCCTGCACTTGAAGAAGGAATAAAACAGCAGAATGTTGTTATTGATTCTATAATAAACAGTACAGCCATGCCTGATTTTGAAAATACAATAGTTGCTTATGAATTTAGCAGCGAACTTTTCGACAGAGTTTATCTTACCTTTGAAAATTTGCGGTCATGCGATGCTACCAGTTCGCTTGATTCAATTTCTGGAGAGATTGTGAAAAGAGTATCGAAACATAATAATGATATTAGTCTTAATGCAGGCTTGTTCGATAAAATCAAACAGGTTTATGAAAGAAAGGATGAACTCGGTTTAAACCGTGAACAGTTAATGCTGCTCGAAAAAACATACAAAAGTTTTGTACGCAACGGCGCTAATCTGAACGAAGAACAAAAAGCGGAAATACGCCGGATAAACGAACGCCTATCTCTGCTCGAACTCGAATTTGAAACAAAGGTACGCAATGAAACCAACGCATTTAAACTTGTGGTTGACCGTATCGAAGACTGCGAAGGCGTGCCTCAATCACTTATTGATGCCGCAGCCGAAACTGCAAAGCAAAACGAACTTGAAGGTAAATATGTTTTCACTCTCGACCGTGCTTCAATATTTCCATTTTTGCAAACAGCAAAAAATCGCGATTTACGCGAAAAGATATTCAAGGGCTATATTATGCGATGCAATAATGGCAATGCAGATGATACCAAGAAAGATATAACAGAACTGGTTGTTTTAAGAACCCAAAAAGCACAAATCTTCGGATATAAAAATTATGCCGAATATGCTCTCGAAAACAAAATGGCAAAAACTCCTGAAGCAGCAATACAATTGCTGTTGCAGATATGGGAACCAGCATTGCAGCTTGCAAAACAGGAAGCCGCCGATATTCAACGAATGATATTTGAAAGCGGTGAACAATTCAAATTAGAACCATGGGATTGGAGTTATTATGCCGAAAAGATTCGCACTGCAAAATATGACCTTAACGAAGAAATGCTGTTGCCTTATTTCAGTCTTGACAATGTAATGCAAGGCATTTTTGATGTTGCATTAAAACTTTACGGGTTGCAATTTATCAAACATAACGATATTCCTGTTTATAACGAAGATGTTGTTGCTTATGAAGTACAGGAAGCCGATGGAAAACATGTCGGTATTTTGTATTTTGATTTTTATGTTCGTCCTACAAAAGGCGTTGGAGCATGGATGACCGAATTTCGCACACAGCATCGTATTTGCACAAAAGACAAAACAACATCAGAAACCAAAACCGTTGATGTTCGTCCTGTTGTTTCGCTTGTTTTCAATTTTGCACGTCCTGCTGCCGACAAGCCCACATTGCTAAATCTTGACGAAGTATCTACCGTTTTTCATGAATTCGGACACGCTCTTAACGGACTGCTTTCCGATTGTACATATCCAAGTGTAGCAGGAACAAACACGCCTACCGATTTTGTTGAACTGCCATCTCAAATAATGGAAAACTGGGCTTTGCTTCCCGAAGTATTGAACATGTATGCACGCCATTACGAAACTGGCGAAAATATTCCGAACGAACTTGTTAATAAAATTAATGAAAGTAAAAAATTTAATCAGGGATTTATTAATGTAGAACTCCTTGCTGCGGCTTTGCTTGACATGGCTTATCATACACGTTCAACCACAGAGCCTATTGCCGATATTAATAAGTTTGAAAAGGATGAAATGCTTAAAACAGGATTAATTCCACAAATAGTTCCGCGTTATCGCAGTACATATTTCAAACATGTTTTTTCAGGAGGATATACTGCCGGATATTACAGTTATCGATGGTCTGCGGTACTTGATGCTGATGCTTTTGAAGCGTTCGTAGAAAAAGGATATTTCGATAAAGCCACAGCAACATCTTTCCGCAAAAATATTCTTGAACGTGGTTATACCGACGATTTAATGAAACTGTATATTGATTTCAGAGGACATTCTCCAAACGTTTATCCACTACTGAAACGCGAAGGATTGAAACAATAAACAGACAAAATATAAAAATAAACTAAAAGAAGTTTGTTTAATAATAAACACAAATCCTTTCAATCGTTTGATTGAAAGGATTTGTGTTTTACAAAAAAATATTAACTCCGAACAGTTTTTGAATAATAGACTTATTCTTTAAATAGATTAGATTAAAAATACGTCGCTTTTGATTGCTTCCTCCTGAAAGAATTGTTATTGTTGCTTCGGGCTTTGTCCTCGCAATGACGTGCTTGTTTTGTTTTCTTTCTTCATTATTATTAATCTTTATTTTTTGCTTACGCCCTTTCAGGGCTAATTTTGCCTTTTGTTTTTTTCACAGGGCGTTGCCCTGTGCTATTGCTGTAAGGGCTTCGCCCTTTCCTGATTGTTTCGTACGTCATTGCGAACCCATAAGGGTGAAATAGCACGTCATTGCGAGGAATGTAGAGACAGCAATCTATATTTATTTTGTTTATTTCCCGAGAAAATCAATAATTCACAGTTCTGTTTTTCAAATCAACTTAACATGATACGACAAGATTACTAATTGTTTGGCGCAGGCAGAGATTATTGTTTTATAATAATCTCTTATTTCCTGTTTCGTAATTGATTTTTTGATTATTTTTGTATCCGAAATTAGATTGAATCTGATATGAAACATTTTTGATTTTTGCGCTCTGTTATTTGGAATATTTTATTCTCAAAAACTTTACAAATTCCGAATATAACGAAAAGCGAAAATCTGTATTTTTACAAATTGAAAATTATAAATAATATTGAATGACAAAATTTTTTAAAAAATATAATTATGAAAAAGATATTAAAAGAATATAATCTCGAAGTTAACGGAAAAAACATATCTGAAAAAGTCGAAAATGCAAAACAATCGGCAAAAAACATTAACCCGGAAGACTTAAAACGATGTTTCAACAGCATTGATTTAACAACGTTAAACGCTACCGATACATTATCGCAACTGAAAAAAATGACAGAAAAAGTCAATGATTTTTCTAATGTTTATCGTAATTTACCTAATGTTGCGGCAATATGCGTGTATCCCGCTCTTGTAAGCACAGTGCGCAAAAATCTTACCGATAAAAATGTAAATATTGCTTCGGTTACGGCAGGATTTCCTGCTTCGCAAACATTTGTTGATGTAAAAATCAAAGAAAGCCTTCTGGCAATAGAAAACGGAGCGGATGAAATTGATATTGTAATATCTGTGGGTCGTTTTTTGGAAAAAGATTATGAATTTGTTTTTGATGAAATCGAACAAATTAAAAAAGCCGTAGGCGATACGCATGTTAAAGTTATTCTTGAAACGGGAGCGCTCAAAGATTTGCAGTTAATCAGAACAGCATCGCTGCTTGCAATGGAAGCCGGCGCTGATTTTATAAAAACATCCACAGGTAAATTTTATGATGCGGCAACACCCGAAGCCGTTTGCGTAATGTGTGAAGCAATCAGCGATTATAAAGCAAAAAGCGGACGACAGACAGGAATAAAACCTTCGGGCGGGATTTCAACTTCCACCGAAGCGCTTGTATATTACAACATAGTAAAAGCAACGCTTGGCGAAAACATATTGAATAATAAACTGTTCAGAATAGGCGCAAGTCGTTTGGCAAACAATCTGCTTACCGATATAGTCGGCTTGGAAACAAATTATTTTTAAACGTATTTGTTTGAATACAAAATCGAATACGTTTAACAACCTGTTTTTCCGTTAAATGCTGAAGAAATCTGTTCGGCAAATGAATCCAAAGTCGTTTGCAGTTTGCCTTTTAGCATCATTTTCATCATCATGTTCATTTTTGCATGTAATACAAGTCGCATCCGTGTATCGTAAGGCGCAGTTTGCTTTAACTGTATCCAAAATAAAAATTCAAACGGAAGTTTTCCTATTCCCATGTATTTTATCATAGAAAAAGGCGTTCTGTCAAGGATTTTCAGCCCCATTGCAATACCTTTTACCGAAAATGTACATTCGTCTGTTGTTGCCTGAAAATCGTCAATTTTGTCTCGTGGAATTAACTGTGAAAATTTGTCGAAATCCGAAAAAAAAGTATAAATATCTTCGGCTTGGCGCTGTATGGCTACTGTTTTACTTATATATTCCTGCATTTTATTTTCTCCAAGTTTCTGGTGATTTTCTCCAGTCGCCGACAGTTTTTATATCACTGTCATTTATATAACCGCATTTTGTTGCTTCGTTTAAAAGTGTTGTGTAGTTGCAAAGTGTTGTTAAATCACAGTTTGCAGCAGCAAAGTTTTTGATTGCAGCATCAAATTCATAACTGAAAATTGCCAACATTCCAAGCACTTTGCAACCTGCTTTTCTGATTGCATCAACGGCTGCGATACTGCTTCCGCCTGTCGAAATCAAATCTTCGATAACAACAACTTTACTGTTTTCGGTCAATTCGCCTTCAATCAAATTTTCCATTCCGTGTGATTTCGGCGCCGAACGAACATATACAAAAGGTTTTTTCAAAATCTCCGCAACCAATACTCCGTGCGCGATTGCTCCTGTTGCAACGCCTGCAATAAATTCGCAATTTTCGTATTTTTCATTTATTTTTTCGGCAAAAGCGGTATAAATCAATTTCCGAATTTCGGGATATGAAAGTATTTTTCTGTTGTCGCAATAAATCGGTGAATTCCATCCCGAAGCCCATATAAAATGCTTTTGGACATTTATTTTTACCGCTTTAATTTGCAACAGACTGTTCGCTATTTGTTTTGATATTTCATTCATATTTTATAATTTTGTGCAAAAATAATAATTAATGACGAGAAACATATTTTTGTAATATTAAATATTTTGACTGTTGTCTTCCTGTCTGAAACAAAAAATTGTACTGTACATTAATTTGCAAAATGTGATTATGAAAAAAATCTTTTTTAACGACAGATTATTTATCCTTGACAGCAATTCCGAAATTCTAAAAACACAAGAAGATAATATTTATGAATTACATCAGTTTTCAGAACTTCATAACCTGTTTAATAAATTCTTATCTGAGTTGGAAACAAACGAATTTTATGTGATTTGCAAAGACGAATATACAGCATTTGTCGCTTTTTGCGATTTATTTGATATGGTTTCTGCAGGTGGCGGTCTTGTGCGCAATGCCGACGGAGATATATTGCTTATATACCGCTACGGACATTGGGATTTACCCAAAGGCAAACAGGAAGACGGCGAAAATATTGTGCATACTGCGATTCGCGAAGTCAAGGAAGAATGTGGAATATCGAATATCATGATGAGTAATTTTTTAACCGAAACATATCATTGTTTTTTTATGAATGGCAAATGGATGATGAAACGCAATTTTTGGTACGAAATGTTTTGCGATTCGGAAACTTTAATCCCTCAAGAAGCCGAAGACATAGAAAGAGCCGAATTTGTATCAACAGATAAATTGTCGGAATATTTTAATGATATGTATGCTTCAATACGTGAAGTTTTTTTTGCCGCAAATCTGTTGAAATAATTACCTGTTATTTACCGAACATCAATAAATTAAATTACAAAATCCCTTAACATTGGCATAGTAAAACAATACTAAAATTTAAAAAATAAATTGATTTCCCTCTTTTTCAACATCATAATGACCTTTCATTAATCATATTTTTAACAGTCCTAAAAAAAATTTTGTCCTATAATTTACATTATGTTAAGTTTTAAACTTCATCAAATCAATATATTAAACTTTAAAAGCTAAAATTTTGAGAACATCTAAAATTTGTAACTTATTGAAATAATAATTACTTTCGCGAATGAAAGTTAACATAATGTAAATTATAGGACAAATCAAATTTAAATGTAAAACAAAATTAACATGAAGAGAATCTTATTAATATTAATGATTTTGATGATTGGGATTTGCAATGCCTATTCTCAGGAAAAAATTACGGGAACCGTAATTGATGATGAAACAGGCGAAGCATTATCCTTTGTATCTGTTATTGTGAAAGGAACCACTACGGCTATAAATACAGACGATAACGGTTCGTTTGCCATAACTGCTCCATCTACCGGAGTACTGATATTTTCGTTTATCGGCTACGAAACAGCAGAAGTTGAAATAAACGGAAGAAAAGAGATAAATGTACGACTAAAGGCAACTGCGACATTGTTACAGGAAGCCGTTGTAACAGGTATGACAAGAATTGACAAACGTTTGTTTACTGGAGCATCCGACCATATTTCGGCTGAAAATGCAAAATTAAACGGTATTGCCGATGTAAGTCGTGCTTTGGAAGGTCGTTCGGCAGGAGTTTCTGTGCAAAATGTATCGGGAACTTTCGGAACAGCGCCTAAGATAAGAGTGCGCGGTGCTACATCCATTTACGGCAGTTCCAAGCCGTTATGGGTTGTTGATGGAATTGTAATGGAAGATGTAATCGAAGTAGATTCGGATGGACTTTCGTCAGGTGATGCCGAAACGCTGATTAGTTCTGCAATAGCAGGATTGAATGCCGATGATATCGAAAGTTTTGAAATACTGAAAGACGGTTCGGCAACTTCAATTTACGGAGCGCGCGCCATGGCAGGCGTTATTGTCGTTACAACAAAAAAAGGTAAATCTGGAGTAAGCAGCATCAATTACAACGGCGAATACACCGTACGATTAGTGCCGCGTTACGCAGACTTCAATATTATGAATTCTCAGGAACAAATGGGAACTTATCAGGAAATGCAGCAAAAAGGATGGTTAAACCTTTCATCAACCGTAAGAGACATGGAAAGTGGCGTTTACGGTAAAATGTATCAGTTGATAAACACTTATGACCGTACAAACGGAATTTTTGGATTGGTAAATACCGAAGAAGCAAAAAATGCTTATCTGCGTTTGGCGGAAAGAAGAAATACCGACTGGTTTGATGAACTGTTCAAACCGAGCATTATGCAGTCTCATTCTATAAGCATGTCGGGCGGAACGAATAAAACCACATATTACGCTTCAATGAGCGCGCTGCTTGACCCGGGATGGTCAAAATCAAGTTCTGTTAATCGCTATACGGCAAATACAAATGTTACTTATAACATATATAAGAACTTGTCGTTGAATCTTATTTCAAATGCTGCATATCGTAAGCAAAAAGCGCCCGGAACATTAAGTCGGGATACGGATGCCGTATCTGGAGAAGTAAAGCGAGATTTTGATATCAATCCTTACAGTTATGCGCTGAATACATCTCGAACAATGAGTCCTAACGAATATTATACGCGCAATTATGCCTCATTTAATATTAATTCCGAATTAAATAATAATTACATGGACATAAACGTAACCGATTTGAAATTTCAGGGCGAATTAAGATGGAAAGCGATGAAAAATCTTGAATTGTCTTTATTGGGAGCCGTTAAATATTCGGCAACTTCGGTAGAACACAATATCAAGGATAATTCAAATCAGGCTCTGGCTTATCGCACCATGCCCGATGCCACAATACGCGACAATAATCCTTTTCTTTACGTCGACCCTGATATTCCTTATGCTCTGCCTATCTCAATATTGCCGAACGGAGGAATATACAACCGTACCGACAATAAAATGCTCGGCTACGATTTTCGTATGTCCGTAACATGGAATCATACTTTTAACGATATTCATATCGTCAATTTTTACGGAGGTATGGAAGTAAATTCTATTGACAGAGAAAGGTCGTGGTTTAGAGGCTGGGGACGGCAGTATTCGTTAGGAGATGTTCCCTTTTATGCTTATCAGGTATTTAAACATGGAGCCGAACAGAATACCAATTATTTTACCAATGGAATATCAAGATCGCGAAATATTGCATCTTTTGCAACTGTAACATATTCGTATAAAACCAAATATACCGTTAACGGAACAGTGCGTTACGAAGGTACAAACAAACTTGGAAAATCACGCTCGGCGCGATGGTTGCCTACATGGAATATAGCAGGTTTGTGGAACATATACAGAGAAGGATTTTTCAGTAAATTTGAATCCGTACTGTCTCATGCGGCAGTGAAAGCATCATACAGTTTGACAGCCGACAGAGGTCCATCGTTTGTAACTAATTCGCAGGCGGTTATAAACAGTTACAGCCCATGGCGACCTAACGAAAGCGCCAAAGAAACAGTACTTAGAATGAATGAATTGGAAAACAGCGAACTTACTTATGAAAAGAAACATGAGTTGAATTTAGGTTTGGATTTAGGATTTTTATCTAACCGAATAAATTTTAGCGCTGACTTTTACTGGCGCAACAACTTTGACCTTATAGGTCCCATTACCACAACAGGAGTCGGCGGCGATGTAGATAAATATGCAAATGTTGCTACAATGAAATCGCACGGTATTGAATTTACACTCACAACCAAGAATATCAATTCAAAAGATTTCGACTGGACAACAAGTCTTATCTTTTCCAATACCAAAAATAAAATAACAGAACTTCTGTCAACAAGAAGAATGATGGATCTTGTCAACGGAACGGGTTTCGGCAAAACGGGATACGCTCACAGAGGCTTGTTCTCAATTCCTTTTAATGGATTAAACGAAGATGGAATACCGACTTTCATAAACGAAGACAAAACAATAACGACTACGGGTATTGATTTTCAATCAACAAATACAAATTTTCTTAAATATGAAGGACCTACCGAACCTACGATTTTTGGAAGTCTTGGAAATATCTTCAGATATAAAAATTTCAGATTGAATGTATTTATTACCTATTCTTTTGGCAACAAAGTTCGGCTTGACCCTGTATTCAGAGCTTACTATTCGGACGTACGTTCAATGCCCAAGGAATTTAAAAACCGCTGGGTACTGCCGGGAGACGAAGCATACACAAATATTCCCGTTATTGCAACTTATCGTCAGTACAGAGACATAGAACATTTAAGTTATGCGTATAATGCCTACAATTATTCGGATATGCGGGTAGCCGATGGAGATTTTATCCGTCTTAAAGAAATATCGTTATCATACGATTTTCCTTCTAATTGGATTACACCTTTGGGATTTAAAACATTTTCCGCAAAAATTCAGGCTACAAACCTGTTTTTGCTGTATGCAGATTCCAAATTAAACGGACAGGATCCCGAATATTCACGTTCGGGCGGAGTTTCTCTACCTGTGCCTAAACAAATTACAATGACATTAAAATTAGGACTATAAAAAATTATGTATATGAAAAAATATCTTATATCAATAGTGTCTGTTATATTAATGATATTAAACGTTTCGTGTGATAAGTTTCTCGACGAAATGCCCGATAACAGACTTGAATTAAATACCGATGAAAAAATTACCCTGTTACTGGGAAGCGGATATGCTACTCATCTGTTTGTATGGACTACCGAAATGATGTCGGACAATGTTGACGACAGAGGCAGTCTGCAAACATCATATTCCCTCCTTCAGGATGAAATGTATGCGTGGAAAGATATTAAGGAAGCAGGAAATGAATCGCCGAAACGTGTATGGGAAACATATTATCTTGCAATAGCAACCGCCAATCAGGCTCTTGATGCTATCGAAAAAGCAGGAAATCCGGAAAGGCTGAACCCGCAACGCGGCGAAGCGCTTATGATAAGGGCTTTTCATCATTTTTATCTTGTTAACGTATTTGCAAAACATTATTCTATTGCCAATGGCGAAACGGATCTTGGTATTGTATATATGGAAAAACCGGAAGTTACGGTAAAACCTGCTTATAAACGCGAGTCGGTTGCTGAAGTTTACAGAAAAATAGAACGCGATATTGAAGAAGCTCTTCCGCTGATTGACGACAATATCTACTCAGTACCTAAATATCATTTCAACCGCAAGGCTGCTTACGCTTTTGCTGCGCGTTTTTATCTGTTCTACAAAAAATACGACAAGGTTATTGCCTACGCTAATGAAGTGCTTGGCGAAAATCCTAAAAGAATACTGCGCGATTTTAGCCATTTACCGACTCTTGTACAGGAATACGGACCAATTGCTCTTGATTATATCAAACCCGAACATAATGCAAATCTGCTACTAATGACGGGAATGTCCAATATGGGAAGAATATTCGGAAATTATTCAACAGGTAAAAAATATATGCATTCTTCATATCTTGCAGGTACGGAAACAGTAAGAGCCGCTGGTCCTTGGGGAGCATACGCTTCGGGACTGTATAAACTTCCGTCTTTTTCATACACCACGGCAGGTTATATAGCGGTTCCGAAACTACCGTCTCTTTTTGAATATACCGATCCTGTAGCAGGAATCGGATACCGCAGAACGGTTTATGCCGCTTTGCATACAGACGAAACTCTGCTGTGCAGAGCCGAAGCATACATTATGCTCGAAGATTACGACAAGGCTACGGAAGATTTGTATTTATGGATGTCGCAACATGTGAATACAACCAGAGTACTTACTCGCGAATTTATAAATAACTTTTATTCGGCGCAGGTATATTACAAACCTGACGAACCCACACCGAAAAAGCGACTTAATCCCGAAGTTCCTGTTGTTTCGGAAGAACAGGAAAACTTTTTACAGTGTCTTGTACAGTTCCGCCGTATCGAAACAATGTTTGAAGGCTTGCGTTGGTTTGATATTAAGCGCTTCGGCATAGTCATATACCGCCGATATCTTGATGGAAACAACGGCGTTACCATACAGGATGAGTTGACGCTTGACGACCCGCGCAGAGCAATTCAACTGCCGGCGTCAGTTATAAGCGCAGGAATGGAACCTAACCCAAGATAATATGATTATAAAACAATTAAAATGTAAATTATTATGAAAAAAATAA
>JAIRRX010000066.1 GCA_031255755.1 Prevotellaceae bacterium | reverse complement strand
TCGCAATGACGGGCTATTGTTTGCAGTCTTAAAAACTATTGATTTCGGCAATTTTTTCGGCGCATTTTTCTCCGTCCATAGCCGATGATGTTATACCTCCCGAATATCCTGCGCCTTCGCCGCAAACATACAGTCCTTCGATATCAACATGTTGCATGTTTTCGTTTCGCGGAATACGGATGGGAGAAGATGAACGCGATTCTACTCCGACTATCAATGCTTCGCCTGTAAGAAATCCGCGCTTTTTTTTATTAAAAATCATAAATGCTTCCTGAAGACGCTTTGAAACGGTATTGGGCAGCCATTCGTGCAGCGGCGATGATTGCAACCCGATAAGATACGAACAGTCAGGCAGGCTTGACGAATATTTGGAATTTACAAAATCTGTCAGACGCTGTGCGGGCGCAATCTGCCCGCCGCCGCCGTTATCAAACGCCGCCTTTTCTATCTGCTGCTGAAATCTTAATCCGCAAAGATTTTCATACTGTTCAAACTCTTTTAAATCTTCAATTCGCGTTTCAACCACAATTCCCGAATTGGCAAATGCCGTGTGCCTGCGAGATGATGACATTCCGTTTACAACAATTTCGTTAACATTAGTTGACGCCGGCACAATGTATCCTCCCGGACACATGCAAAACGAATATACACCGCGTTCCTGAACCTGTGCAGTCAGCGTATAACTTGCAGCAGGCAAAAATTTTCTTGATGTCGGACGATGATACTGTATAAAATCAATAAGCGGCTGCGGATGCTCAACCCTCACGCCGACAGCAAAATTTTTAGCTTGGATTTGTATGTTTTTTCTGTCCAACAGTTCATATATATCCCTTGCCGAATGTCCCGCAGCAAGTATTACCGTATTTGCCGTGTAAATGTTGCCGTTTGCGCATTTCACTCCCGATACTTTTTTATTAGATATTATTATATCGTCAACTTTGCTGTCGAAATAAATTTCGCCTCCACATTCAACAATCGTTTTGCTCATGTTTTTCACAATTTCGGGCAGTCTGTCTGTTCCGATATGAGGATGCGCTTCATAAAGAATTTCATCCTGAGCGCCGTGAAAATGGAAACGTTGAAGTATTCCATAAATATTACCACGCTTGTTTGAACGTGTATATAATTTGCCATCCGAAAAAGTTCCCGCTCCGCCTTCGCCGTAACAGTAGTTTGATTCGCTGTGTACAGTTTTGCCGCGAATCATTGCGGCAATATCTCTTTTGCGTCTGCTTATATTTTTACCGCGTTCGAGAATTATCGGCTTCAATCCAAGTTCTATTAAACGAAGAGCAGCAAATAAACCTGCGGGACCTGAACCTACAATCAAAACTTCCTGTTTGTTTGTTACATTATGATAATTGAAATCTGCTTTCAACGGAGTTGGCTTTTCGCCGCAAAAAACGCTAATCAGTAAATTTATTTTAGGTTCGCGCGAGCGTGCATCTATTGATTTCCGTTCAATACGAACATCGCTTATTTCGTCAATGGCGATGTCCAATTTTTGAGCCGCAATACTTTTTATTGCATCGTTGTCGGCTGCTTCTTCGGGTGATATTATTATCTCTATTTTATGCTGCATGTATCCTGTATTTGATATTATGCTGTCTTGCATACTGAAACGCATCGCTCATCGCCGACAGTAAATCAAATACACATGACAATAAACATTTTCTAAAAAGAACTTTGTGATTTTCTGTCGCTGTCAAGCGATATGTTTTTGTTGTTAACATTAACATTCGACTATCTTTTTCGCAAAGATAATTATATTTATTCAATTCATCTTTCTTCTGTCTGTATTTTCTGGTTACGTAAAGTTAAGTTTTAACTTTCAAACTTCCATATCATACCTTTGCGGATATAGTGCCTGTTTTCAGGCAAATACTGCGTACATATTTTTCAACAGTCATTTTTTTTGTTTTGTATTTGGAATATTTGTATAAAGTTTTGAATAATATTATTATTTTTGCAGGCGACAAATATTTCACAGTTAAATTTTACAAAGATGAATGTTTTATTATTAGGTTCGGGAGGAAGAGAGCATGCGTTTGCATGGAAAATTGCGCAAAGCAAAAAATTAAAAAACCTGTATATTGCGCCCGGAAATCCGGGAACGGCATTATTTGGACAAAATGTAAATATCGGTGTAAATGATTTTGAAAAAATCAAAAACTTTTGTATTGAAAAAGCGATAAATATGCTTGTTGTTGGTACGGAAGAACCGCTGGTGAACGGTATTTACGATTTTTTTGCAAACAGCGAACAACTAAAACATATTTACGTAACAGGAGCATCGGCAAGAGGCGCAATGCTCGAAGGCAGCAAGGATTTTGCAAAGGAATTTATGCTCAAATACAATATTCCCACAGCCCGTTATAAAACATTTACGCTCGCAAATATTGACAAGGGTTTTGAATTTCTCGAAACGCTTAATGCACCTTTTGTTCTCAAAGCAGACGGACTTGCGGCAGGCAAAGGAGTTGTAATTTGTGAAACTGTTGATACGGCAAAAACAACTCTTTCAGAAATGCTTAACGGCAAGTTCGGAGCAGCAAGCAGGAAAGTAGTTATCGAAGAATTTTTAAACGGTATTGAAGTTTCGATGTTCGTTCTGACGGATGGCGTTTCATATAAATTATTACCGGAAGCCAAAGATTACAAACGTGCGGCAGATGGCGACAAAGGCGCAAACACAGGAGGAATGGGCGCTGTGTCGCCTGTGTATTTTGTGGATGACACGTTCAGGCAAAAAGTCTGTTCAAAAATTATTGAGCCGACAATCGCAGGACTGCAAGCCGAAAAAATAGATTATCGCGGGTTTATTTTTCTGGGACTTATGAATAACTGCGGCGAACCTTATGTGATTGAATATAACGTAAGAATGGGCGACCCTGAAACGGAAGTTGTTTTTCCGCGACTTGATGCCGATTTGCTTGATTTGTTTGAAGGCGTTGCAACAAAAACTCTCAATAGCAAAAAATGTGAAACGTACGCTAATGCGGCTGTTACAGTGATTTGCGTTTCAGGCGGATACCCCGATGCGTACAAAAAAGGAATGGAAATTTCAGGAATCGAAAATGTTGATGAAAGCATTGTTTTTCATGCGGGAACAACTATCTGCGATAATAAACTGCAAACTTCGGGAGGCAGAGTTCTTGCAATCACATCGCTTGATGATACGATTGAAAATGCTTTGAAAAAATCATATAAAAGCATAGAAAAAATCGAATTTCGGGATATGTATTTTCGTAAAGATATTGGACAGGACATATTGAACGGCAAAAAATGATTTTAGACACTTTTCAGCAACACGGCATAAAACGGTTTGTTTTTATTTTGTTCTGCATTATTGTTTTGTTTGGGCAAAAAATAGCCGTTGTTACGGAAATTAATTCTCCGCAGCCTGTTATTCCAATGGAATCCTTTTTGGTATCGCTTACAAGCGCTAACATTTACATGTCGGCATTTGTAAAGATAGCGTTGTTGCTTATATGTTCATACGGTTTTCTCGTTACGCTTTCGCTGCACGATACTTTGCCCGGCAAAAAATATCTTGCCGTAATGCTGTTTTTATGTATTGTAAGTGTTTTTACGAATGCACAAAATATTGTCGGCAGCGTATGCGCACTGTTTTTTCAGTTATTTGCATTTTATAATCTTTTTCGTACATACCACAGCAACAGAGTAAAATCTTTGGTGTTTCTTGCTGCATTTTTTACCGGTATTTCAATTTTGTTTTCATTTGCTTTTAGTATAGCAATAATAAATTTGATAGCAGGAATCTGGATTTTCAGCGTAATAACATGGCGAACCATAATATCCATGCTTTTTGGCTTACTTGCGCCGTTTATGTTTTTACTTTGCTTTTTTCAACTTGCGTATCATGATATAAGTCCGATGCTGCACGCTGTCGAAAACAATTTCAACAGTCTGTTTTTTGGTTTATTTGATTTTGATAACTTTTCCATGATTTTCATTGGACTTGTTTTTGTTATAACTTTCTTTTCTGCGTTTAAAACGGTCAGATATGCCAAAGTCATACAAAAAATGATTAACCGACTGTTTTATTTTTTATTTATTACATCATTCATCATTATAATATTTGTATCAAGTACGCAATCGTACGGTATTATGCTGTTTGGTATTTCGAGCGCTTATTTTCTTGCGCGATTTTCGCAACTCGTAAGACGCAAATGGCTTGCCGAATTTATTGTAATTGCGATATTGATTGCTGCCATTGCATATAATAATTATACGCTTTTCTTGTGATAATAACATATTGAACCTCCTTATGCAAGTATAAAAAAACGGAGGCGCAATATCTTGCGCCTCCGTTTTACCACTAGCAACAGTGAAAATCACGAGACAGATTAAATATTGTAAAGCCTTATTACATCCCCCATATTATCCATTTATTTAACTGTAAACATTTCATCTTTTGTTTGTGGTTATGGTATATTTGCCATTTATATGTTAAATTCTTATTACCAGAAATCCCAGTTTTTGTTTGTTGCTATGTATTTATCGCAGTCGTCTGTTCCGGGATTGGTTCCAATCCAAAGTACTCCGGATGATATTCCTGTTCTATCCTGTAAATCGTTAAATATTCTGTTGAGTTCGGCAGCAGTTAATTTATTGTCTATCAGCCTTAATTTCTCTAATTTTGCACCGAGTACATTAACTGTTTCCAACTGATTGAAAAGACAGTATGTTGTTCCTTTCAAACCCGTACAGTCCCTAATATCCAAAGTTATCAATTTGTTATTTCTACAGGTAAAATAAGTAAGTGCGGTGAAACCCGATACATCGAGGCTTGTCAATTCGTTATAACTGCAATCCAAGTCTGTTAATGTAGTTTTGCATGCGCTGTTCAAGTTCAGCGAAGTGAGTTTATTATAACTGCAATCCAAATTTACTAATGATGTACAGTCGGACATATCCAGCGATGTCAGTAAATTGGTGGATAGATTCATTTTGTTTAATGCAGACAAACCGCTTAAATTAACAGTAGATAATTGATTACTTCTGAAAAACAAATACTCTAATGCAGGAACGCTGCTCAGGTTCAGAGATGTTATCTGATTTATTACACAGTTTAAATATAACAGCGCAGGGCATTCTTTCAATTCTATCCCTGTAAGTTTGTTGTTTGTTATAGCCAATACCGTCAAATCTGGGCAGTTGTTGAAAGATGCTGCGCTTACTTCGCCTTTCATTCGCGTAGATACATAGTCGCTTGTTATGTTGTTATTATATACCACATCTCCAAACGATGTTAATCCCTGTGCCATAATCTTTATATTATAATTTATACTGCCATCGGCATAAGTGTGGGATATTTCGGTGCAGTTACTATATGTGATTGAATTTCCATCTCCCCAGTTCACAACAAGACTCTGCGCTACGGCATAAATTTTCACTTCGCTGCCGCTTCCGGGCTTGACGGTCATGAATATGTCGTTTCGAGGTATTACGGTAACGGTACACGTTGCCGATTTGCCATCTGCGGTTGCCGTGATTACAGCCTCGCCTTCGGCAATTCCTGTTATTTCGCCTGTATTTTCATCAACCGTTGCTACATTGGTAGCGCTGCTCGTCCATGTTACTGTCTGATATGTAGCATTAGCAGGCTCTATGGTTACGTTCGGGGTTCGTGTTGCATCTATTTCGAGTTCAAACCCGTCAGGCTCTAAGGTGATGTTGTCAACAGGTACAGGGTTTACGGTCAGGATGCACGTTGCCGATTCGCCTCCTGATGCTGCCGTAATTGTTACACTGCCCACAGCAACAGCCGTTACTTCGCCTGTGTTTTCATCAACCGTTGCTACATCTGTATTGCTGCTGCTCCATGTTACGGTTTTGTAAGTTGCATTATTCGGCAATACTGTCGCGGTAAGCGTCTGTTTTGCACCGACTAAAAGTTCAAGCGTAGCAGGTTCAACCGTAACGCTTTCAACAGGCGCTTCGGGCGCTACCACCCTAACAATGCACGATGCCGTTTTATCCTGTACGCCTGCCAAGCCTGCTACGATTACCGCCACACCTTCGCCAACCGCCTCTACTTCACCTGTTATTGGATCAACAGTTGCTACGTTTGTAGCGTTGCTTGCCCATATCACTGCCGCTTTTCCTGTGGCGTTTTGAGGCAACAGGGTTACAGCAAGCGTTTTCGTTTCGCCCGTAACGAGCGTAAGTTCAGACGGTTCGACACGAATGTCCGTAACGGCAATAATTTCGTCGTTTTTACTGCACGACGTAAATACGGCAGCGCTCATCATTATAAGCGATGCTGCCATGTTTTTCAGAAAATTGATTTTTCTTTTCATTTGTTGATTATTAATTTAATTTAGTAAAAAAATAGTTGATAATTATATTTATCTGTTTATTAATAAGCGTAATGTTTGCACTGATACAATCGTAGTCTGTGTCTGTCTTCCTGCATTTTTATACTGTTATTGATTTATGTTGAAATATATCTTTATATCCAACAGCATCGCTTGATTCAGACCGACTGCATCGTACGTTTCAGCCTGACAGCATCGCTCGATTCAGACTGTCTGCATCATTCGTTTCAGCTGTGCTGAACGGTAAGAATCTTATCAAATATTGCGCTGCGGGATGCTTTCAATGGTATACTGCTTCCGCTGAACTGTGTTGTTACTTCAACCTGATACGCACCTTCCGACAGTTCCGGAATTACGACCATAAGTTCGGCAGGATTGTTGATTACAACATCCGAAGCATCTACTTTCGTGCGCTCGGCAGTATCCGTATTAATGAAATATACGCCGTTAACCTCGTTATTTCCTGCGATTTTAAGTTTATGCCCGTTTATGCGAAGGTTGCGGTTTGGCGTTATGATGCCGTTTACGCTGCCTGTCTTAACATCCGTAACCTGTACAATACCCAGCGAAGAATCGGCTACGCCCAATATCTGAATTTCTACGGCTTCAAGTTCTTTACGAAGTTGCTGTCCCTGCTGAAACTCAAACAGTACGGTATGTTTTTCAGGATTAAATGTTTCGTCAGGGCTGTTGAATACACCCTTAATGTGTACGCCTGCCATAAACCAGCCTGTATTTATCGAAAATCCATCACAAAGCCTGTAAGCCATTTCTTTGAAAAACAGGTTAGCGGCATGTTCCATAGTTCCGGGCGATACGTCTGCTCCGCCGCGTGCGGCAGCAGATTCGCAAATGTCTTTCACGCTCAGCGAGCGTTCCGAATGAACCCGCGCTATAAAATCGTTCGGGTTGTCTGTAAGCGCATTGTCGTACAAGTACGCTTTAATTTTGTGTAAAACTTGTGTCATATCAAAACCATTTAAAATTAATACCATTTCAAACTGCCTTCGTAATGTAAATCGACAAACAGCCGTGTATGTTTTATAATTGAAAACATAAAAGCCATTTCCGAAAATAACCGTTGGGATAAACTTGCAAAAACATTAATATAAATTATCTTGCCGTGTTTGTCTCAAGCCCTGTTCCTCGAAAGCTTTAAACCAGTTCATTTTGGCAGGTCTTCTGACTTTTTCCATCTTTGAAACATCCTTCCCGATCCTTTGCGGAACAGTGGTTTGAGTATTGTTCAAAGACCTTTGCGGAATTCACAGCAGCGGGTCTGTTCAGGATTTGCACCTGATTCCCTTTTCAATGCCTTGTTCGATTGAAACAGGCATCACCAAAACAATGCGCAAAAGTAATAAAAATTATCAATATGCAATATGTTTTGTAAAAAAAATGCTTTTTGCTGTCAGTATTTGATGATTGCAAATTTAACATTTGAATGACAGTTATTGAAAAAAACCTAATCAAATTTCACTGAAAAAAGTTATCATACGGTTTCCGTAAGATGTTTTCCGTTACTTAACGGCAATAAGATTTTATTTTTAATTTGCATGTATTAAGCATGTTTTGAGGAATAACAATAAACTTGACAATATAAATAGCACAAATATTTACATATTTTTTTGCAACAGGCATCAAATTGTCAAATTTTTATTAATTTTGCGGCTCAAAATAAAATCTTTTGTAAATATGTCAAAAAGCATCAAAAAAGAAGAAAATTCTAAAGTTGTAGGCGAAGTATTAAGTAAAAGCGAAAAGTTTTTAGCCGAAAACAAAACAAAAATTGCAGGAACGCTTACGGTTATAGTAGTTATCGTAATAGCAATATTGGGTTACATACATTTTATTCAAAAACCTCGTGAAAATGCAGCACAGGAACAAATGGCGGCAGCCCAGCGTTATTTTGAAATTGACTCGCTTAATCTCGCATTGAACGGCGATGGTATAAGTTTGGGATTCAATGATATTATTGACGAATACGGTTCAACGTCAGCAGGGCGCGTTGCCCGTTTTTATGCAGGTTTTTGTAATCTTAATCTTGGAAATTTTGAAGAAGCAATTTCTCTGTTGAAAGATTTCAACGCCAAAGATGAAATACTTCAGGCAAGAGCGTATTGCGGTATTGGAGATGCTTATGTCGAACTGGAACAGTATGATGACGCAGTTTCTTATTTTATGAAAGCTGCCAATTATCGTGAAAATGATTTTAGCGCTTCATATCTTATGAAAGCAGGCATAACGTACGAACAGTTGGGAAAATATGCCGAAGCAGTTGAAGTGTATAAAAAAATAAAAACACATTATAATAAAACTACCGAAGCTCAGGAAATTGATAAATATATTGAAAGAGCCGAAATTAAACGGTTGAATTAAAGAGCCAAAAGGCTCTTTATTGTTTTTTCCAAGATAGCGTGTTTGGAATTCAATAAATCAATTAAATCGTAAAAATATGGGAAGAGCATTTGAATTTAGAAAGGCAAGAAAACTGAAACGCTGGGGAAATATGTCCCGCGTTTTTACCAAATTAGGCAAAGAAATAACCATTGCTGCCAAAAACGGCGGCGACCCGAGTACTAATCCGCATTTGCGCGCTTTGATACAAACGGCAAAATCGGAAAATATGCCTAAAGAAAACATAGAAAGAGCCATAAAACGCGCTACCGAAAAAGACCAAAGCGATTATAAAGAAGTTATTTACGAAGGTTATGGACCTTACGGAATAGCATTTTTAATTGAAACAGCAACAGATAATCCTACGCGCACGGTTGCCAATATTCGCAGTTATTTCAACAAACACAACGGCTCGTTGGGAACATCAGGAAGCGTTGAATTTATGTTTGAACATAAATGTATCTTCAAAATTAAAAAAACCGATAATATTGACATTGAAGAACTCGAATTTAATCTTATAGATTTCGGAGGTGAAGAAGTTTTTACCGATGAAAACGACATTGTCATTTACGGCGCATACGAATCCTACGGAACAATACAAAAATATATCGAAGATAATAACTTTGAAATAGTAAGTGCAGGTTTCGACCGTTTGCCAACAGTGGAACTCAAAGAACTTACTCCCGAACAACAATCTGAAATTGAAAAATTAATTGATAAATTTGAAGATGATGACGATGTTCAGAATGTTTACCACATAATGAAAGCAGGATAAAACTCCACATACATATATAATTAAGTTGTGCGCAACCCGCCATAACGAAAACAATTTATAAGCAACATTACCGCCAAAAGTTTGTTGAGGTATTTTACCATTCGCAAGAACATGGTTTTGATACATTTTGAAAAAAGCGTTCATGATAAGTTTTTTTACATGCTTCAATATGCAAAGTTTTTTACTGCAAATTCTGTTGAAATAATTATCTGTTATTTACTAAACATCATTAAATTACAAGACTCATTAACATTGGAATGGTGAAACAATGCAAAAGTAAACAAATCTATTGATTTTTTCCCTTTTTCAATATCATAATAACCTTTCATTTATTATGTCTTTAACATTTCTTGAAAAATTTTTTTGTCCTATAATTTACATTATGTAAAGTTTTAAACTTCATAAAATCAATATATTGAACTTAAAAAGCTAAAATTTTTGGAACAACTCAAATTTGTAACTTATCGAAATAATAACTACTTTTGCGAACGAAAGTTAACATAATGTAAATTATAGGACAAAATCAAATTAATGTAAAACAAATAAGTATGAAGAAATTTTTAATTTTTTTCACTGTTGGTTTACTGTTTAATGTTTCGACATTTGCACAAACAAAAACGGTAACAGGTACAGTAATTAGCGGGGATGATAAACAGGGTATCCCCGGATCTACGGTTTTAATTAAAGAAACCGCACAGGGAATGGCGGCTGACATTGATGGCAAATATTCTATTCAGGTTGCCAAAGGTCAGACGTTGGTATTTTCGGCAATTGGCTACGATGAGCAGTCAGTTGTTGTAGGTGATGATAATAATATTGATGTTACATTATCGGTAAGCGCCACCGTATTAAGCGAAGCGGTGGTTGTAGGCTATGGCGTTCAGAGAAAAGAAAATCTGACAGGTGCAGTTGCATCCGTCAATGTTGAAAAAACATTGGCAAGCCGTCCTATCGCTGATGTCGGTCGTGGATTGCAGGGAGCAGTACCGGGACTTACC
>JAIRRX010000101.1 GCA_031255755.1 Prevotellaceae bacterium | reverse complement strand
AAATATTTTGTACATTTGCAGAAATTATTAAAAAGAAAATATGTAAACAGTCAGCGTTGCGCCATAATAATTGCCGATAAACGCTTTAAAAATACACAAAATATTTCTCATACAACATTTTGAAACATAATACAGATAAAATAGAAGAATATCATGAACGCGCCGTACTTGTTGGTATAATTACCAAAGAGCAAAGCGATGCGCAAACAAAAGAATATCTTGACGAATTGAAATTTTTGGCAGAAACGGCAGGCGCAGTTAGCGTAAAAGCATTTACACAACGGCTTGAACGTGCAAATGCAAAAACTTTTACAGGTTCGGGAAAAATTCGCGAAATCATTGATTTTATACAGACAAACAATATTGATATTGCAATATTCGATGATGAATTAACGCCTTCGCAACTTAAAAATATTGAAAAACTGCTGAATTGTAAAATCCTTGACCGTACAAGTCTTATTCTTGATATTTTTGCACGACGCGCAAAAACGGCTTATGCAAAAACGCAGGTTGAGCTTGCTCAATATCAATATTTACTTCCTCGCCTTACACGAATGTGGACTCACCTCGAACGTCAACGCGGCGGCGGAATAGGAAGATACGGACCGGGAGAAACTCAGCTCGAAACCGACAGGCGCATTATTCTTGAACGAATATCCAAACTTAAAGAACAACTCAAAAAAATTGATAAACAAATGATTTCGCAGCGAGGAAACCGCGGCAGTCTGGTTCGGCTTGCACTGGTCGGATATACCAATGTGGGAAAATCAACGCTAATGACACTGTTGAGCAAATCGGAAATTTTTGTCGAAAATAAACTGTTTGCCACACTTGATACAACCGTACGTAAAATAGTAATTGAAAATCTTCCGTTTTTGCTTTCCGATACGGTTGGGTTCATCCGCAAAT
Organism: Prevotellaceae bacterium; assembly: GCA_031255755.1. Lineage (GTDB taxonomy): Bacteria > Bacteroidota > Bacteroidia > Bacteroidales > UBA932 > JAIRKV01. The sequence continues at coordinate 25,463 of JAIRRX010000101.1, read as the reverse complement.
TGCCAACGCAATTAATAGAATCGTTCAAATCAACGCTCGATGAAGTTCGCGAAGCCGATGTATTAATTCATGTTGTTGATATTTCTCATCCGAACTGTGAAGAACAAATAAACGTTGTAAAACAAACCCTGCTTGATATAGGGGCGGCAAATAAACCTGTTTTTCTTGTGTTTAACAAGATTGATGCATATACTTTTGTTGAAAAAGCCGATGATGATTTGACTCCCACGACAGTTGAAAACTATTCGCTTGAACAGATGATGAAAAGTTGGATTGCAAAAGAAAATACTCCCTGTATTTTTATTTCGGCAAAAAACAAAACCAACATAGAGAAATTACGCAGTGATATTTACAAAATTGTCGCCGAAATTCATGCAGGACGTTATCCGTTCAATAATTTTCTGTATTGATGCAAATTCGTTTTTATATTTTAGATAAACAAACAAAATTAATTACAGTTCGATAAACTGTAATCGCCGCATGGCAAAAAGGCATATTCGATTTTGAGGAAAGATTCGGAAATAATTTAATGATTGCGAATGGCTTGTTTTTTGCTTTCATTCTTTTCAATGACGGTCACATTATAAAATATTTCCCGAAGAAGTCTGTTAAAATACTGCTTAAAACTCCTGTTAATCGTGCGAAACGTCAAAAAATATATATTCCTATGTAACTGTAAAACAGAACATATTAATATTATTAAACGTATGAATGTAAATATTTAACACTTAAAATATAATAAAGTATTAATTTTACATTTTATTTTTGTATAAAACATTATTATGAAGATTATAAAATCAACACTTATCGTATTAGCGGTTATTGCGTTGTTGTCAGGTTGCAACAGCGGTAAATCATTGCTGCGCAAAGCCAACAAAACATTTGAAAACGGAGCGTATGCCAAAGCAATAAAGCAATACAGAAAAGCCTTGCCGAAAATAAGCAGACGTGAACAGATTCTTGCAAACTACAATCTCGGCGAATGTTTCAGAATATTAAATCAAAACGCTTCTGCCGAACAAACACTCGGACGCCTTGTGCGGCGCGGCGATAACATTAAAGATGTTTTATATAAATTTACTGAGGTTTTGGTAAAAAACAGAAAATATGTGGAAGCCGAAAAAACACTCGAAACATTTGCACGCCAGCATCCCGAAGATACTCGCATAGAAAACATGAGAAAAACGATAGAATATGCACGCCAACATGATACCGTTTCGCAAAAGGAATACATAGTGGAAAATTTTGCCATTGTAAATTCCATATCCAATGATTTTTGTCCGATGTTTGCAACAAACGATTATGAAACGATATTTTTTACATCATCGCGCCAGTCGGGTAAAAAAGACAGAAAACGTCATGATGTTACAGGCGAATATACAAGTAATATCTATCAAACGGAACTCGGAAAAGACGGAAAATGGAGCAAAACCATGAAAGTTGAAGATTTAAGCACCAAAAAAGAAGAAGAAGGCGCTTGCTCTTTCAACAATTCATATACAACGCTGTACTTTACAAAAACACAGGGACGTTACGATGATTTGGCAGGAAGCAGCATATACATTGCAACACGCGATAATAACTATAATTGGAGCGAACCTGAAATCGTGAATGTTGTTCCCGACAGTATAAATGTAGGTCAGCCGTCTATTTCTCCTGATGAACTGACTTTGTATTTTGTATCAGACATGCCGGGAGGATTTGGCGGGCATGACATCTGGAAATCAACTCGAACAAGCAAAAACGATACATGGGGACAACCGATAAATTTGGGTGAAAAAATCAATACCAAAGGCGATGAAATGTTTCCATACTGCCGTTCCGAAAATGAATTTTATTTTTCTTCAACAGGTCATACAGGATTGGGCGGACTTGATATTTACAAGGCTACACAAGCCGAAGATGGCAGTTGGACTATAGAAAATCTCGGAGAACCGTTTAACAGCAATAATGACGATTTTGGAATAATTTTTGAAGGAGTAACCGATAACGGATATTTTACATCAAACCGTAACGGAGGTAAAGGTGGAGATGATATTTATCATTTCTATGTTAATGTTCCTGTGATTGAATATTATGTGGAAGGCATGATTTGCGATGCAAAAACAAAAACACCGCTTGCAGGCGAAGTGAAAATAATAGGCAATAACGGCGCTACGCTTATAAGAAAAACAGAAAAAGATGGAAAATACAGGTTTAAACTGACAGCCAATACCGATTATCTGTGCATTGCATCGGCGGATAAACATTTGAACCAAAAATCAAGATTAAGTACCACAGGTTATGACGATTCATACATATTCACCGATACTCTCAACCTTATGCCGACAGATAAACCTATTGAAATTCCGAACATTTTTTACGAATTCGGGAAAGCGGATTTGAATCCGGAATCAAAAGAAGCTCTTGATTTTCTGGTTGAACTAATGCGCGACAATCCTGAAATAATTATCGAACTTGCTGCACATACCGACAGCAGAGGCACCGACCGTGTGAACGATGATTTGTCGCAACGGCGTTCTCAGGCTGTTGTAGATTACATGATAGGCGAAGGAATTAAGGAAGAACGAATGATTGCAACAGGATACGGCAAACGTCAACCCAAGATTGTTGATAAGGAAACTGTCGAAAAATATCCGTTCCTGAGCGCAGGACGCAAACTTGATGATAAATATATAAATACGTTCAAAGACGATGAAGAAAAATTTGAAATATGCCATCAACTCAATCGCCGAACAGAATTGATAGTTATAGGAACAAATAAAATGTAAGTCATTACGTATCATACGATAGTATATACTCATTTATTATCTTTTATGCGCTATTGCTCAAATGGTTTCGCCTTGCAAGGACGAAAGTGATAGCAGTATTTGTAGTTTATTGTAAAAAGTTTAATATTTTCTGTCTGTTAAAAATTATAAACTTGCATAGCATGAGTTAAATTATTAAATTTGCATTTTGAAAATAATTAAAAATATGATAAAATCAATGACAGGCTTCGGCAAAATCGAATGTGCATTGATTGACCGAACAATTTCTATTGCTATTCGTTCCATCAACAGCAAACAGCTTGATGTCATATTTCGGTTGCCTCCGACATATCGAGATTACGAGTCTGATTTTCGCGCCGAACTTGTGAAAATTGCTCAACGAGGCAAAATAGATGTATCAATAAGTTACACAATGAATGCCGAAAATGTTGCATCAACTATCAATAGTAAGGTTGTTGTTGCATATTTTAATGAATTGAAATTAATCGCCGAACAAGTTGGGATAGATGCATGTTCGCATCCTGATATATTGCAGGCAGTATTGAATTTTCCGGGCGTATTTGATGCAGACAGCAAAACCGAAAATAACGAAGAAAAGGAAGCGGTTTTAAACTGTTTCCGCGAGGCTTTGGCTAAATTTAACCTGTATCGCGAGCAGGAAGGCGAAGCATTAATTGCAGATATTTTAATTCACGTAAAGACTATTGAAGATTTACTGTTACAGATAGAACCGTTTGAAAAAGAACGCATAAGTCAAATAAAATTGCGAATTGAAAATCTGTTTAACGAATTTATGCCATCAACACAAATTGATAAAAATCGCTTTGAACAGGAATTGATTTATTACCTCGAAAAACTTGATATTACCGAAGAAAAAGTGCGATTGAAACAACACTGCAACTATTTTTGTGAAACAGTAAATGAAGAAAATCCGGGACGCAAAATGGGTTTTATCAGTCAGGAAATGGGTCGTGAAATCAACACGTTAGGTTCAAAAGCAAATGATGTAAATATTCAACGGCTTGTCGTACAAATGAAAGATGAACTGGAAAAAATCAAAGAACAGATTTTAAATATTCTTTAAACCTTGTGTAAATATTACAAAAATGCAAACAAAATCGCAAAATAAGGTAATTATTTTTTCGGCGCCTTCGGGGTCAGGAAAAACAACGGTTGTAAAACATTTGCTGTCAAAATTTCCACAACTTAAATTCTCCGTTTCATCCACAAGTCGCAAAAAGCGCGATGACGAAATAGAAGGTAAAGATTACTATTTTATAACTCTCGCCGAATTTAAACAACAAATTGGCGAAGGTAAATTTATTGAATATGAAGAAGTTTACGAAGGACGCCTTTATGGAACTTTGAAAAGCGAAGCCGAACGTATATGGAACGAAGGAAAAATTATTGTTTTTGATGTGGATGTAAAAGGCGGGCTGCGTATTAAGGAAACTTACGGAAATAAGGCGCTGTCGGTATTTATAATGCCATCATCGCTTGAAGAACTGCGCCGCCGACTGATTGCAAGAGCAACGGAATCACTTGAAGATATAGAAAAACGTGTAAGCCGCGCAGATGAAGAACTTTCGTATGCCAAAAATTTTGATAAAATAGTATTGAACGATAATCTGCAAGAAGCCTTAAAAAATGCCGAAACCATTGTAGAAGAATGGATAAAATTCAAACATTAATATAAATAACATCAGACAGCGTAATGCTTAATTATTAATTAATAATTTCTGAAACCAGATATTTACGACAAAATTTATTTGAAATATATCTTTTCTGTAAGTTTGTTTTAACACAAAAGAAGTAATCGAAGCAGGATGCATCGGTATTTGCTAAACTTTTGTGAAACGTATTTTTGTTTTTCGCAGAAAAAAATTAATTTTGCACTAAACAAAAATATGATGAAACTGTCGAAACCGATAAAATTACTGATAACTGCAATACTGCTGTTTGCTTTGGTGTTTGCTGTCAGTAAAATGCCGAGTCTTGCCGAGTGGTATGTCAAAAATATATATCCGCTGATTGCGATAGCGCTTTCGTTTTTTTCGGCTCTGTTTCCGTTTTCGCTGTTCGATATTTTTACAGTAATTGTAATTATTGCGTTTATTACGCTGATTTTTTTAATGATTTTCCGAAAGGTAAAATGGTCAAAAGGGCTGTATATCATAGCATATTCAATTTTGCTTTTAATTGCTTATTTTTATTTTTCGTGGGGATTTTCCTATTTCCGTAAGGATTTTTATAAACGTTGCGATATTCAAAAATTAGAATATAATGAAGAAAATTTCAAGTCATTTGTAAGCAATTTCATCGCAGATGCCAATTCTTCATATATTAATTTCGACAATTTTGATAAAAATGATATAAACAGCAAAATAGAACAGCAATACAAAAAATTACAAAATGTTCTTAAAATAAAATATCCTAACGGAAAACGAAAACCAAAACGAATGTTATACGAGTCATTTCATACAAAAACAGGAGTTTCGGGATATTTCGGACCATTTTTTAATGAAATTCACATCAACACTTTTGTTTCTGATTTTGAATATCCTTTTACGCTGGCTCACGAAAAAGCCCACCAGTTTGGAATTGCAAGCGAAGCCGAATGTAATTTGTTCGCCTTCATTGTATGCGCAACATGCGATGATGCACAATTGCGTTACAGCGCTTATATTTCAACCATAGGTTATGTTCTCAATAATTATTACAGAATATTTCCCGCCGATTACAGAAATATGCTTGAAAGCATCGACAGCAGAATTATTGAAGATGTGCAAACCATGTCGAAACGATGGGCAGAAGCAAGAAGCCGGACACTGTCAAACGCACATAAAGTTGTTTATGACACATATCTTAAAACAAATAATATAACTTCGGGGGTAGAAAATTATTCGGAAGTTGTAAGTCTGTTAATTTCAACATACAATATATTTGTAAAATGACAAAGATTTTGCGCATATTGCCTGTTGTGCTTACATGTGCGCTCTGCTCAAATTCACAGGCACAGACAGAAGCACCGCCATCTTATTTTCAGCAATATATTGTTGAAGGAAATGATACACTTTATGTTATGTCGATAGATGAATTGAAAGTTGTTGCCTTGCCGAAATTGAAAAATAAACGCGAATGGAGAAACTATTACCGAATGGTTTACAATCTTCCGCGTGTTTATCCCTATGCCAAAATCGCCAAAAACAAACTTGCCGAAATGGACATTCAATTTTCAAAAATCCATAACAGGAGGCAACGAAAGGAATATATCAAAACCGTAGAAAAAGAAATGATGAACCAATACAAATCGGCATTGAAAAAACTGACTTTGTCGCAGGGCAAAATGCTGATAAAACTTATAAATCGCGAAACAGAAACAACGGTTTATCAAATTGTAAAAGAAATGAAAGGCGGATTTTCGGCATTTTTATGGCAAGGTGTTGCCGGTATTTTCGGTGCAAGTTTGAAATACAGGTATAATAAAAACGGAGATGATGCAATTCTCGAAAAACTTTTAAATATATACGAATATGGTGATTATGATACACTTTATACCCAAATATTCGGAATGGGAGTCGAAGAACACATCAAAGCAACGCAGCAAAAGCGCAACAAAAAACAAAGTAAAAACAAATGATTTTTTCAGTTTTTAAACGCCTTAATCATTACATAAATTAAGAATTGATATAAGAAAACAGCAAATGCACAACAGGTTATTACAAATCAAAAATAATATTTTTATAAAAACCATTCTTTATACATAAGATATCCTTCTGCATTTTTTCGTGCCATTTCTATTGATGCATGGTCAATATCTTTCACTTTTTTTGCAGGAAGTCCTGCATATACTCCGGATTCAAGAACGGCATTGCTCAAAACCAGAGCGCCGGCTGCAATTATTGTATTATCGGGAATTACGGCATTATCCATAAGAATTGCTCCCATTCCTACGAGTACGTTGCTTCCCACTTTTGCACCATGAATTATTGCATTATGACCAATCGAAACATCATCGCCTATTTCTACTATCGAACGTTGATAAAGAGTGTGAAGTACCGCACCATCCTGAATATTTACTCTGTTTCCAACAATTATTGTATTGACATCGCCCCGTAAAACCGTACCATACCAGATACTGCAATCGTCTCCTATTGTAACATCTCCTATGATTACAGCAGTTTCGGCGATAAAACATCCTTTTCCTATTTTAGGGTCAAATCCTCTGACTTCTCTTATTAATCCCATCTTCTCAAAATTTTATTTACGCTGCAAATGTACATCAATTTTTAAAATTAAATACACAAGAGTTTCCATTTGTATATATGTGAAAATCACTAAAAAACCTCTTTTAAAATTATGCGGTTCTGCCGTGACAGTTTTTAAATTTTTTGCCGCTTCCGCATGGACACGGTTCGTTACGACCGACTTTTTTCTCTACACGTACAGGCGCATTTGTTCTCTGTTCGCTGCTGTTTGTCGTTAAATTTTCGCGTCCTGTTTTCAAACTTGACATGTCGGTGCGTCTGCGTTGTTCTTCATGGCGTATGGTAACATTTTTATCTCTTAACGGAATGACTGCTCTCATCAAAAATGCGGTTACATCCTTACAAATTTTAGTAAGCATGGTTTCAAACAAATTAAACGACTCAAATTTGTAAATCAAAAGCGGATCTTTTTGTTCGTAAGTTGCATTTTGTACCGACTGTTTCAGGTCGTCCATTTCGCGGAGATGTTCTTTCCAGTATTCGTCAATAGTAATCAAAACAACGGTTTTTGCAATAACTTTTGTAAATTCAATACCTTGTGTTTCGTATGCTTTTTTAAGGTTTACGCTTATCTGATATATTCGTTGTCCATCGCTTATGGGAATTAAAATATTTTCATACATCGAACCCTGATTTTCATATACGTTTTTGATTACAGGATAAATTTTTTCGGCAATCGTTTTCAGGCGATTTTCGTATGTAACAACAATATTGTCGAGTAATTTATCGGCAAGTTCGGCATTATTGCCATTCTCAAATTCATCTTGGGTAAATCCGGGTTCAACCGATAAATTGCGGACAACTTCAAATGACATCGCTTCATAATCAATGTTTCCTACGTTTTTATCAATCAGAGTTCCTGCATAATCGCTCATCATATTGCGAACGTCAACCTCTACCCTGTCTCCATAAAGAGCATTACGGCGACGTTTGTAGATAACTTCGCGTTGCGAGTTCATCACATCATCATATTCAAGCAGGCGTTTACGTATTCCAAAGTTATTTTCTTCAACCTTTCGCTGAGCGCGCGCTATTGATTTGGAAATCAATCCTGCCTGAATAACTTCGCCTTCTTTCAATCCCAAAGTATCCATTACTTTTGCGATACGTTCGGAACCGAACAGGCGCATGAGATTATCTTCGAGCGAAACGTAAAATTGCGAAGATCCGGGATCTCCCTGACGTCCTGAACGTCCGCGCAACTGGCGGTCAACTCGGCGAGATTCATGTCGTTCCGTGCCAATAATTGCAAGTCCGCCGGCTTCTCTTACTCCTTTTCCAAGTTTAATATCGGTACCGCGACCAGCCATGTTTGTTGCAATGGTTACGGCTCCTGCCTGTCCTGCTTCGGCTACTATATCGGCTTCGCGCTGATGCTGTTTGGCATTTAGAACATTATGTTTTATGCCTCGCAGTTTCAACATTTTACTTAGCAATTCCGAAACTTCAACCGATGTTGTTCCAACAAGTACAGGTCTGCTTAAATCTTTGCTTAAACGAACTATTTCGTTAATAACGGCATTATATTTTTCGCGTTTTGTTTTATAAACATAATCATCGCTGTCAATACGGATTACAGGTTTGTTTGTAGGTATTATGACAACATCGAGTTTGTATATTGACCAAAATTCGCCTGCTTCGGTTTCAGCTGTACCTGTCATACCTGCAAGTTTGTGATACATTCTGAAATAATTTTGCAGTGTGATTGTTGCAAATGTTTGCGTGGCATCTTCAACTTTTACACGTTCTTTTGCTTCTATTGCCTGATGCAAGCCATCAGAATATCTGCGTCCTTCAAGAATACGTCCTGTCTGTTCATCAACAATTTTTACCTTATTATCCATAACAACATATTCAACATCTTTTTCAAACATTGCATAAGCCTTAAGTAACTGATGAACCGTATGTACACGTTCTGATTTTATTGAATAATCGGTAAGCAGATTTTCTTTTATTTCGAGTTTTTCCTTTGCCGACAGTTCTTTTCTTTCAAGTTCGGCAATTTCATTTCCTATATCCGGAAGCACAAAAAATTTGGGGTCGTCAACTTTTTGGGAAATCAAGTCAATTCCTTTATCGGTCAAATCTACTGTATTGTTTTTTTCTTCTATCACAAAAAACAGTTCATCGGTAACAATATGCATTTGACGATTATTATCCTGCATGTAGAAATTTTCTGTCTTTTGCAGCAGGGCTTTCATTCCCTGTTCGCTCAAAAATTTGATAAGAGGTTTATATTTGGGCAATCCTTTATGAGCGCGAAGAAGCAGTTTGCCACCTTCCGATTCGTTGCCTTCGGCGATTAGTTTTCGAGCATCGCCAAGAATTTGCGTAACGTAATTTCGCTGAAAATTATAAAGTTGCTCAACCAACGGTTTGTATTCATCAAAAAGCTGGTCATCGCCGCGAGGCACAGGACCTGAAATAATCAACGGAGTACGCGCATCATCTATCAACACCGAATCGACCTCATCAACGATTGCATAATGATGTTTTTGCTGAACCAAATCATCAATTCCTATCGCCATATTATCACGAAGATAATCAAACCCAAATTCGTTATTTGTTCCGAATGTGATATTTGCGAGATATGCTTTGCGGCGGGCATCGGTATTTGGTTGGTGCTTGTCAATACAGTCAACCGACAATCCGTGAAATTCGTAAATTGGTCCCATCCATTCCGAGTCGCGTTTTGCGAGATAATCGTTAACGGTTACAACGTGTACGCCTTTGCCTGCAAGCGCATTCAAAAATACCGGCAATGTAGCAACAAGAGTTTTTCCTTCTCCGGTTGCCATTTCGGCTATTTTGCCAAGGTGAAGAACTACGCCGCCGAATAACTGAACATCGTAATGAACCATATCCCAACGCTGCATGTTTCCACCTGCAATCCATGATGTTGCCCAATACGCTTTGTCGCCTTCGATACGAATTTGGTCGCGCGTAGCAGCCAAATTCTTGTCAAAATCGGTAGCAGTAACTTCAATTTCATCGTTTTCTTTGAATCTACGGGCAGTATCCTTAACTATTGCAAAGGCTTCGGGAAGAATTTCAAGTAAAACATCTTCAATAGATTTATCTATGTCTTTTTTCAGTTTATCAATTTCATCGTAGGTTCTTTCTTTTGTTTTCACATCAACATCCGAAGAATCGACTATTTTTTTAAGTTCGATTATTTCGTGTTCGCTTTCTTTTATTCTTTCTTGAATTTGCTGCTGCAAAACTTTTGTACGGGAGCGAAGCTCATCATTGCTTAATTTTTCAATAGTTGGATATATTGCTTTAATTTTATCAACATAAGGTTGTGTAGATTTCCAGTCGCGTTCAGCCTTTGAACCGAATATTTTTTTGATAATAGAGCCAATTCCTGCCATGTTTGTGTATTTTATATGAAAATAATTGACAAAAATAATGAAAATTTTCGAGATGCGACCGTTTAACCGTTCTGCATAAATGAAATTTTACTTCAAAATGCAGTAATTCATATTCCAAATCATTTGAACTATACAACAGTTGATATGTAACAAAAGAAAATTATAGGAGCATTTTAAAAATGTCAGCGAAACATTATTTTTTGAAATAGTTTTTAGACTGCGAATGACGAAAAAAGCAGCATTTATAAAATATAATTCAACTATCCAGCCCAGCCTTCGCGGTCTAAACTTCTGTACTGAATGGCTTCGGCAACATGTTGCCATTCGATATTGGATTTTGCTTCAAGATCGGCAGCTGTTCGCGCAACTTTCAATATCCTGTCGTAAGCGCGCGCCGAAAGCCCAAGGCGTTGCATAGCATCTTTCAACACTCTTTCGCTTTGGGAATCCAATACACAGAATTTTTTTTGCATTTGGCTTGTCATCATTGCATTGCTGTGAATTGCCCTGTCGCCGGCAAATCGTTCTTCCTGAATTTTGCGTGCTTTTATTACACGTTCACGAATTTGTTCGCTTGTTTCACCTTTGCGCATATCCGAAAGTTTTTCAAAAGGAACAGGAACAACTTCAATATGAATATCAATGCGGTCGAGTAGAGGACCAGAAATACGACTCAAATATTTTTGAACCGTTCCGGGAGCGCACAAACATTGCTTTTCGGGATGATTATAAAATCCGCACGGACAAGGATTCATGGCTGCTATAAGCATAAAGTTTGCAGGATATTCGATTGATAATTTTGCTCGCGAAATAACAATTTTTCTGTCTTCAAGCGGTTGACGCATAACTTCCAGCACAGCGCGTTTAAATTCTGGAAGTTCGTCAAGAAAAAGCACTCCGTTGTGAGCCAGCGATATTTCTCCCGGCTGAGGATAAGTGCCGCCGCCAACCAGAGCAACATCCGAAATTGTATGATGAGGCGAACGAAACGGTCGTATTGTTAACAAACCTGTATTTCTGTCTATCCTTCCTGTAACCGAATGTATTTTTGTTGTTTCCAGCGCTTCGCGCAAATTAAGAGGCGGAAGAATTGTGGGCAGTCGTTTTGCCAGCATTGATTTTCCCGAACCGGGAGCGCCAACCATAATAACATTATGACCGCCTGCTGCGGCAAGTTCGAAAGCGCGCTTTACATTTTCCTGTCCTTTGACATCGCAAAAATCAACATCATATCTGCGAGGACTTGCAAAAAACTCTTCACGAGTGTTCACTGTTGTCTTCTCAATGTTATTTTTACCGTTGATAAAATCTATAACTTCTTTTAACGTTTCAACTCCGTAAACTTCGAGCGAATCTACAACAGCAGCCTCGTGTGCATTTTCTTTGGGAACAATAAAACCTTTAAATCCTTCGGAACGCGCCTGTATTGCAATAGGCAGTGCGCCTTTTATCGGTCGCAAAGCGCCATCAAGCGACAGTTCTCCCATTATAACGTAACTATCCAGATTGTCGGATTTTATTTGTTCCGATGCTGCCAAAATTCCGATAGCCAAAGGCAAATCATAAGCCGACCCTTCTTTGCGAATATCTGCGGGCGCCATATTTATAACGACTTTTTTACCTGGCATTTTATATCCGTTTGCTATCAAAGCCGTAGAAATTCGCTGCTGACTTTCTTTCACTGCGCTGTCAGGCAATCCGACAAGATGAAAATTTATACCTTGTGAAACGCTTACTTCTATTGTTATTGTTGTTGCGTTTATACCATAAAAAGCGCTGCCGTAAGTTTTTATAAGCATATTTTTTGTGTAATTTAATGCATAAAAGTAATAAAAAAACCTGAAAACAAAATGTTAAATCGTAAAATGTTTTACAAATATATTGTCTCAACAGGCAAAATAAAGACAATTTTATTCTAAAATCATAAGCGTATATGGTTGTATATATTATAATTCCAACCTAAAATGGGATTGCCGCGGCACTTAATATTTAAAATATTTATGATTGAAAATATCATCATTGCAAATCGTCAGCACGAAGCAAATAAGCGGATATTTGATACGGAAATTTTAATTTTTACAACCGTATGATGTCATTACGAGGCGGAACACCGAAGCAATCCAGAATATTAATAATAAGTATATATATTGCTTCCTGTTTCGCTGTACTCGCAGTTTGCAATGACAAACAACACACATAATTAATAATATTTACGGCGACAAATCAGCCTAATTCAAATTATTATATGCGTCAGGATTAGATATGTCATCAAACGCAAAAAGATTTATTTTATTATTATTTGCTTATTTTCAATGTGTTAAATTCTTGCCGAAATTTAAACACCGTTGAAATTTGCAGATATTAATAAATCTTTGATTTTAATTGATTGATGTTCTGATTAAAATGTGTAAATTTGCACGAAATTTTGAATATATGAAAGTAAAAGCAGTAAATAAATCGGCGTTTGACCTTCCTCAATATGCAACAGCGCAGTCGGCAGGACTTGACTTGCGTGCAAATATTGAAGAAGAAATTATTTTGAAACCTTTGGAACGTAAACTTATTCCTACTGGTTTGTTTATCGAACTTCCCGATGGTTACGAAGCACAGATTCGTCCGCGTAGCGGCTTGGCGCTCAAACATGGAATATCTTTGTTAAATACGCCGGGAACAATAGATTCCGATTATCGCGGTGAAATAGGAGTGATACTTGTAAACTTGTCGAATGATGAATTTGTTTTGAAGCCGGGTGAGCGTATTGCACAAATGATTATTTGCAAATTTGAACGGATAGAGTGGGAGAGTGTTTCCGATTTGTCTCAGTCGGAGCGCGGAGATGGTGGATTTGGCTCGACAGGCACAAAATGAGAGAAAAATTTACATTATAAAATCAAATTAAAATTGACAAAAATATTACAAAATATAATCAAATCATATAGGATAACAGTGGTTATTTCTGTTAAAATGCTGTTTTTTGCCTTACTGTTTGCAGGCTGTTCATCTTTACGTACATCATCACAAAATGTAAATGTTCCTTCTGATGTTGTACGCGAATATTATTTAATAAGCGCCTCGCAAAAATATTATCAAAATGATTTATCAAGCGCTCGTCAATTTTTATTGCAATCAATTTCTGCTGACCCCGAATGTTCTGCCTGTTATTATTTGTTGTCAAATGTATTTTTGAAAGCAGGTTATGTGCGTGATGCATTTATTGCAAGTCAAAAGGCATTTATGCTGGATTCCACCAATTTTTGGTACGGCAAACATTTGGCGCAAATAAGCGACATGGTCGGCAATATTGATTTAGCGGTAAAAACATACAGGTATCTTATGAATTTTGCAAATAAGGATGATGATATTGCTTTTAATCTCGGATCTTTATATTATCGTCAAAATCAATTTGATAAAGCCTTGTCGCTGTATGATTCGCTTCAAAAAAAATCGGAATTTGATGAACGGATATTGTTTGCAAAACAACAAATATACTATGCCACAAATAATAACTCCGCCGCACTGGTGGAAGCATTAAGATATTTTGAACGCGATACGGAAAATCCTCGAGCAAATCTTTTACTTGCTGAAGTTTTCGGTCGGGATGGAAATGATTCTATTGCTCTGCAATATCTGGAACGCGCTCACGAACTCGATGATACATATATTGCGCCTTTGTTTGCACTTGCGGAAATGTATCAAAGAAAATATGAATACGGTAAATTTTTTGATATTATCCGTAAAATTGCGGTAAATAAATTTATTCCTTTATCCGATAAAATAGAATTTTTTATTCCCGTACTTCAATTTTGGCAGCAAGCTAAATATCATGATGATGTGGAAAGTATGATTAATCTGCTTGCCGAACATCATGGAAATGAATGGAATTTTAAACAGTTTTATTCATCGTTTTTGCTTCAAACAGACAGGCAGGCGCAAGCCATGAACGTCATTGATGACGAATTAATGAAAAACATAGAAAACAGCTATGCATGGGGTATGAAGATTGCTTTGCTGTACCATTCCCGTAATTTGGAAAATGTTTTATCGACAATTGATACGGCTCTTGTTTATTCACATGAAAAACATGATTTTTTATTGCAAAAGGCTTCGGTTTTATATGAATTGAAACGTTATAACGAAGGAATTATCATTCTTGAAAATGCTTTGAAATCAAGTAAAAATATAAAAATTGAGAAAGACATGTTAGCCTTGCTTGGCGATTTATATCATGCTGTTGGCAATAAAAAATCGGCATACAAAATCTATGAAAAAGTTTTAGCAATAGACACTGCAAATATTGGCGTGCTTAATAATTATGCTTATTATTTGAGTGAAGATAATAAAAATTTGAAACGCGCTCTCGAAATGTCACAAAAGACAATTATTGCAGAACCTGATAACGCAACATTTCTTGATACTTATGCGTGGATTTTACATAAACTCGGACGTAATGCCGAAGCACAGCCTGTTTTTCGCAAAGCGATGACGCTTGGAGGTCGTGAAAATGCAGTTATTTTAGACCATTATGGAGATGTGCTTTTTGAATTGAAAGAATATACTACGGCAATACTTTATTGGGAAGATTCTCTGTCAAAAACTGATATTGAAAATGCTGATACTATTCATAAAAAAATTGAACGATGTAAGAAACTACAAAATAATTCAAAAAAATGAAATGTTTTTTTAGACATATTGTAACAATTATCTTTTTATTTACGGCTGCCCCTTTGTTTTCTCAATCTGCGGAAGAAAAACTTAAAGAAAGTAAGACTGCTACCGAAAAGGAAATTGAAAGACTTGGAAAGGAAATTAACGAAAATGCCAAAGCCAAAAAATCGAAATCAAAGTATATCGCATTGCTTAATAGTCGTATTGAACAGCGTAAAAAACTGATTAGAGATACAGACCTGCAAATTTCAATTTTGGAAGATGAAATACAGAAAAAAAATGACAGAATAAATGAAATTAAATCTCATATTATAGGGCTTAAAGATTCTTATGCGGAACTGGCTGTAAATATATATAAAAATCGAAAGAAAGCAACATGGCTGATGTATGTATTTGCAAGCGAAGATTTTAGTCAGGCATTTCGGCGTTTGAAATATTTACAGTCGTATGCTGATGTTGTTTCTGTTCAGGCAAAAAAAATTGAACAGACAAATCACCAATTGGAAGAAGAAGTTTCTTTACTTCTTGACAAAAAACGGGAACTTGACAGTTATAAATCAAAGCGAAACGAAGAAATAGAACGCTTGGCAATAGATGAAGCTGAAGCAAAAAAAATGCTGTCAAGTTTGAAAAATGAAGAAAAAAAACTGAAACAACAATTGCAGCGTAGGCGAACAGAGTTGGCAAATTTGAATAAGCAGATTACAAGTCTTATGAAAAAAGAAATAGCAAAGGATAAATCTGCGGGAGTATCAAAATCTCCTGCAAATGTTAAACTTTCTACGAACTTTGCTGCCAATCGCGGACGCTTGCCATGGCCTGTTGCGAAAGGTAAAATTGTCGGATTTTTTGGCGAAAAGTTTCATCCTGTTTATAAACACATAGAACTTTCACCGAGTAACGGAATTGATATTTCGACTGTTGCAGGGGAAAATGTTTTAGCCACTTTTGATGGTACTGTAGTCAGTGTGTTGCAGGTACCGGGAATGAATATTTGCGTGATGTTAAAACATGGTGAATATTTTACTTTTTATTGTCGTCTTGGTGTTGCTTCCGTCAAAAAAGATGCAAATGTAAAAACAGGAGCAGTATTGGGTAAAGTTGCAGCCGGCAGAGATGATGACGGTTCGCAGTTACATTTTGAAATGTGGAAAATTGACAAACCTCTTGACCCTTATTTATGGCTGTCAAAAAAATAAAATATATGTTCTTTTGATTTGAACAAATTGCAATGATAAGATTTTTTGTTGAAAATATTTCTTTCGATTTGAAAAGCAAACGCAAAATAAAATATTGGATAACCAATACTGTCGAAAGTGAAAATAAAAAAATCGGAGATGTAAATTTTATTTTTTGTTCTGATGAATATCTTCTTGATATTAATAAAAAATATTTGGGACATGATTATTTTACGGATGTTATAACTTTTGATTTTTGTACAGACAATAATGTTTCGGGAGATATTTTTATCAGTGTGGATTCTGTTCGTTCAAATTCTCTTAAATATAAGCAATCATTTGTAAACGAATTGTATCGGGTGATGATACATGGCATTCTTCATCTCTGTTCGTACGGAGATTCTACAGAATCTGAAATCGCTCTAATGCGCTTAAAAGAAAATATTTATCTCAAAAAAATAATGATTTAGATGCTTTATACGTTCGATATAATTGTTGTTGGTGGAGGACATGCGGGATGCGAGGCAGCAGCAGCAGCAGCAAAAATGGGTTCGCAAGTGCTTTTACTCTCGATGGACATGACTAAATTTGCAGCCATGTCATGCAATCCTGCTATTGGAGGAGTTGCCAAAGGGCAAATTGTTCGCGAGATTGATGCTCTTGGCGGATGTACGGGAATTGTTGCCGATAAAACATCTGTGCAGTTTCGCATGCTTAATCGTTCAAAAGGACCTGCGATGTGGAGCCCACGTGCGCAGTGCGACCGTACGCTTTTTTCTATTGAATGGCGAAAAATATTGGAAGGAAATACAAATATTTCATTTTGGCAGGATTCCGTTGTAAGCCTCATTGTAAAAAATGGAAAAGTAGAAGGATTGACAACTTCGCTTGGCGTTAAATTTTATGCGCGAGCAATAGTTCTTACTGTTGGAACTTTTCTTAATGGAACTATTCATGTAGGACAGGCGAAACTTGCAGGAGGCAGAATGGGAGAAATGTCTTCTTTTGGATTAACCGAGCAACTTGTTGAGTTAGGATTTGAATCGGGGAGGATGAAAACGGGAACTCCACCTCGTTTTGATGGAAGAACTATACATTTTGAAAAGTTGACGGTTCAACATGGCGATGAATATCCATCTAAATTTTCTTTTCTTCCTGAAATCAAACCGATAGAATACCAAAAACCGTGTTATATTATTCACACTTCACCTGATGTTCATCGAATTTTGGAGTCAGGTTTTGTTGACTCTCCATTATTTACAGGAATTATTAAAGGTATTGGTCCTCGATATTGTCCAAGTATTGAAGATAAGATTAAAACTTTTTCAGATAAGGATTCGCATCAATTGTTTTTGGAACCTGAAGGTTTTGATACACACGAATATTATTTGAGCGGATTTTCATCATCATTGCCTTTGGATGTTCAGTATAATGCTTTGCGGAAAGTTGAGGGGTTTGAAAATCTTCGCATTTTTCGTCCCGGATATGCAATTGAATATGATTATTTTCCGCCTGTGCAACTTTATCATACATTGGAAACGAAGTTGATTGAAAATTTATTTTTTGCAGGTCAAATAAATGGGACAACAGGATATGAAGAAGCGGCGGCACAAGGATTGATGGCTGGTATAAATGCGCACTTGAAATTGAATTATAACGAAGAATTTGTACTTTCCCGAAATCAGGCATATATCGGAGTTTTGATTGATGATTTGGTTTCAAAAGGTGTTGACGAGCCTTATCGAATGTTTACAAGCAGATCGGAATATCGCATTTTGTTACGTCAGGATAATGCGGATGAACGCCTTACAGAATTGTCGCATCGCATTGGATTGGCATCGGATGATCGCTATCGCAATGTTCTAAATAAGCAAAAAACAATAGCGGAACTTATATTGCTTATTAATAGTATTTCTGTTTCACAAGATGAAATAAATCCTTATTTGGAATCGATCGGATCTGCTTTAATTAATCAGAAACGTAAACTTGTTGACATTATTTCTCGTCCTGGAGTTTTTATAAATAATATTTTGTCTGTGTCGGATATTGCTGTAGCGATTGATAATATTGAAAATTGCACGCAGGAAGTTATTGAGGAAGCAGAAATAATTATAAAATATTCGGGATATATTGAACGGGAACAACTTCTTGTTGACAAAATGAGCAGATTGGAAAAAGTAAAAATTCCTGTCGGATTTGACTATTCAAAAGCAAATATTACTGTTGAAGCACAGCAGAAATTACAAAAAATAAATCCTGTTACAATAGGGCAGGCGTCAAGAATACCGGGCGTTTCACCGGCAGATATTGCAGTCTTGCTTGTTTTATTAGGACGATGATTGTTTCACATGGAACATTTAAGTAATTTTAAATTACATGTTCCACGTGGAACAATTTGTTAAGATATATTGATATAAAGTGAAAACAAATGACAACATAAAACAAAAACTTTCTCTTTTACCGCATTCTCCGGGTGTGTATCAATTTTTTAATTCAGCAGATAAAATCATATATATAGGTAAGGCAAAAGATTTGAAAAATAGAGTATCATCATATTTTTTGTCGCGCATAAAGGATAATCTCAGATTGCAAATAATGGTTTCTAAAATTGTAGATATAAAACACATTGTTGTTGCAACCGAGTCAGATGCATTCTTATTAGAAAATAAGTTGATAAAAAAATACCAACCACAGTACAATATTCTCCTACGGGATGATAAAACCTATCCGTGGATTTGTGTAAAAAACGAAAATTTCCCTCGTTTACTGGTTGTGCGTAGAACGCCAAAAGATGGGTCTAAATATTTTGGACCATATTCATCTGTAACAACAATTCGTTTCTTACTTGATTTGATTAAACGATTATATACTTTGCGCACATGTAAACTGTCGCTTTCTCAGGCTGCAATTTCCAGACGAAAATATAAACCCTGCCTTGAATATCATATTGGAAATTGTAAAGCTCCGTGCATAGGAAAACAAACCGAAGATGAGTATAATTTGCAGATAGAACAAGTGTTATTGATATTGAAAGGAGATATTCAATTTGTGATGCAATATATGCATGATGAAATGAACAGGGCAGCAAAAGAATATCGTTTTGAAGAAGCTCAACTGTTGAAAGAAAAATATAATAAACTGGAAACATATCAAGCAAAATCAATAATTGTTAGTTCTGTTATACAAACAGTAGATGTTATAAGTGTTTTGGTAGATGAAGATATTGCTTTTGCCAATTTTATGCGTGTTGTAAAAGGCACGATTATTCAATCACAAACATTTGAAATGAACCTTGGCGTTGAAGATACCAAAGAATCGTTATTGAGTTATGTAATTGCAGAGATATTAGACAGATTTGATGAATTATCATTTGAAATTATTGTTCCGTTTTTGCCTGAACAGGAAATTCCAAATCATGTTTTCACTGTTCCTCATTATGGAGACAAATTTAAATTACTGGAATTGTCGTTGCGAAATTTGAAAACATATCAATTTGAACGATTAAAGCAAATAAAAATTGTTGATCCTGACAGATATGCTAATCGTACTCTTCTAAAATTACAAAGCGAATTACGATTGGATGTTTTACCGCGTCATATTGAATGTTTTGATAATTCAAATATTCAAGGATCAAATGCGGTTGCATCCTGTGTGGTATTTAAAAATGGAAAACCGAGTAAAAAAGATTATCGAAAATATAATATTAAAACTGTTACAGGCGCGGATGATTATGCTTCGATGTATGAAGTTGTGCGGCGTAGATATTCGCGACTGCTTAATGAAAATCTCGAATTGCCTGATTTGATAATTACCGACGGCGGGCGAGGACAAATGGAAACAGTACGAAAAGTTATTGAAGATGAATTGGGATTAAATATTCCTATTGCGGGACTGGCAAAAGATAAAAAGCATCGAACAAATGAACTTTTATTTGGATTTCCACCTGTACGTATAGGAATAAAACCAACTGAATCGCATTTTAAATTATTGATAACAATTCAAGATGAAGTGCATCGCTTTGCTATTGAATTTCACAGAAATAAGCGCAGTAAGGCAATGATAAACACACGATTAACTGATATACAAGGAGTAGGAAATAAAACAGCGCAGAAGTTATTGATTAAATTCAAAACGTTGTCAAAAATAAAAAATGCGACATTGAGCGAGCTAAGTGAAATTACAGGTGAACGGCTTGCAAAAAACATATATGAATTTTTCAATAAATAAAAAAATGTCAAAAATATACAAAAATTAAAACAAAATTATTATTTTTGCTAAAAAATAAATAAATGATAAAATGAAAGCAAAATTCAAACAACTTTTGCCGTATGCAACGGCTATTGTTATATTTGTAATAATTTCGATAGGTTATTTTACTCCTGCCGTTTTTGAAGGCAAAGCATTGTTTCAAGATGATATTAGAAGAGGAGCAGGAATGGCTCCGGATATCGCCAAGCACGCACAGGAAAATAATGGAGAAAGAAGTTTATGGTCTTCAAGAATGTTTTCTGGAATGCCGACATATCAAATTGCTCCGACCTATAAAACCGCACCTGTTTTGCGAGATATAAGAAATGCTTTTGAAGGCTGGTTGCCTGTACCTGCAAATTATTTATTTGCATACATGCTCGGATTT
The DNA here is from genome assembly GCA_031255755.1 of Prevotellaceae bacterium. Taxonomy (GTDB): domain Bacteria; phylum Bacteroidota; class Bacteroidia; order Bacteroidales; family UBA932; genus JAIRKV01. Next base: position 4,571 of record JAIRRX010000101.1, on the reverse strand, counting down.
TTTATTCTTTTACTGGCATTTCGAGTCAACCCGTGGATGGCTATTATTGGTGCGATTGCTTATGGATTTTCGTCGTATTTTGTAATTATTATCGAAGCCGGACATATTTGGAAAGTTTTGGTATTGGAACTGATTCCTCCTACGTTAGCCGGAATTATTTGGGCTTATCGAGGGAAGTTCTTGTTGGGAGGGAGTATTACCGCTTTATTTTTTACTTTGCAATTATTTTCTAATCACATTCAAATGACATATTACTTCTTTATGTTTGTCGGAGTATTTGTCGTTTGCAGGTTTATTTATGATGTAAGGAAAAAACACATATTGAAGTTTATTAAGGCAAGCGCTGTTTTGATTGTTGCAGGAATGATTGGTTTTGGTGTAAATTCTACAAACCTTATATTATCGGCAAAATATTCGGAACAGACAATTCGTGGTAAATCGGAATTGACCGGCAATACGAAAAACCAAACAAGTGGTCTTGATCGTGATTATATAACACAGTGGAGTTATGGAATTGGTGAAACATTTTCGCTGCTTGTTCCTAATATTAAAGGCGGCGCTTCCGAGCCTATCGGTTATACAATGCGCAACGGACAATGGCAACGCGATAACAGTAAAAATAAATCTTCATTGAATAAAGCTTCTCCCGACAGCAGACAATATATTGCAGGACAGCAAAGTTATTGGGGCAATCAACCGTTTACATCCGGACCTGTATATGTTGGGGCTTTTATTCTGTTTTTGTTTATTTTCGGGCTGTTTGTTGTGAAAGGATATATAAAATGGGCTTTACTTGCCGGAACAGTATTTTCAATTTTGCTTGCATGGGGACATAATTTTATGTGGCTTACAAATTTCTTCCTCGACTGGGTTCCAATGTACAATAAATTCAGAGCGGTTGCATCTATTCTTGTTGTTGCTGAACTTACAATTCCTGTTCTTGCAATATTGGCACTATCCAAAATAGTTGAAAATCAAAGACTTATATATCAAAAAAAGAAACAATTTTTAATCAGTTTGGGACTTACTGCAGGCATTGCCTTTTTGTTCATCCTTTTTCCTATGCTTTTTGATTTTTCTTCTGCAAAAGATTTTGATGCATTAAAATCTCAAGGCGCTTCGGACGCTGTGGCATTAAACATTTTAGGTGATTTGGAAAGTGTTCGTATTTCAATTTTACGTAGCGATGCGTGGCGTACTGTTATTATTATTTTAATCGGAGCGGGGTTATTGTGGCTTTATAGCGCCCAAAGAATTAAGAAATCATTGTTAATTGTTCTGATTGCAAGTCTTACCTTATTTGATTTGGCTAATGTTGACAAACGATACTTGAATAATAACGATTTTCTGCCGAAATCTGCGACTAAAACAGCTTGGGACATGACTGATATCGACAGACAAATTTTAGAGGATTCTGACCCGAATTATCGCGTATTTAATATGTCGCTGTCAACATTCAATGATGCCAGTGTTTCATATTACCATAAATCAGTTGGAGGTTATCATGCTGCTAAATTACGCCGTTATCAGGATATAATTGATAAATATTTTAACTCTTTGAATATCAATATATTAAGTATGCTAAATGCAAAATATATAATTTTTTCTGACCGCAACGATAATAACAAATTGCTTCTTCATAAAAATACTGATGCATTGGGTCATGCTTGGTATGTTGATAGTCTGCGTATTGTAAAAAATGCAGATGAAGAAATTGTTGCTCTTGGAGAAGTCAATCTTGAAAGTACGGCAATTGTTGATAAACGCTTTGAAAATCAGTTAGAAAACTTTGTATTTCAAATAGATACTGCCAGAACAGTAGAGATGACAGATTATAAAATTAATGAAATCACATACAAAACAAATTCTACAAGCGAACAGATAGTGGTTTTTCCCGAAATTTATTATAACGATGGGCTTACTTATTGGGAAGCCTTTATTGATGGACAGCCGGCGCCGCATTTTCGCGCAAACTATATATTGCGTGCTTTGCGTGTACCTTCGGGTGAACATACTGTCGAATTTGTATTTAAACCCAAAGCGTACAATACTTTGGAAATGGTGGCGATGATTAGCCTTATAGTATTGTTTTTATTGTTTGTTATTATTATCGGATTGAACCTAAAACGAAATTTTATATCTGTAAAAACAGACAACACAAAGCATCTTAATTCTAAATAAAGTATTTATGGAAAGTAATAATTATAAATTATCGGTAGTTATTTGTACTTACAATAGAGCTGGTTTTATTATTGATGGATTGGTTGCTCTTGTCAAACAAACATTAAATAGAGCCTTGTTTGAAGTATTGGTTATCAATAATAACTGTACGGATAATACAGAAACTTTATGTAAAAATTTTGCTTCTGATATTCCTGATTTTAACTATCGCTATATTGTTGAAACTCGTCAGGGAATATCATATGCACGTAATCGAGGAGTAGAAGAAGCAAAAGGTGAAATTATTGTTTTTTTGGATGATGATGCTGTTGCAAATTCTGATTATTTGGAAAAAATGTTGACTTTTTTTGAACAGACACCAATTGCTGCAGGTTGTGGAGGACGTATTTATCCTCGCTTTGAGACGGGAAGACCTCGTTGGATGTCTCATTTTTTAGTCGCGCTCACATCTTCAATTGACTTGGGAAATAAAACAAAAGTTTTTACGCTGCGACAGTTTCCTGTTGGTGCGAATATGGCTGTACGGAAGAAAATGTTTGACAAACACGGACTGTTCAATCCCGATTTGGGACGTAAAGGCAACAGTATGGATGGAGCAGAAGAAAAAGATCTGTTTTACAGAATGATGTCGGCAAAAGAAAAAATATATTATGTAGCAGATGCTATTGTATATCACTATGTGCCTGATAAAAGGTTTGTATTTGATTTCTTTAAACGTCAGTCAATTGGCATAGGGAAAAGCGAGCAAATTCGCTCAAAAAATATCTCAAATTTTGAATATATTAAAAGTATTATTCGCGAAAGTTTGAAATGGGGCGCAAGTTGTGTTTTGTTTTTATTTTATTTGTTTACGCTGCGTCCTGTAAAAGCATGGCGATTATTAGTGTTTCGTTGGTACGTAAGTAAGGGATTATTGTTTCCTGCGGTTGTTTAACCATTGCCGCCGTTTGTAGTGTAGCATTGCAAAGAAACGATAATTGTAACATAATATTCTGTCCAGTTTCTTTATCCACGGTTCGGATTTTCCTTTATTTTTGTACCACGAACCGTCGCATAGATGCAATGCGTATGAACGCATTGTTGCGCCCGTATAGGCAGATGCAAAAACTTTTTGAGGATAAATTACAATGTCATCTTTCAATTTTTGCATGGTATTGTAATGTTCGTCATAATTAAAACCAAAATATGAGTGTGCATAATGAGCAAAAATATCAGGACTTATCTCAACGTTTACGCTTCCATCTTCGCGCAGACTGAAATCTATTGACAAATAATGTTCCATACACATTTTTATCCAACTGTTTCCTTTTTCTGCGCCAATGATAGCTGCCTGTATTGCATTATAAGCATTGCCGTATTTTTCATTGTTTGTCCACGCTTTTGTGCCGACATGATGTTCGATACTGCTGAATGCCGAATGTTGTAAAAATTCATCGAATTTTTTAAATACCTTTACATCGGAATCAAGATAAATTCCTCCTTCTGTATAAAGCGCGTGTACTCGAATGTAATCTGCTGCAAACGCCCATTTACGGGCTGCACAGGCATCTTCTACAAATTTAACACTGTGAATATCAAATCTTTGTTTGTCCCAAAGAATAATTTCATAATCAGGCATAATGCGTTTCCATGAATTTACGCATTTTTGTAAATTTTTCGGTAGCGGATCGCCGCTCAACCAGCACCAGTGTATTTTTTTAGGAATTGCCATAGTCTTATTTTTTTTTGAAAATTTGTATATAATGTCTGTCAAAATATAATATGCATTTGCTTATGAAGTTGATAAAGTTAAATGTTTTTTTTGAATTGTATTCTATTTTATCCAATAATTTAACGGCATCCGATTCCCATATTTCAACTTCTTTATTGGCAAGAATAAAGGTTTGCCGCGCCAAATATTTTTTTGGATTTATTATCATTCCCTTTGTCTGTTCGTCAATTATACTTGAAATTTTAATCTTTTTTAACACATCTTTCGACATAAATTCAGCCAGAGGTATCGACTTTTCTTTTACATTGGTAATCTGCATATGCATTATGTTACAATTATCAAGATACTTCAATCCGTACATTATTTGACAGTTCCATTCTCCCGATAATTCTTCAACAATATTACCGTTCTTTTTATTTGCCATTGCAAATGCAGGCTGGTCAATATTTATTCCTTTTGCCATACTTTGTGTCAGATATTCGTTCCAGTCGGTATAAAACTGGTGGGTTTCAAGCGTGTCTTTCACAAAAATCACTCCGCTGTTGAAATGTATATTATCTTGAGATGTTTTCCAATTCAGCACTCTGTCTATTTTTTTTAAAGATTTGTAAGCGCTGATATTTTTTTTAATCGGTACATGACTTTCAATTACTGCGCCGATATTACATTTAAATCGATC
>JAIRRX010000154.1 GCA_031255755.1 Prevotellaceae bacterium | reverse complement strand
AAGATACAAAATTCAAGCGCAGAAATACTGATGACACTGCATCGCGGAAACGTCAGTTTAACGTATCTGATGAACGTCCGAAAAGAGCGTACAAACGGAGTGAAGATACGAAATTCAAGCGCAGAAATAATGATGATACAACATCGCGGAAACGCCAGTTTGACGTATCGGATGAACGTCCGAAAAGAACATACAGGCGTAGCGAAGAGCATGAACATAGAAAACGATTTTCGGATAAAACCGAACAGCGACAAAAGAATTATATTCGCACGTCCGAACCTATTGACAGCCGTTTGAGACGTAAGATAAAAGAAAAAAAGGCAAACAGCATTGCGCAGGTTGCAGATATTGTTAACACTGAAATACGTTTGAATAAATTTATAGCAAATTCTGGAATTTGTTCGCGTCGTGAAGCCGATACTTTTATAAAAGCAGGCGTTGTTTCTGTGAACGGAGTGATTGTAACCGAGTTGGGCGTTAAAGTGTCGCCGACAGATGAAATATTGTTTAATAACGAACGTTTGCATGGTGAAAAAAAGGTTTATCTGGTTATGAATAAGCCAAAAAATTTTGTTACAACGGTAGAAGACCCACATGCAGACAAAACCGTAATGACTATTGTGCATAATTACTGTACCGAACGAGTTTATCCTGTCGGCAGGCTGGACAGAAACACAACAGGCGTTCTGCTTTTTACAAATGATGGAGAATTGACAAAAGTATTAACTCATCCGAGTTATGAAAAGAAAAAAATATATGCGGTAGGATTGGATAAAAACTTGACCAAAAGTGATATGACTCGCCTCGCAGATGGCGTTCAACTTGATGATGGAATCGCATTTTTTGACGAAATTTCATATACCGACAATGACGATAAAAGAAAAATAGGAGTTGAAATACATTCCGGCAGAAACAGAATTGTACGCAGAATGTTTGAACATCTTGGTTATAAGATTACCAAACTTGACCGCGTATATTTTGCAGGATTAACCAAATCGAAACTTAAACGCGGCACATGCCGTTTTCTTAGCGAACAGGAAATTGCAGCATTGAAAATGGGAGCTTATGAATAACAATTCGCAACTTACAACTAACGCGCATCGGTCGGGATTTGTAAATATAATTGGCAATCCAAATGTAGGCAAATCAACGTTGATGAATATGCTTGTAGGTGAAAATCTGTCAATAATTACGGCAAAATCACAAACAACTCGACATCGTATTTTGGGTATTGTCAGCGGCGATAATTTTCAGATAGTATATTCGGATACGCCCGGAATTATCAAGCCTAAATATCGGCTGCAGTCGTCCATGATGAGATTTGTTAATACGGCGATAGGCGATGCGGATGTCATTGTTTATGTTACCGATGTTATTGAAAAAACAGATAAAAATATCGAATATATTGAAAGACTCAAGGATATTGATACGCCGATAATTTTAATTATAAATAAAATTGATTTGACATCACAGCAAATTTTGAATAACTTGGTGGAGCAGTGGCAAAAGCTTTTACCTGAAGCTTTTATATATCCTGCATCGGCGCTGGAAAAATTTAATCTCGAAAATATATTTTCCAAAATAATGGAACTGATTCCCGAAGGTCCTGCATATTATGCAAAAGATGAATTGACCGACAAGAATTTGCGTTTTTTTGCATCTGAAATTATTCGCGAAAAGATATTGTTGCATTATCGAAAAGAAATTCCATACTGTGTTGAAGTTGGAATAGAAAATTTTATCGAAGAAAAAAACATGTACACCATTGAAGCCGTGATATATGTTGCGCGTGAGTCGCAAAAAGGAATAATCATAGGACACAACGGAAAATCATTGAAGTGCGTCGGCACGGATGCACGTAAAGACATGGAAAAATTTTTTGACAGGAAAGTATTTTTGAAATTATTTGTAAAAGTTGACCCTGACTGGCGCAACAGCGAGCAGCAATTAAAAAAATTCGGATATATTCAGGATTAATATTTTAGCGAAGTTCAACAGTTTTCCACATCTATACTTATTATTCAATAATCCAATTAGCCCTTTCGGGAAAATGATTTATACAGTAGCAGTACGTCAATTACGAGGCGGAACACCGAAGCAATCCAGTGAAAAAGGAAAGGCTAATGCAAAATCTGAATTGCTTCGCTGTGGTCGCAATACAGTACAAAAACCACATTATATGTTGCAACATTAATAAATATTTTTTTAGCGGACAAATTTTATTTGTTTATCAAATCAACAAATAAACAGCGCTTTCAATTAATTTACTAATTTTGCAGTGCAACAGTAAATTTTATTAAAAAGTATAAGATGAATATTTTAATAACGGCAGCCACAGAAATTGAATTACAGAAAATTAAAGCAAAAACACAATCGCTGCAAAACCATAATATTGATTTCTGTGTTACAGGAACAGGCTGCACATTTACAGCATACGCGCTTGCCAAAAAACTGCAAAACACAAAAGCGGATTTGGTTTTGAATGTCGGAATTGCAGGAAGTTTCGGAAAACATCTGCCGTTGGGTACTGCTGTTGTTGTTGAAAATGAAATTTTCGGAAATCTCGGAATTACCTATCCTCACAAGTTTTCAACGCTTTTTGATGAAAATCTTGCAAATAGAAACGAATATCCGTTTACAGACGGCAAACTGTTTTGCAAATATTTGAACAGTTTTGATTTGAAACATTTGAAATCCGTTTGCGGATTAACTGTTGATGCGGCAAGCGGCGAAAAAAATCAAATTGAGAAATTGAAAACCATGTTTAATGCCGATATTGAAACAATGGAAGGAGCGGCGTTTTTTTATGTTTGCATGTCTGAAAAAATTCCGTTTCTGGAAATTCGCGCCATATCAAACCATATCGAACCGCGTAACAAAGATAAATGGAATATTCCGCTCGCAATTGAAAATTTGACAAATGAAATTTTTGACTTCTTAAATAATCTGTAACCAAGTACATAAAACAACCTCAAACAATTTCCTGTCTGAGGTTATTTTGTAAAAATAGATTAGCGCAAATTTGCCGAATATGATTATTGCACCCAGCGTTTTACATCTTCAAGACTCGGATTTTTAAGCCCGAGTTTGTGTTTTTTATTCATTCCGCAAACATCGTTGAAAAGTTTTGCAGGCGATAATTTTTTAACCGATTCTACCGTAACATATCCCATTTTTTGAAGCGTTTCTACCCATTCCACAGGTATTCCTGCCTGCGTATATGCTTCGGGCGCATCTTTTACATTTTTCTTTTCCGGACGCATTTGCGGAAAAAACAGCACATCCTGTATGGATGCAGAATTTGTCATCAGCATTGCGAGCCTGTCGATGCCCATGCCCATGCCTGATGTTGGCGGCATTCCGTATTCGAGGGCGCGTACAAAATCGCCATCAATAAACATTGCTTCGTTGTCGCCTTTTTCTGAAAGAGCAAGCTGGTCTTGAAAGCGTTTCAACTGGTCTATTGGGTCGTTAAGTTCGGAATATGCGTTGCACAGTTCTTTTCCGTTAACCATAAGTTCAAAACGTTCGGTAAGATTTTTGTTTGAACGGTGTATTTTCGTAAGCGGCGACATTTCAACAGGATAATCCATAATAAATGCAGGCTGAATGTAGGTTGATTCGCATTTTGCGCCAAAAATTTCATCTATCAGTTTGCCTTTTCCCATTGTTTGGTCAATCTCAATATTCAATTTTTCACATACTTCACGCAGTTGATTTTCGTTCATTTCAGAGATGTCGAATCCTGTATGTTCCTTTATTGCGTCAAACATTGTTATTCTGCGAAACGGACGTTTGAAATCTATAATATTTTCGCCGACTTTTACTTTTGTTGTGCCGTGCAAAGCAATAGCAACGCGCTCTATCATTTCTTCCGTAAAATCCATCATCCAGAAATAATCTTTGTACGCAACGTAAATTTCCATCACTGTAAATTCGGGATTATGACTGCGGTCCATACCCTCGTTACGGAAGTCTTTTGAAAACTCATAAACTCCGTTAAATCCGCCTACAATAAGGCGTTTCAGGTACAGTTCGTTGGCTATTCTCAAATACAGCGGAATATCCAAAGCATTGTGATGAGTTATGAAAGGACGCGCCGCTGCGCCGCCGGGAATTGGTTGCAATATTGGCGTTTCAACTTCGAGGTATCCGCGTTCATTGAACATTTCGCGCAGAGTATTTATTATTTTTGTTCGTTTGATAAACGTATCGCGAACCTGAGGATTTACAATCAAATCCACATATCGCTGACGATAACGCTGTTCTGCATCTGTAAATGCATCAAAAAACTGTCCGTCTTTTTCTTTCACTATGGGCAATACTTTAAGCGACTTGCCAAGCATTGTAATTTCGCGCGTATGAATTGACAGTTCGCCTGTTTGCGTAATAAATGCAAATCCTTTTATACCTACAATATCACCTATATCCATAAGTCGTTTGAATACGGTATTATACATTGTCTTATCTTCGTTCGGGCAAATGTCGTCTCGTTTTATGTATATTTGAATTTTCCCTTTTTCGTCCTGTATTTCAAAAAACGAAGCGCTGCCCATAATGCGTCTCGACATTATGCGTCCTGCAATGCAAACATCCTGAAAATTGCCTTTTTCGGCTGAAAATTCATTGCGTATCTGTTCCGTATCGGTGTTTACTGGATACAAATCTGCCGGATAGGGATTTATTCCGAGCGCTTCAAGTTCTTTAAGTGCGTTACGGCGTAAAATTTCCTGTTCGCTTAATTCAATATTGCTCATGTTTTGATGTTTTTATTAAAATCGTACAAAGGTAAAAAAAAGTTTATAATCTAATATGATACTAAATATATTAAGCATATCAAAAAGCAGAGTATTTGAAGGTATGAATTAATCTCGGTAATTACTTTTCGTTTCATAAAAAAAACAGCAATATAATGTTAACCAGACTTACTGCGGCAAATCCTGCTGCCAGCGGCTTGCGGAGAGTTTTTGCTCCTAAAAATACCGCATATCCGAATTTAACTATATTGTTGCTGAATGTTGCTATGAATGTAGATGCAATTATTAATGCTTCGGATGTAACATAATCGCCCTGAAACAGATTGGTAATAAAGGGAGTTATATCGGTAATTCCAACGGCAAACGCTAATGTTTTTAGCCCCTGATCGCCAAATTCCTGAACGGTGTAATGAATTATCAGCGTAAACAGCACAAACAGCGCTGCAAAAATCAATGAGACTTTAAATTCCAACGGATTACGGTCGTCTTTTATATTTTCCAACTGTTTCAACTGTTCGGTCGTAGGCGGTTTATGATAATATATCAGCAATCCGACTGCTGTTGTAACTGACGTCATTAGCAGAAAAAAGTACCATGAAAGGCTAAACAGCGACATATTAAAAATGAGCAGCAGTATTGCTATCCTGATAAACATCATTCCTGCGGCTATGATGATTGCGCCGCTGTAATGATAGCGGAAACAGTCGGGAGATTTTTTGCTTTTGCGCGACAGCACCACCGTTGTTGCCGTGCTGCTGTATAACCCGCCGAGTATGCCAGATACAATTAATCCCGAATTGTGAAATACAAATTTCTGCAACAGATAACTTGCATACGACATTCCTGAAATTATAACGGTAGCAAGCCATACGTTGCGCGGCGTAAGATTTATGCCTTCGTATATCTGCTCATCCGGAAGCACCGGCAATATGATACCTGCAATGATGATAAATTTTGCGAGCGTCAAAAATTCATCATTATTCATTCGTCCCGCCACGGAAATAAATGTTTCTTTCATTTCGGTGAGCAGCAATACCACTACCAGCACAAGCAGGCTAAATTCAACAGGCTGTGTCATTATCAGCGCAGGGATGCAGTATGTAATGCAGGCTATGACAATGGTTGTAAGTCCGTATCTGCGCAGGTGATACAGTTTAAAATAGTAGTTAAATCCGAGCAGTATAAGCAGTCCTGCACCTCCGCAGCCCCAGAATATTTTTGTTTCCGGGTTGATGATATAAAGTATGTAACCGAGTATTCCGATAAGGGTAAATGTGCGGTCGGAGCCGAAAAATGCTTCTGTTTCATCGCTTTTTAATTGCAGTTTACGTTGAGACAGCCCTATTATTAATGAAAACATTACAACAAGAAAAAGTTGAATGTAATTGTCGGGAATATGTAAAAAATGTTCCATTCTAATAATTTTTAGATAATACTTGCGTTGAATTTTGCAAAGTTAAATAAAGTTTTATAATTTCCAAAAAAGCGCATAATTTTGACAAATAAAGGCAACAATAGCAAGCCCGTCATTGCGA
>JAIRRX010000136.1 GCA_031255755.1 Prevotellaceae bacterium | reverse complement strand
TAAAATTTCTTTCCTTATCGGCGTAAAATTACATACGGATGAAAATTTATTTCCGTCCGTATATAAATTTATTTTCATACGTATGAAAATTTTGCTGCATACGTATGTAATTTTGGGTTATGTTAAGTGATTAAAAATAAGTATTTTGAAAAAGTAGTCAGTCTGCATAATCATAACAATACATTGACTTGTCCCAAAATCTCTTTACAAATTATAGTGCTTCATCTGGCTATGATTTGACATTTGTGCTTTAAGCACGATATGAATCTACAGAATAGACTTATTTTATAATAAAAATACTGTACTTCTTTGCGTCATTGCGAACTGCGAGCGAAGCGAAGCAGGAAGCAACCGCATGACGTCATTGCGAGGAATGTAATGACGAAGCAATCCAGTAATTAATAGTGAGTGTCTGGATTACTCCGCTAACGCTCGCAATGACGTGCTTGCTTCGGTTGCATCATCGCTTCGCGGTTCGCAATGACGTGCTGTCTATTTTATTTGTCATTATAAGGACGAAGCTCGAATAATATCAAATATCTAAAAACTATTTTCAGAAGTCGTATAATGTTAATAATATTTTATACATTTGACGGTTAATAATTTTATATCTAAACATTATTTATGATATTATCGGAATTTATAAAATTACTTGAAAGTAAAAACGAACTTGTTCGCATTAAGGAATTTGTTGACCCAGTATTTGAAATTGCCGAAATAACCGACAGATTTTCCAAAAGTAAAAACGGCGGAAAAGCATTGCTTTTTGAAAACACAGGAACGGATTTTCCGGTGCTGACAAATGCTTTCGGCTCAAATTACAGAATATGTTACGCTCTTGGAGTAAATGACCTTAACGAAATATCGCATGAAATAAACAGACTTTTTTTGTCGTTTACATATCCTAAAACCGGTTTTCGTGATAAACTTTCGTTATTACCTAAATTAAAACAGATTGCCGACTGGATGCCTAAATATAAATCAAGAAAAGGAAAATGTCAGGATGTGATAATGCACAATCCTGATTTGAACAGGCTGCCGATACTGAAATGTTATCCGTTTGATGGCGGCAGATTTGTAACTTTGCCAATGGTTCACACCATAAATCCCAAAACCGGTATTCGCAACGTGGGAATGTACAGGATGCAGATTTTTGATAAAAAAACAACTGGAATGCATTGGCATAAACATAAAACAGGAGCAGCGCATTTTGAAATATATAAACAGCAAAATCAAATAATGCCTGTTGTTGTTACGCTCGGAGGCGATACTGTTTATACTTATGCAGCAACAGCGCCGCTTCCCGATGGAATTGATGAATATATGTTTGCTGGATTTTTGCGCAAAAAAAGCGTTGAACTGGTAAAATGTATAACACAGCCGCTGTATGTTCCGACAGATGCGGATTTTGTTATAGAAGGTTATGTAAATCCGCAGGAACCTTTGCGTATTGAAGGTCCTTTTGGCGACCATACCGGTTTTTATTCGCTCGAAGATTTGTTTCCCGAATTTCATGTAACCTGCATTACTCATAAAAAAGATGCTGTTTATCCTGCGACTGTTGTCGGAATTCCGCCGCAGGAAGATGCTTATATCGCAAAAGCAACCGAGCGCATTTTTATTGAGCCTGTACGTATAGCGGTTTTGCCTGAAATCGAAGATTTGGACATGCCTGTCGAAGGCGTTTTTCATAATATTGCGATTGCGAAAATCAAAAAAACTTATGCAGGGCAGGCAATCAAAACGGCAAATGCATTATGGGGCGCAGGGCAAATGATGTTCAACAAAATTATGATTGTTGTAAACGGCGATGTAGATATTCATAATTATGTCGATTTGATTGACAAAGTAAGTACAAACGTCAATATTGACAGTGATGTTTATTTTACAAAAGGACCTCTTGATATTCTTGACCACGCGGCGCAATCGTCAGGATTTGGCGGTAAAATGTGTATTGATGCAACAGAAAAATTTGATGAGGAAAAATCATCCGAAAACAAATCAATAAATCAAAAACCATACGAATTTATTAATAAAAACAAATTCGATAAAAACAGTATCAACGCAAAAATAACGGTAGTTTTTGATGATTTTGCAGATACGGAAAACATTGCCCAAGCCGTGTGGCTGCTTGGAAACAATATTGATGCAGCACGCGACTGTCGAGTAATCAAAGGAAATCTTGTTGTAGATGCATGTATGAAACATAAAAATTATAAATCAATATTCGACAGCCAAACTTTTGTTTTCAATCGGCGTTGTCCGAATATTGTATGTTCTTCGGAAGATACTGTGAAAATTGTTAATGAAAAATGGGAAAAGTTAAATCTTGGAGAATTTATATCATCGCCATCCGAAAAGGTTAAAAATCTTGTACTTTCGCAATCATCTGAATTTGTCAATTAAAAAAAGTATTACAAAAAAGAGATTTTATTATGATTTAATATTTCAAATTTATATCTTTGCAACAGATTTGAACAATGGGAATAGATTTTCTTAAAGCATTAATAGTAGGTTTTTGTGGATCGATAGCGATTGGTCCAATAGGAGTTTTATGTATTCAACGTACAATCAACAAAGGCAGAAATTCGGGATTAATATCCGGAGCAGGAGCCGCTTCTGCCGATACGTTTTTTGCAGCTCTGGCGGTATTCAGCCTTGCGGCAGTACAATCGTTGCTGGAAGCCCATCAGGCTGTATTTTATATCGCAGGAGGCGCTATTATTGCTTTGATAGGCGTAAAGATTCATTTGACCAATCCCATAAAACAGTTAAAAAAACCGAAAGCGGGCAGATTTAAACTGGTTGAAGATTTTGCTTCAACGTTTTTTCTGACACTCACAAATCCGATGACAATCTTTTTTCTTATAGGTTTGTTTGCTTTGGTAAAACTTGATTTAATAAGTACAAAAGCAAATACATCAAGCATTGCCGCTGTACTTTGGGGAGTATTTCTGGGGGCTTGTCTTTGGTGGGCATTGCTGATTTACATTGTCAACAGATTCAGAAAAAAATTTCGTTTGCGAAGCCTCTGGTTAGTTAATAAAATAGCAGGAATAATAATTTTTATTCTTGGTATTATTTCTATTTTTGAAGGAATATGGATAATCGTTTATGGTTGTCCTCAAACTTTATAACCTGTTTTTATATAGAGTTGCGTAATATGAACAACTGATTTAGCGAAGTTAATTCATAAGATAATAATCGCTTTCTCATTTCGATATTTTGATAATACCTTTTTTTGTGCTTACAATGGCTGTCTTGATACTGACTATTTTGTTCTCTCTCGCAATGACCTCATACGATTGACTTCGTCGAACTTTTTACTTTTATTGTCTTATAAAAATAGACCAACTATAATTTAAAAGTGTGAAACTTTAAGCAAAATGACTCGAAACATCGGGCAATGTATCGAAGTTTTTGTGAAATGTTTCGCGTATTTTTCGCCGCATTTATACTGAAATTATTAAATATTAAAATTAAATTAAACTAAAAA
>JAIRRX010000135.1 GCA_031255755.1 Prevotellaceae bacterium | reverse complement strand
TAAAATTTCTTTCCTTATCGGCGTAAAATTACATACGGATGAAAATTTATTTCCGTCCGTATATAAATTTATTTTCATACGTATGAAAATTTTGCTGCATACGTATGTAATTTTGGGTTGTGTTAAGTGATTTAAAATAAGCATTTTGAAAAAGTCAGTCTGCATAATAATAACAATACATTGACTTGTCCCAAAATCTCTTTACAAATTATAGTGCTTCATCTGGCTATGATCTGACATTTGTGCTTTAATCATGACTATGATTTATAGAATAGACTGCTTCCAAAAAATATTTTAGAATAAAAATACTGTATTTCTTTGCGTCATTGCGAGCGTTAGCCAATCCAGTTTTTCGATTTATCCAATCCATAACACTTATTATTACTCACTGGTTTGCTTCGTCATTCGCTACGCTCACTCCTCGCAATGACGTGCTACTTCGGTTGCTTCACCGCTTTGCGGTTCGCAATGTCGCTCTTACTCTGGATTGCTTCGTCATTCGCTATGCTCACTCCTCGCAATGACGTACTTATTATTAAGTTTAACTTATCCATTGTCAATGTTCGTCCTGCGTGCAGCGCTTTGACGTTTACGTCTGCAATATCACTGCCTTTGGATGAAAATAATTTGCGAACTGCATTTTCAACAGTTTGAAACTCCATATTTATAAAATGCGATGCTGCGCCAAGCATTACCATATTTGACGAACGCGGCGAACCTGTACTTTTTGCAACAGCATCGGCATCAATAATTATGTTGTCGGGATTTTTTTTGATCTCGGCAATTACCGTTTCCATATCAGGATAATCGGGAATATTGATAAATGGCGTGCAGTTTGTTATTATCCGTCCGTGTTTGTTGAGATATGGCAAATATCTCAATGCTTCCATTGGTTCGATAGAAAGTATTATATCCGCGCTTCTCAAAGGTATAAGGTCGGAACAAATTTCTTTGTCCGATATTCTCAAATTTGACTGCACATCACCGCCGCGCTGGCTCATTCCGTGTACTTCCGCCTGTTTGATAAACAAACCCGATTCGACTGCTGCAAGTCCTATTGCCGCTGCAATAGACAAAATTCCCTGTCCGCCTACGCCTGCTAAAATTATATCTGTTTTCATTTTAATAAATTTATTTTATTACTGTTATTTTTAATCTGTTTTACTTTGCAAGAGTAAATTACAAGGTTCAATATTTATATTAATCGCCCTGCGTTTTCGACTGCATGTTATGAAGATTATTTACTGTTAACGATATAAATCATCTATATTGTCAAAAGCAACATCAACCAGTACGGTATTATCATTATCAATAAAAACATATTTCCAAACAAATCCCTTACTGATATATTCTTTTATAATTTCATTAGCGCGTATATTATCTTTCCATAATTGAATTACGCTATTTCTAAAATCTTCGGCAGAAGATGCAAAGTATGTTATATCATATCCCTCTTCAAAAGTCATGGTATATTCAAGTGTTTTTGTTGCTTCATCAAAGTTAATCGCATACATTATAATGCCATCGTCCACCTTTTGCGGAAGCGTATTTTGCATCATTTGAAACTGCTGTCTAATATTTTCAATATCATATTCTTCATCCGAACTGTTGAGAATATCATCTTGAATGTCGGCAAGCGTTAAATAGACATCGGTAATATGATTTGCAGATATATCGGAAACCGAAAAACATACCGCAAGCCCTTCGTCCAGCAGTTCTCTGAATCTTGGCTCGGTGTACATGCTGCGTACAAGACTGTTTTTGCATGTGGTATGAGCGGCTTCTCTTAGAAAATCAACATTGAAATTTTGCAGCCATTTAACGTGCATCATTAAAGTAAAATTCGGTAAGGCTTTGACACTGTCTATGCTTAATAGATTCGGAATAATAACCGGTTCGGTAAATGTGTTAACCAGTTCCTGAAGTTTTTGCTGTTTTCTATCCTGACAGGCAAAAATACACATCGCAACCACTACACATGCGAAGATTTTTAGAATGTTTTTTTTCATCATTTTGTGTTTTTTAGAATTTATATTTATAATTTGTATAAGTTTTAATTTAAATATTGAACAACCAAGTTCTTGGCTGTGGCTATGCAAGATTATCATATTCTCCTTTTGAGCCATCGTCCCAATCAATCTTCATATTTTGCGCCGTAACGCCAAATTGTATGTCATTACCTGTAAACGTAAGTTCCATTGTCGGAGTGATAACAGTTGCGCTTCCAACCTGCGAAGCCATCATAAGCATCGCAGCCGCTATAAACAATAATTTAATTTTTTTCACTGTTTTGTTTATTTGGTTTGAATAATATTATTCATCTGTTTGTTGATTCGCCTTGCGGTTTTTTGCACGTCTTGCAAATGTTTGAATACATTCGCGCTGTGCAATTATCACTGAAACGCCGCCGTACTGCATTTCTTCTTTTAATATGTCAAGATTTGCTTCAAAATTTTTTTTCAGTGGAATAATTACTCTTACGTGTTCCTGTTCAACGCCAATGCCTTTACATATTTCAACTAACCTGTTTGTTCCCGACGAATCCTGCCCTCCTGTCATTCCTGTTGTAAGATTATCGGAAATGATTACTGTTATTGGCGATTTTTCATTTACGGCATCTAACAGTCCGGTCATTCCCGAATGCGTAAATGTTGAATCGCCGATTATAGCAATCGAAGGCACAAGTCCTGCATCGGCTGCTCCCTTTGCCATTGTGATGGATGCTCCCATTTCAACGCAGGTATCTATTGCATCAAAAGGCGGTAACGCCATTAGCGTGTAACAGCCTATATCGGCAAAAACTCTGCCTTTGCCGTATTGGTTTACTGCGCTGTTTATAATTTCTGCAACATCGCGATGGCTGCATCCCTGACACAACTGAGGAGGACGCGCAGCAACAAAATCAGGAACTTCGCATGGTTTGTCCGCATCGATATTCAACGCTTTTGCCAAAATTGCAGGCGTAAGTTCTCCTACACGCGGAAGAGCGCCGCTCAACCGTCCGAGTATTTTACTATTATCGGAAATAAATCCTTTCAACAGTTCTTCAATCACAGGATAACCTTCTTCCGCAACAATAATTCTGTCACATTCGTCATAAATTTTTTCCATATAATTTCGCGGCAGCGGATATTGAGTTATTTTAAGCACAGGATAATTACACGGTCTGTCAATAAAATTTTCCATAAGATAATTGTATGCTATTCCTGTGGTAATTATTCCGAGCGATTTGTCGCTGCCATCAATATATTTGTTGAACTGTGATTTTTCGGAGAGTTCACGCATCACTGTTTGCTTTTTAATCAGCGATTCATAATTTCGGCGTGCGATGGCAGGCAGAAGTATAAACTGCTTTGCAGATGTCGGAAGATGTAAGTCATTCTGCGGTTTTTGCGGTTTTGTTTCAACGCTGGAGCGCGAATGTGCAAGCCGCGTAGTAATTCTTATCATCACAGGAAGACCAAGATTTTCCGAAAGTTCAAATGCTGTATAAGCCATATCATACGCTTCCTGCTGATTGCACGGTTCAAGTACGGGAATCATTGCAAACTTTGCATACACGCGCGAATCCTGTTCGTTTTGAGACGAATGCATAGACGGGTCATCGGCAGAAACTATAACCAGACCGCCGTTTATTCCGGTAATTGCAGAATTCATAAAAGCATCCGCCGCAACATTTAAACCAACATGTTTGAAACACACCATGCAGCGTTTGCCTGCATACGACATGCCTATTGCACTTTCAAACGCCGTTTTTTCGTTTGCCGACCATACTCTGTGAATATCGTTTTCACATGCGGTTTTGCTACGTTGAACATATTCCATTATTTCCGTAGATGGAGTTCCGGGATACGCATAACAGCCCGACAGCCCGCCGTCAATAGCGCCTTGTGCTATAGCCTCGTCGCCAAGAAGTAGTATATTTTTCATTTCTTATTAATGTTTTTTTTGCAAAGATATAAAAATAAAATAACTTATAATATATTGAAAATTTATATAATGACGAATAATCGTTGAAAAACTTAAAAAACATTAGTTTTGTCAAAATTTCAAATTACAGATTTTTATATAACTTTGCAATGTCGATTTCAGTAAAACATTTGTGAAATTAATTTTTGAAGTGTTTTATGATTTCGTACAAAACAGTAATTAATTATTATAAGGATAAAAATGCTGCCAATACTTAAAAAAGAAATTATACTGTTTTTTTCGTCGCTCACAGGATACATAAGCGTAGTGATTTTTCTTTTTCTTACGTCATGGTTTATGTGGATTTCGCACGGCGAAATGAACATCATAGACAGCGGATATGCAAATATCGACAGCCTGTTTATACTTGCACCGTGGATTTTTCTGTTTCTGGTGCCTGCCACAACAATGCGCAGTTTTGCCGAAGAAAAGAAAATGGGAACAATAGAAATTCTGTTTACAAAACCTGTCGGCGAATTTAATATGATTACGGCAAAATTTTTGGCAGCCGTTGTGCTTGTGTTATTGTCGTTATTGCCGTGTTTGCTGTATTTTGTAACTGTTTATCAACTTGGAAATCCTGTTGGCAATATTGATGTTGGCGGTGCGTGGGGTTCGTTTGCAGGTTTGTTTTTTCTGGCGTCGTGCTATGCGGCGATAGGTGTTTTTGCATCTTCGCTAAGCGATAATCAGATTTTTGCATTTATCATTTCGGCAGTGATTTGTTTCTTTATGTATATTGGAATAGCCGAATTGTCAAGTATTAAGATATTTTCATTTGCCGACAGTTTTTTGCTGTCGATGAGCATAAATGAACATTATCAGTCAATAAGTCGCGGCGTTGTTGATTCCCGCGATATTCTTTATTTTATAAGCGTTATAGTTGTTTTTATTTTATTTACACGTCTGAAATTACAGGCACGAAAATGGTAAAATATATTTAATAATATGAGATTAAGACAAAAAAACATAACGCAGACTTTACTTGCTGTTGCAGCAATATTATTGATAAATGTTATTTTATCATCATCGTTTTTCAGAATAGATTTAACGTCAGACAAACGATATACAATAAACGATGTAAGCAAAAAAACAATGCAGCAACTTGATGATATTGTTTACATCCGTATATATATGGATGGCGAGATGCCTGTTGAATTTAAAAAATTGCGTCGTTCAATAAAAGAAACTCTCGATGAACTGCAAATTTATGCACATCAAAATTTGCAATATGATTTTATAAATCCGATGTCGGGAAACGAAAAGGAACGCGAAGCATTTTTTACCGAACTTGTGAGTAAAGGTATCGAACCTTTTACCATTCAAATAAATGATGACGAAGGCGGAGCAACACAGCGAAGCATATTTCCCGCAGCAATAATTACATACAGGGGCAAAGAAAAATCTGTAAATTTCTTCAAATACAACGACAGACTTTCGCCGGAAGAAAATATAAACATGGCTTATCAAAATATTGAATTTGAACTGATTTCAACAATCAAACTGATGAGCCGTACCGATTTTCCGAATGTTGCATTTATCGAAGGACACGGCGAACTTAATTCGTATGAAACAGGCGATTTGGAAAAAGAACTTTCACAATTCTACAAAATAAGTCGTGTTACGCTTGGCGGCAATGTTGGAATTTTGAACGAATACAAAGCGGTGATTGTTGCAAAACCTCAAACCGCATGGAGCGAAGATGACAAACTTGTAATCGACCAGTATATTATGAACGGCGGAAATGTTGCATGGTTCATTGACGAAGTAAACGTACACGAAGACAGCCTTGCCAACGGCGAAGTTACCTATGCGGTACAAAACATGCATAATCTCGACGATTTGCTTTTCCGCTATGGCGCGCGCATAAATGCCGATTTGATACAGGATTTGCAATGTGCGTATATTCCTGTAAATATTGCGACTGTCGGCTCGCAACCAAATTTTCAACTGGAACCGTGGTTTTATCATCCTTTGCTTTTTACAAACTATGATAATATAATATCCAAAGGAATAAATCACGTAAAGTCGCAATATGCAAGTACTTTGGATTTTGTGGGTTCGGCAAAATCTAATGTTCAAAAAATTCCGCTTTTGCAAACTTCCGCCGGAGTAAAACTTACAAAAGCGCCGTTAATTATTTCGCTTTCGCAGATAAATGACAAGATTACGGAAATAGATTTTAATCAGTCATACAAAACAGTTGCAGCAATTTTTGAAGGAAATTTTGAATCC
>JAIRRX010000088.1 GCA_031255755.1 Prevotellaceae bacterium | reverse complement strand
TTGTAAGCGTGTTTTCTTTTAATTTTTCCTGTTCCGGTAACATCAAATCTTTTTTTCGCACCGGAATTAGTCTTCATCTTTGGCATTTTATTTAATATTTAATTGTTATTAAAAATACATTAATTCTTCTTTTTGGGTTTCGGATTAACAAAAATAGTCATTCTTTTTCCTTCGAGTTTCGGCATTTGTTCTATTTTGCCGTATTCTTCCAAATCATTTGCAAAACGCAACAGTAATATTTCACCTTGCTGCGTAAATAATATCGAGCGTCCTTTGAAAAATACATAAGCTTTTACTTTTGCGCCTTCTTCCAAAAAACTTCGTGCATGTTTCAGTTTAAATTGATAATCATGTTCGTCGGTATTTGGTCCGAAGCGAACTTCTTTTACTATCACTTTAGTTGCTTTAGCCTTTTGTTCTTTTTCTTTCTTTTTGCGTTGATATAAAAACTTCTGATAATCTTCGATTCTGCAAACAGGAGGCTGTGCTGTCGGCGAAATCTCAATCAAATCCAAATTCATTTGACGTGCAAGTTTAATTGCATCAAAAATTGTATAAATTCCGGGATTTTCGATATTATCGCCTACAAGCCGCACTTTCGCTGATACTATCTCTTCATTAATGCGATTTGTTTCCTCGTCTTTTCCTTTATTATACTGAAACCGATTATTGTTATCATTTCTTTTGACAAAATTCGGATTCGGTCTAAAGGTTTTTTTTTGAAAAGGTGTTGCTATTGTTTTGTCCTCCAAAGTTTAGTTTATACTTTATTTTAATATAATTTCACAAAAATTATTAATTTTTCAATGTTTCTTCTATTTCAATTTTAACTGTTTCTACAAATTTTTCTATTGTCATAATTCCTTTATCTCCTTCGCCCTGTCGTCTAACCGACACTACATTTTCGCTTGCTTCTCTCTCTCCAACTACCAACAGATAAGGGATTCGCTTCAATTCGTTTTCCCGTATTTTTTTTCCTGTTGTTTCATTTCGGTCATCAATGAACCCGCGAATATCGGAATTATTTATGACTTTTAAAACTTTTTGCGCAAAATCGTTATATTTTTCGCTTACAGGTATAATTACAAACTGTTCGGGAGTCAACCACAAAGGGAACTTTCCGCTTGTGTGTTCAATCAGAACGGCAACAAAGCGTTCCATCGAACCGAACGGCGCTCGGTGAATCATTACCGGACGATGTTTTGCGTTATCGGCTCCAGTATATTCAAGTTCAAAACGTTCAGGAAGATTATAATCAACCTGTATAGTTCCTAATTGCCATTTTCTGCCTATCGCATCACGAACCATAAAATCAAGTTTAGGTCCGTAGAAAGCAGCTTCGCCAATTTCTGTAATTGTCGGCAAACCTTTTTCGGCTGCCGATTCTGCTATTGCCTGTTCTGCTCTGTCCCAATTTTCATCGCTTCCTATATATTTTTCCTTATTATTCGGGTCGCGAAGTGATATTTGAGCTTCATAATTATCGAATTTTAATATTCTAAAAATATAAAGAACAATATCTATTACTTTGCAAAATTCCTCTTTCAACTGGTCGGGACGACAAAATATATGAGCATCGTCCTGAGTAAATCCGCGCACGCGAGTAAGTCCGTGCAATTCACCGCTCTGTTCATATCTATAAACCGTTCCAAACTCGGCTAAACGCACAGGCAAATCTTTATATGAACGCGGTTTGCTTTTGTAAATTTCACAATGATGCGGACAATTCATCGGTTTCAACAGAAATTCTTCGCCTTCCTGCGGCGTATGTATCGGTTGAAACGAATCTTTTCCATATTTTGCATAATGTCCTGATGTAATGTACAATTCTTTTTGCCCGATATGTGGAGTTATTACCGGTGAATAACCATAATTTTTCTGTACTTTACGCAAAAAATTTTCAAGTTTTTCACGCAATGCCGCTCCTTTAGGTAACCAAAGCGGAAGCCCCTGCCCCACTCTTTGCGAAAATGTAAACAGTTCCAGTTCTTTACCTATTTTTCTATGATCGCGTTTTTTTGCTTCTTCAAGCATTTGCAGATATTCATCCAACATCTTTTTTTGCGGGAAAGTGATTCCATAAATACGTGTAAGCATTTTATTTTTTTCATTTCCTCGCCAATACGCTCCTGCAATTGCAGTGAGTTTAACGGCTTTTATCATGCTTGTATCGGGCAAATGAGGACCTCGACAAAGGTCGGTAAATGCGCCGTTTTCGTAAAATGTAATTGTTCCGTCTTCCAAATCGTTGATAAGTTCAACTTTATATTGATCGCCTTTTGCCGTATAAGTTTTAAGAGCTTCATCTTTGCTAACCGAACGACATACGAAATGTTCCTTTGTTCGGGCAAACTCAAGCATTTTTTCTTCTATTGCAGCCAAATCGGCTTCAACGAGGTTTGTATCACCAAGGTCAACATCATAATAAAAACCGTTTTCTATACTTGGTCCTATACCAAATTTTACTTGAGGATATATAGCCTGTAAGGCTTCTGCCATAAGATGCGAAGACGAATGCCAAAATGTGCGTTTACCTTCTTCATCATCAAATTTATGAAGTTTTATATGAGCATTACCATTTATCGGTCTGGTTAAATCTTGAACTTCTCCGTTAACAGAAACGGCAACAACATCCGCAGCAAGACGCGGACTGATATTCCGAGCGATTTCCAAACCTGTTATGCCTTCTTGATATTCACGTACGCTATTATCAGGAAATGTAATTTTTATCATTATAATTTTTCATTAAAAAAGCAGACAAAGGTATAAATAAAATTGATATTGAAAACCAATGAATAAAAATTAATTTCTCAATACGGTAAAAAATATCATATTTTATGGCTTTTTAGAAAAATCAAAAACAAAAATTTACTGCAAAATTTATTGAATATTTCCGTATGTGATATTTTTAATCTTTTCAACACATTGCGCTACTATTGACGCATCGCTGCCTTTGCCGCGTACCAACTGCGCCGAAGTATGAAATTCGGATGCATGTGTTTCACAGGCAATTTTAACAATATTATTTGGTGTAATACCACTGCCCGGCATGATAATAATGCGATTTGCCGCCTGCAAAACCAGTTGCTGTAATAACATAATACCTTCTTCCGCTGTACGGCGTTGTCCTGAAGTTAATAAGCGCACAAAGCCCGCATTGATAATTTGTTCCAAAGCCCGACACGGATTATTACATTCATCAAATGCGCGATGAAAAGTTACAGGCAAAGGATTTGCTTCGTCCAATAGCCGCTTGCATACATCCGTATCAATTTCGCCGTCAGAAGTAAGACACCCGAATACAAGTCCATCTGCGCCGCAATGTTTTGCCATGCGAATATCATCAAGCATTATTTGTATTTCATATTCGTTATATACAAAATTGCCGCCGCGCGGACGAATCATTACATTCATACCTATATTGATGTGTTTACGAATAGTTTTGACAGTTCCGTAACTTGGCGTTATTCCTCCGTCGTGCATGTTTGAACACAGTTCTATACGGTCGGCTCCGCCGCGCTGCGCTTCGAGGCAGTCGGCAACAGTATATGTGCATATTTCCAGTAAAGGTTTCATAATAAGAATAAATAATCGGTAAAATTAAACATAATCATTGAATTAGTAAAGTGATTTTTAAATGAAAATACAAACTGTTTTTTATTATCTTCCGTAAAAATAGTTTTAAAATTCCATACAATGCTTTTTAAAATAAAGTTTTACAGAATATCAAATATAATGCAGCCGGCAGTTATTTCATCATTTTTTCTACAAAATCGCTTAACGCTTTCAGCGATTCTTCTGGTTGCTCAATGAATCCGTTATGTCCCGAATTTTCAAGTATTACGTTTGACGCCTGCGGGTATTTCTGCATAATATTTTCTGCAATATCGAACGGGATGTAATTATCATGTTTTCCGAAAACAAAAAGCGTTTTTTGCTGAACTGTTTTCATAAAATCGTTCATATCTTCGCGCATTTTCATTGCTTGCAAACAGGCTTCCAAACCATCCGTATCCGAAACCGTAGCTGTGTCTGTAACTGCAAAAATTTCTTCATCCAACCTTGATAAATTACAATCGGCAAAACCACGCGCGATATTGGTTTTAAGAATAAGTTCCAATTTTCCTGCCTTTAAAAGTTCAATTTCTCTATCGCGGTCTTTCTTTTTCTGTTCGGTGTCGGCATTAGGCGTAGAACTGAATAAACACAAGGCTTTTGTCGTTTCCGAATATTTTTTTGCAAATGACAATGCAACATAGCCGCCCATTGAATGTCCTACAATAAAACATTCTGCAATGTTTAATCTGTCCAGAAGCGATTTTATACAATCTGCCATCAATTCAACCGTTGTTGCATCTTTGCGAAACTCCGAAAATCCGTGACCGGGCAAATCAACAGCAATAATTCTAAATTTTTTCGACAGTTCTGCTATCGTATTTTCCCAAACTTCCATAGTTTCCAAATATCCGTGAAGCAAAACTATTGCTTTTCCTTTCCCAGTGTCGCTTGCACGCATTGCAATGCCGTTGACTGTTATAAAAAAATCCATAAATTTATTTTTTACAATGTTAATTTCCGCGTTCAAACGGTACGCCTTCTACAAGTGTCCACTTTCCGTTTTTATATATTAATCCATCACACGAAGTATCGGAAACATAAAAACGATAATCTCCTTCAAACATAGGATTTATAGGAACAAGCAAACTGTAAATTATCATTTGCCTGTCTTTTTCATATACCAAATGCATTGATGAGCGGGCATTATATTCAAATATTAATCGATAATAATCCTGATTTTCAAAAATGTCAGCGCCGAATACAGGTTTTTCATCATCAAAACTTAAAACATCAATAATTTTCCTGTTTGATAAAATTCCTTGTAAATTGTTACCCAGCAAGGTATATGCATTTTTACCATCTATATTTGTTTCAATAATATCGTAATAAACCGCTCCATACCATGCGCCGCTTGTAAGTTTCTTATTAGCAATATTTTCGCTGTTAATATTTACATCTTGCAAGATAAATATTCCTTTCGGTGATTTAATTATTCCGTAATATTTGTATATTCCGCGCTCGGCAGGTATGCTCCATGTATAAATTCCAACTGTTTTGTCTTTTGAGAAAAGTTGTGATATACGCTTCGGTGCGTCTATTTTTTTAGCGGTTGCGTCAATCCTTATCATCTTGGCAAGTTGAACACAAAACGTATCTGCCAATATTATTCTCTGTTCAACATTTTCGGTAGAAAGTATTTTGTTTAATTCGTTTTGAATGTTGATTTGAGCAAACACCGTATTATATACTGAAAATATTACTGTTATTATAAAAATTTTATATTTCATCGAGTATTGAATTTATGATATTTACAATTTCTTCTATTTGTTTGTGAGTAATTGTGAGCGGCGGCGAAATACGAAAAGCGGTATCGCAAAATAAAAACCAGTCGGACAGCAAGCCTCGCTCAATTCCTTTATTTATAAACCGTTCGCGTAATTGCGAACAACCGAGTTCCACAGCCAAAAACAATCCTGTTCCTCTTACTTCCTTGATTTTTTTGTGTTTCAAAAGATGTTTGAAGAGATTTGATTTTTCATTCACCTGTTCCACAAGTTTTTCGTCAATAATTACATTTAATGATGCGAGAGCGGCGGCACACGAAACAGGATGTCCGCCGAAAGTAGTAATATAGCCAAGTGCAGGATTTGTTTGCAATGCAGACATTATTTCGTTTGACGATATAAATGCGCCAAGCGGCATTCCTCCTCCCATAGATTTTGCAAGACACAAAATATCAGGAATTACGTTGTAATATTCAAATGCAAATAATTTACCCAAACGACCGAATCCTGTCTGTATTTCATCAAAAATCAACAAAACGCCTTTGTCCGAACATCGTTTTCTGAGTTTTTTAAGAAAATCATTTTGAGGAAGAATAATTCCTGCTTCGCCTTGAACAGGTTCAACAATCACACACGCCGTACGTTCGGTTATTTGGTTTAAATCGTTTTCATCATTAAAATTTATTATGCGCGTATCAGGTAAAAGCGGACGAAACGAATTGCGAAATTCTTCATTTCCCATAATGCTTACAGACCCATGAGAACTGCCGTGATAAGCATTTTTAAACGATACCATTTCCGTACGACCTGTATAGCGTTTTGCAAGTTTCAAAGCGCCTTCCACCGCTTCGCTTCCAGAATTCACAAAATATACGGATGACATATTTTCGGGCAGCAATTCGGTCAAACGCTTTGCATACAATACTTGCGGAGATTCTATATATTCACCGTAAACCATAACGTGCATATATTTAGTAATCTGCTCTTTAACAGCAGCCACAATCTTAGGATGACAATGACCGGTATTACTTACCGAAACTCCCGCTATTAAATCAATATAAACTTTTCCATCAGGCGAATAAATATAAATTCCTTCGGCGCGGTCAACTTCCACACACATTGGCGAATTTGATGTTTGCGCAACATGTTGCAAAAAAAGCGTTCGTAAGTTTAATCCGTTTTTGTTCATAATTCATTTTTACTTTTCATATTTATTTAATGTCTTATATCGTTCGATTATTTTGTCGGCGTTGCTAATTGTACTCCGCAACCATTGCAACATTATTTCATTTTGTTCTTCATCGTTCAATTGCCACATAATTTCCGACTTTCTCAATTTCATTGTCATGTGGTGTAAAATTATTGCCGCCGACACCGAAATATTAAAACTTTCAACAAATCCGAACATTGGGATTGTTATAAATTCGTCTGCACAGTTTCGTACAGTATCGGATATTCCCGAATATTCGGTTCCAAAAAACAAAGCGGTTTTGCCTTTTGTTATATCAAAATCTTCAAGTGCAACATTATTTCCGTAAGGGCTTGTTGCAACAATACGATACCCTTTATTTTTCAAGTGTTTCACAGCAACAGAACTCGGTTGCGGCGAATTGTATCTGTAAAGATTCAGCCATTTCACGGAACCTTTTACCACCATTGGATTTATTTGATATTTGTTTTTATCTTCGATGATATGTACGTCCTGTATTCCGAAAGCTTCACATGTGCGCAGCGCTGCGCTTGCATTTTGCGACTGGTAAATATCTTCAAGACAAACACATATATAACGTGTTCGCTGCAATAATTTTTGCCGCAACAAAGCAACACGTTCATCGAATACAAACTGTTCCAAATATTTGATTAACGATACATTCATGACACAAAGTAAATAAAAAAAAGGGAAACTCCTGAAGTCCCCCCCCTTTTCTCAATAAAATAGAAACCTATTCTACTTTTGAAGTAAGTTCGCTACCAGCTTTGAATCTTACCATTTTCTTAGCTGCAATTTTAATAGCAGCTCCTGTTCTTGGATTTCTACCTGTACGCGCACTTCTTTTGCTTACAGAAAAAGAACCAAATCCAATTAAAGCAACTTTGTCGCCTTTTTTTAATGCTGTTTCAACAGCCTTAATAAAAGCATCCAGAGCTTTTCTTGAATCCACTTTCGTCAATTTTGAATTTTCTGCAATTGCATCAATTAGTTCAGCTTTGTTCATAATAATATAAATTTAAAAAGGTTATAAATAAGATAAAACTCTTTTATTAATTACCACAAAAGTAATTTTTATTCACATACTTGCAAAATTTTATGTTGTTTTTTTTCATATTTTTTTTAGTGCTGAATATAATCCATAAATTTACATAAAGATAAAATATTAATAATAAGCATATTATAAAGACAAATAAATTTTGTTATTTTTATTTATTTTGTAAAAATTTTTTTTAAAAAATCAGCATTTTTAACTATTCAGACCTTTGTATGCAGTTATTTTTATTTTTCTATAAGCGAAATTTAATCCGTTTTTTTGCCAAATTATCCTGATTTCAATTACAAAATTTCCGTTTTTATATGAGCAAAATACAAAGCAAGAGTCATCATCATTATTATTTCTCTTTTTTGAAGAAGTTTAATGTCCTAATGTTGGCTTAGAATACTTAATTATAATTACAGAATTCAAATAATCCCTTCAAATACAAGTGTTGCTGCACCTTGTAACCAGATATTTACAAATGAATCTTTTTGCATCTTATCCGTATCAAACGATATTTTCAATTTTCCGCCTTTTGCATGAATTTCATAACTTGTAACGTTATTTCGTAATTTGTCAAAAACCGCTATAGCCGATGCTGTTGCTCCTGTACCACAGGCAAGTGTTTCATCTTCGACTCCGCGCTCAAACGTAGCAAGTTTCAATTTTTCGTTGTCGCATATTTCCACAAAATTTACATTAGCGCCTTCCGGAAAAAGCGGACTGTGCCGCCATGTTTTCCCTTCGCCAATTACATCAACATCATTAATACTGTCTGTAAAAATCACACAATGAGGAACTCCTGTATTAATAAACCAGTATCCATCGCCGCGAACAATTTTATTTACATCAGTTATTTTTACTTTGATGTCGAAAACATTTCCGTTTTCGGATAAAATTTTGGCAGAGTGCATTCCCGCACCGCTTTTAAAAATCGTTTCGTTTTCAAAAATACCGAGTTTGCGAGCAAATGCAACAATGCATCTCGAACCGTTTCCGCACATTGTAGAAGCATTTCCATCCGAATTGAAGAATTGCATTTTGAAATCCGCATCATCGCAATTTTCAACAAGCATCAACCCGTCTGCGCCTACGCCAAAATGGCGATTGCATAAAAAAGAAATATATTCGGGTTGCAAATCGAACGTTTTTTGTCGATTATCTATTAAAATAAAGTCATTTCCCAATGCCTGATATTTGCAAAATTTCATATTTTTAATTTTATATATTAAATGTAAATGCAAAATTAACTATTTTTAAAATATAATGTAAATGTCTTTATAATTATTTCACAATTTTTTATGCTGATAATATCAACATTGTTCCGAAATTTGCAAAAAATAAAAAATCAAGTAATATAAAAACTATAATTAAGTATGAAAAAAATTTTATTTATAGCAGCAGTGGTTTCTGTTTTAGCTGGAGTTTCAGCATCTGTAATTACCTCAAAATTAATAAATAACAAAACAGAAAGCATTAAATATGTGAATACCCCTGCACCGAAAGTGCAATGGGCAAATTTGAGCGCAACAGGACAACCTGTTGATTTTACTTATGCCGCAGAACAAACAATACATGCGGTAGTTCATGTAAAGATAGTTTATAAAAATTTAGAAAACCGTCAACAGCAGCGAGGAGGAAGATCTTTATTGGATTTTTTCTTTTTTGGCGACCCGTTTGAAAGAAACGATTACGATGATGGTTACGGCATCCGACCAGACCAACTGCAACGACCACCGCGTGAAAGTCACGGATCCGGTTCAGGCGTAATTATTTCGCCTGATGGATATATTGTTACAAACAATCATGTAATCGAAAAAGCCAATGAAGTTGAAGTTACTTTGAACAATAAACAAACCTACATCGCAAAAGTTATTGGCAGCGACCCGTCAACCGATGTGGCATTGCTCAAAGTAGATGCAACCGATTTGCCTTACCTTCCTTTTGGAAATTCGGATGATGTAAAAATCGGCGAATGGGTTTTGGCAGTGGGCAATCCTTTTAATTTGACATCAACAGTAACGGCAGGAATAGTAAGCGCAAAAGCTCGCAGTTTAGGCGCTATTTCAAATTCAAACAAAATGAATATTCAGTCATTCATACAAACTGATGCGGCGGTAAATATGGGAAACAGCGGCGGAGCATTGGTAAATACACGCGGCGAATTGATAGGAATAAATTCGGCAATAGCATCAACAACAGGAATGTTTGCAGGATATTCGTTTGCAGTGCCTTCGCAAATCGCAAAAAAAGTTGTTGATGATTTAAAAGAATACGGAGTAGTTCAACGCGCAATGCTCGGAGTGCTAATGACTGATTTAACTCCCGAAACGGCAAAACAGAATAATATTTCAACAAAAGAATTTAAAGGCGCAATCATAAATGAAGTTACGAGCGGAAGCGCCGCTGAAATTGCAGGTATGCAGAAAAACGATATTATCACTCATGTCAACGATGTGGAAGTGAACAGCGGAAGCGACATACAGGAACAGATAGCGCGTTATAAACCTAATGATAAAATAAAAATAACTGTAATTCGCAATGAAAAAGTGAAACATTTTGATGTTACTTTACGTAATAAGAACGGTTCAATAGGTTTTGTGAAATCACATGATGAACTTTTTAATTCTTTGGGAGCGACTTTGGAAGAACTGGACATTACAGATTTGCGAAGATACATGTTGCGAAACGGAATACAGGTCAAGAAGTTGACAAGAGATGGCAAATTCAAAGCAAAAGGAATACGCGAAGGATTTATTATCGAAAAAGTAAATCATAAACGTGTAAGTTCTATTGAAGAATTAAAAGAAATACTCAGCAATACGGTAGATGGCGTTGCATTGTTTGAAGGAATTTATCCAAACGGAGAACGTGATTATTATGCAATAGGAATAGATTAATATATTTACATAATAACACAGATGTTTTTGAGGGTAAGTTTCACTGTCTTGCCCTCAAAGTGCTTTAAAAATAAGGTTTAACCAGTTAATTAACAGAAATAATAAAAAATGAGACAATTAAAAATTACAAAATCAATCACAAATCGAGAAAGCGCATCTCTTGATAAATATTTACAGGAAATAGGACGCGAAGATCTTATCACTGTGGAACAGGAAGTTGAACTTGCTCAACGAATTCGCAAAGGAGATCAGGCAGCATTGGAGCAACTTACAAAAGCCAATTTACGCTTTGTTGTTTCGGTTGCAAAACAATATCAAAATCAGGGATTAAGTCTTCCCGACCTCATCAACGAAGGTAATCTGGGCTTAATAAAAGCAGCTGAAAAATTTGATGAAACACGCGGCTTCAAATTTATTTCATACGCCGTTTGGTGGATACGGCAATCAATATTGCAAGCGCTGGCTGAACAGTCGCGTATTGTACGATTACCGTTAAATCAGGTTGGGTCGTTGAATAAAATAAATAAAGCGCTTGCAAAATTTGAACAGGAAAACGAGAGAAATCCATCAACAGAAGAATTGGCAGAACTTCTTGATATACCGACAGATAAAGTTTCAGATACAATGCGAGTATCGGGACGCCATGTATCAGTTGATGCTCCTTTTGTTGACGGCGAAGATAACAATCTTTTGGATGTACTTGTTAACAACGATTCTCCAAATGCAGATATAGGACTGATAAAAGAATCGCTTACAAATGAAATTGACCGTGCGCTTTCGACATTAACAGAACGGGAACGTGACATTATAAAATATTTCTTTGGAATAGGAACTCCGGAACTGACGCTTGAAGAAATAGGCGATAAATTTGACTTGACACGCGAACGTGTACGCCAAATTAAAGAAAAAGCAATCAGACGATTGCGCCAAAGTTCACGCAGTAAATTATTGAAACCTTATTTAGGATAACAGTAAATACGGTTGAATATCAGAACAAAACACGAAGTTCGCAGATTTACATTTGCGAACTTTATGTTTTTAAAAATAATGACAGACATTCATCATTAAAAATCAAAAAATGCTGCAAAATCGACTTCAAATATATTTTTTTTGTTATTTATTTGCGATATTAAATAAAAGAAAAAAATATTTTATAAATTTGCAAAGAATTTAAATTTATCGTGAAATAATTATACGGCATATTTTGCACAAAATATAAATGAAATAATGAAAATATTTATAAATGGAAATGAAATTGAAATTTTTGTCGGAGCAACAATAGAAGATGCTGTTCGTAAATTTGACAAAAATATTCTTGCGGAAATAAAAAACGAGAAAGCAGAAGCGCTTGATCAATACGGAAATCACGTTTCGATTAGCGGACCATTATACGAAAATTCACAAATAACAATAAATAAAATATCAAAATGAAAAAACTATTCTACTTACTTTTTGCTATTATTTTTGCAAGTTGCGCTTCAACAACTAAAGAAACGCAAATAATTATTTTGTCAACAAATGACATGCATGCAAAAATTAAAGATTATGCCAAAGTCGCAGCGTATGTTGACAAAGTACGAAGCGAAAACAAAAATGTATTGCTTATAAGCGGCGGAGACATGTTCACAGGAAATCCTGTTATTGACAGGCACGAAGACAAAGGCTATCCAATGATTGAAATAATGAACAAACTTGGTTATGACTACGGAGTGTTTGGAAATCACGAATTTGATTACGGACAGAATTTTTTGGCTAAACGTATCCAACAGGCGAACTTTCCTTTGCTCTGTGCAAATATGAAAGTTTCCGAACAGGCGTTGATTAATCAGCCCGAACCTTACGTAATATTCAATTTGGATGGTATTAAAATCTGTATTTTGGCAACTGTTCAAGTTGAAAACATAAACAACAAACTTATTCCGGACACATATCCCGAAAGAGTTCAAAATATTGATTTTTTTCAACCTGTTGAAACTGCTTTGGAATACAAATATCTGCGTGAAAAATGTGATTTGTTCATATCTCTCAGCCACGACGGCATACACGAAGATAGTATTCTTGCTCAAAAAATGCCGGAACTCGATATTATAATCGGCGGACATTCGCATACACTCGTCAACGGAATGGTTGTAAACGACGTGCTTATTTCACAAACGGAATGTTATTTGAAATATATCGGAAAAACCACAATAACGTTAAAAGGTACAAAAATCATAGATAAAAAATTTGAAATTATTAATGTCGCAGCCTTACAGGATGAAAATGAAGAAATTAAAGCATTAATAAACAAATATTACGAAGAAACGCCGTTGAAAGAAGTCATAGCCAAAACAAAGGTAAACATCACAGGCAAAGAAAATATCGGAAATCTCATGACAGATGCCATTGTATCGGTTCTTAATCTTGATATTGCTTTTCAAAATTCAGGAGGAATTCGTATTGACACAATTAGAGAAGGCGATATTTCACTGTTAACGATTTACGAACTCGACCCGTTTGATAACCAAGTTGTACTGTTTGAAATGAACTATGATGAAATATTCTCACTGCTTAAAAATTCATACAGAAAAACAAGTAAATATGCCGATTTGAAAACAGCAGGAATATCTTATACAATTAAAGCGAAAAACGGTGAAGTTGCTGATATTGAAATATATGACACAAACGGAAATTTACTTGATAAAAACAAAAAATATAAGGTTGGAATGAACGCATACATCGCTGCGGCTTACAAGTTCGACCATGTAGATGCAGGAAAAACATTGAATATACTGGCAAGCGATGCGCTTATAGAATATCTGAAACAACAAAAAGAAATTAATCCGAAAGAAAGCGACAGAACAAAAATTGAAAAATTAAACTGATTTAATACAATACGACAAATTTATATGTCTTTGCTAAATCAGTCAAAATTTGACGGTAAAAATTAACAGAGATGCACAATGGTATGTCATAACTTTTTAGTTTGCAGTTTTTTAAGCTTTATTTTATGTTAATAAATCATTAATTAAGATGAAAATATTAATAAAAAATATAAGGTTTAATTATACGGGACACATTATAAAAAGGTATTACAAAATGATAATTGCCGTTTTGCTTTTATTATGGTTTTATTTTTGTATTCCCGCAACTTTGTTTGACAATGTTTATTCAACAATAATCAGCGATGAAAACGGCAGACTGCTCGGCGCAAAAGTCGCTGCCGACGGACAGTGGCGTTTTCCCGAAATTGACAGTTTACCAACAAAATACAAAATTGCGCTTATTGAATTTGAAGACCGCCGATTTTATTCACACACAGGCTTTGACCTCATTTCAACAGGACGCGCTTTGCTGCATAACATACAATATGGCAAAATACGTGAAGGCGGCAGCACTATTACAATGCAGGTTGTCCGTCTTTCACGAAAAGGGAAAAACCGCACTGTCAAAGAAAAGTTAATCGAAACAATATTGGCAATACGTCTTGAACTGAAATATACGAAAGACGAAATCCTTGCTTTGTATGCTTCTCACGCGCCGTTCGGCGGAAATGTAGTTGGTATTGAAGCAGCGGCGTGGCGTTATTTCGGACGTCCGGCGTATGAATTGTCATGGGCAGAAGCCGCCATGCTTGCCGTACTGCCCAATTCTCCGTCATTGATACACGTGTCAAAAAACAGAGACCAGTTGTTAGAAAAACGCAATGCTCTTTTAGAACGATTGCACAGGAGAAACTACATATCGGAAGAAGATTTACGACTGGCGCAAGCCGAAAATATTCCCGAAAAGCCGCTGCATGTACCAATGGAAACCATGCATTTGTTTGATGCTATTGCAAAGAAAAATACAGGAAAAAAAATCACTACTACCATAAATCTCGAATATCAAAATAAAGCAACGGAAATATTGAACCGCAATGTTAACCAATACAGAGCAAATAGCGTGCATAACGCAGCCGCAATAATTATTGACGTACGCCGAAATACAACGTTAGTATATGTTGGCAATACAGGCAGTACGGACAAGGAAGAAAACGGAGAACATGTTGATATTATTACTGCGGCACGCAGTTCTGGAAGTATCTTAAAGCCTTTTCTTTTTGCCGCCATGCTTGATGAAGGTTCATTGTTGCCGAATATGCTTATCGCTGACGTTCCCATACATATTGCAGGATTTTCGCCTCAAAACTACAACAAAACTTTTGATGGAGCAGTACCTGCGCACAAAGCGCTGGAACTTTCGTTAAATGTGCCTTCGGTAAGAATGTTGTATAATTATAATACCGAAAAATTTCATGCTTTATTGAGACAACTTGGCATAACAACCTTGAAAAAACCGGCAAATCACTACGGATTATCTCTTATACTCGGCGGCGCCGAAGTCAGCCTTTGGGATATTACCAACATATACGCATATTTTGCACGGATATTAAATAATTTCAGGAAAAACAACGGCAAATATGATGCTGCCGATAAACGGAAAGCCGTATTTACAATGAACGGCAAAGAAAAAAATATAGCACAAGATGCGGAAATAATAAGCGCGGCAGCCATTTGGCAAACATTAAATTCATTATCAAACCTGAACCGTCCAGAAGAAGAAGCATCGTGGAAATCGTTTTCGTCAAGTCAAAAAATAGCATGGAAAACAGGAACAAGTTTCGGCAATCGTGATGCGTGGGCTGTTGGTGTTACGCCCGATTTTGCTGTTGGCGTTTGGGTTGGAAATGCAAGCGGCGAAGGACGTCCCTTGCTCACAGGCGTAAATTATGCCGCGCCAATACTTTTTGAACTTTTTGATATTTTACCTAAATCGTCCCACTGGTTTGAACAGCCGTATGACGAGATGACAAAAACCGCTGTATGTCGCAAAAGCGGGTATCGAGCATCGGATATATGCGAAACTATTGACAGCGTTTGGCTGGTAAATACAGCTCAAATATCGCCGATGTGTCCTTATCACAAACTTGTACATTTGAATAAAGATGAAACATATCAAGTAAATTCCGACTGCATGGCTTTAAGCGAAATGGTAAACAAATCGTGGTTTATACTGCCACCCGTACAGGAATGGTACTATAAATCAAAACATCACGATTATCGTCAGTTACCGCCGTTCATGCCCGGTTGTGATGATGAAGAGTCATCGCCGGTTGATTTGATTTATCCTGTTCCCGACAGCGAAATAGTCATGACAAAACAAATAGATGGAAATGCCGGTAATGTAGTCTTTCAGGCAGTTCACAGAAATACGGATGCTACTATTTTTTGGCATATTGATAATGAATTTGCAGGAACAACAAAAATTTATCATCAACTTGCCGTACAGCCAAGCGCAGGCGAACACCGTCTCATTTTGGTTGATGATGCGGGAAATGTAAAACGCATCAGATTTTTTGTAAAAGATATTGTTAATTAAACATGAAAAAGGATACTTAAACATTATAAGTATCCTCTTTCTTTTTAAAAATCATTGAATTATGAAAAACTTTATTCTTGTACTTGCCCTTCAGTAGCAGTTTTCTCTCCTTCGCAAGTTTTTTCTTCTTTCTTGCAACACTTATCATCTTTTGCAGGACATTCAAACTCTTCGAGTTTAGTTACCGTTATCGTGAAAAATTTATCACCTGCTTTTGGTGCGCTGCAACAAGATTTTCCTTCTTTCTTTGCGCAGCAAGTTTTTTCAGCAGTTTCATCGGTTGTAATTTCCTGTTCTGCTTTTGCTTTTTCACAAGATGCTTTACACTCTGCATGTTTTACTTCACAAGCAGCAATTGTAGCCGAATCAAGGATTTCAAACGAAAGTTTGCCTGTAACCGCAACTGCTTTGCAAAATAAAAGCGTATCAACAATAACTCCTTCTGCGGGAACAACTTTTACAAATATACCTTTCCCTTTTAAAACTACATCTTTTTTGGAAACAGGACATAATCCCAATTTGCCAACAAGCGTTACTTCATCAAGCGCAACAAGAGAGTCTGCACTTTCTGCCAAAAGTTCAACGCCAACGCATTTTGACGTTTCTGTGTTGTCTTTCTTTTTGTCTCCGCAAGCAATAACAACAGTTGCAAGCGTAATTACGACTAATAATTTTTTAATCATTTTTTTACTTATTATAGGTTAAAATAAAATTTAAATTTAACGTGCAAAAATAAGTATATTTTTTTTATTTAAATCAAATTAACTTCATTTAACGCACAATTTAACATTATTTTTGTTTTAATATGCATTTATGTCATTTTTTTATCGAAAAATCACCAAGTAATTGTTTTAACACAAATTCATCCGTTTTATCCAGTACTATAATTATTTCACAGTTACCCTGTTTCTTTTTGTACACTGATGATGTTTCCTTATTGTCTTTAGATACAACTAACAATTCGTAATCACCGCTTTCCGTAATTTTTGTTACCTCAGTACGCAATGTTGCCGTTGCTTCATTGGTATTTGAAGTTAAAATTGTAATTGTTTTTATTCTTTTAGGGTCAATATCCGATAACAGTTGTTTAAGATTATCTCCCATAAATCCGGATATGCCGCAGCCTGTACAACCTGTAAGTTTGTCTATATCTGCAATATAAAAACTTTTTACGCCTTTAATTTTTGAAAATTCCGAATACAGCGTCGTTTGTGCCGATATATTGTTCGTACATATCAGCAATATCAGCATTGATATTAAAGTTCTAATTTTCATGTTTTAATATTAAGTTTCAATTTATAAGTTATTTAATACTTCATCTATTTCACATACCTGTTCACCTGTAACATCAAGTAAAACAAAGGCGTCGTCAACTACATTCGATATTTTTAAAAACGAATGTTCAAGTATTTCCATCATTTCAGTTTCGTTTATATTGATATTGGCAATAAATTTTGGCTGTTCGCTGTTACTGTTTATAAATGTTGCCGTTACCGAAACAAGTAAGGCAATGCAGGCAGCTATGCTTATAATTCGTAATTTAATTGCCGATTGATATTTACGTATGTTTTTGACTTCGGAGTCTATTTTTGCACTTATTTTTTCTGTCAAATATGCAGGAATTTCTATATTTTCCGCAAGATTAAGATTTGTAAGCAAATATTTTTCCGCCTCAAAATTTTCAATATCTTCATCATTTTGGGCAAAATATTTTTGCAGTAATTTTTCTTCTTCCAAAGTTGTTTCTCCTTCGTAGAATTTTTGCAGCAATGTTTTAAGTTCCGTTATATTCATAATTATTTAATTTTTCAAATTTTTCACGTAATAATTTTCTTGCTCTTGATAATGTTGTGCGTACATTTGCTTCGCTCAATCCTGTTTGTTGCGCTATTTCTGCCATTGTACATTCTTTTACATGTCGCAACATAATCAGTTGCTGTTGTTGTAGCGGCAATTGTTTTATAAGTTTTTGCATTTGCAGCCAGTCGTAATGTGTCTCTATCTGTTTATTGACAGTTTTTTCATTTACAGATTGTTCAATATCAGACAGCAATTCGTTTTTACGCCGTTTTCGCAACATATCCAAACAAATATTTTTTACAAGAGTTACACAAAATGCTTCGTTATTTTGTATTTCCAGTTCATTGCGTTTGCTCCACAGTTTTAAAAATGTATCCTGTACCGCATCTGCTGCTTCATCTTTGCTGGTAAGCAATCGTAAAGCCAATGCGTAAAGTTTTTCAGCATGCGGTAAAAACTGTTGTTTGAAATCCTCCGAAGTCATATTTATTTTTAGCTCTTTTCACGATAATATTTTTGTACAAGACGTGCGTAAGACGAAAATGTTACAAAAAATATAAGTTATTATGATTCTTTAATTTTTCATCTACCGGATGAAATATATTTATCAATTTTCAAAATATTTTACAAAATTAATAAATATTTTGAAATCAGAAACTGCAAAAATACGGCTTTTTTAATTTAGCTGGTTGAAATATCAACTACTAAATAAAATAATTGTTTATCGAATTTATTTTTCTGATATTTTATTTATTCGCAATGTAATTTTAAATGTCGGTTTTTCAAGCATTTGTACGGTTTGACGCTGCGATTGATGAATATGTCTTGTGAACAGTTCGTCTTTTGATTTTGGGCGTATATCATCGTGCAAAGCAAAACCTGCCAGCTGTTTTGAATCTTCGGGAACTTTATCAAGAGGATAAGTATTTGATACCGGTTTCATAAGATATGTAACTCTGTTTATCTTACTTTTACCGTTCATTAATATCATATCTATTATGATATTGGCACATTCCGAAACTTCAACGGCAGAAATCGGCTGTTCCGGCTTTTCACGAATGTAATAAATACTTTGTCCGTTACCCAAAACATGTATTTTATCCAATTGGCTGTTATTGAAAAACGCCTTCATTGATTTACCTTTCAACTGACTGAAATGAGCGCTGTCTTCGCGCATTATAACCAGCGCAGGAGACGCAAAATCAGCATGATCCAACTGTCCGTTTTTATTGTAAAATGTTGCGACTCCGGATGTTATTTGTGTACTGTCGTTCCATAAAACAGGCAAATGATACATATATGCAGTAGAATCCAACGAATGGTAAACCAGCGAGTCGCATAATGCCTGAAAATCGGATTTGTAAATTTTTACGTTATGATAGGCAAACATGCTTCTAACCGTTGTATCACGAGTTATCAGTATCGGTTTAATCGAATCCTGATTTGTTCGTAACTCGTTTTTTGCAAGATTAAGACCAAACGATTTGCGCATATCCAACTGCATCTTGTATCTGTCTGCATTTTCATGTTTTACAGTATCTGCTACAATACTTTGCATTATGCTGTCAAGTTTTACCGTATCGGTTACAATATTTTGTATGATACTGTCAGGTTTTATCGTGTCGGTTACAATATTTTGTATTATACTGTTAGATGTTATCGTATCTGACATAATATTTTGCATTATGCTGTCAGGTTTTACCGTGTCGGTTACAAGTGTAATATTAAGCGAATCGGGCGCAATATTTTCCTGTACGACCGTATCTTTTTGCATAACGGTATCTATAACAATTTTAATATCTTCCATGAAAGAACACAGCGTATCGGAAATTAAATAAGTCGTATCGCTTAACCGGTTTGCTTCTTTCGCAACGGTATAATAAAGCGCTGCCGGTTTTTCGGTTACAAAAATTGTTTGATAATTGTCGGAAATTTGCGCTTTATCGCCGAAAACTATTACATTTTGCGATGTATCTGTCATTTGAATATTTTTGAACAGTTCCGCATTTTTTGTCTGACTGTTAAACCAGACCGAATCAGCCCAGACTTCCTGTGTTGCAGACAGAATGTAAACATCCGAAGAAAACGACATCTCATTTTCGTTGGGTTTGTATATGCCGTAATCGCTCAGCATAATGTTGTCATTATTCCATGTTTTTGTATTTGCAATAAATGTAGTAATGTCATTACGAGTATCATACAACATTGTATCACAAACAAGAATTATCGAATCGTTTTTCATTGCAACGTTATTAATAAACGTAAATATGCCTGTATTTCCATCAAAAATTCCATTCATACTTTCAATGGTATCACGTCCACGAGCGAGCGTTCCGCCCTGAGCATACGTTCCTGTATTTTTGTCGATATTGTAATCTACAAACTGCGTTTTAAGCGTTGCATTTCGTTCATTGTCGTGCATTCTTACAAGACGACCTCTCACTTTGGCATAAATTCCATCATAAAATATTTGTTCTCCGTACAAAACAGTTGATTCGTGTCTCACTATAACGTTTCCGAAAAATTCAATAGTATCGCTCGGAAAATAATGATAAGCGCTGTCGCAGTTTATTGTTGCGCCGTTTGCTTTGTGCGTATAAATCACATTTCCTTCGTGTTTGTGAACCTGTCGTCCGTAGAGATATGCAGGATACGCAGGACGCATAAAATCAGCCTGAAAGCCGAGATGTATTGTATTCTGATTTTCTGTATCTTCCTGTGCGTATGCAATTAAAGGAAAAACAAACAATGCAAGCAATAAGCGTAATTTCATTGATTATATTGATTTCTGAAATACTCAGTTTGATTATTTAATCCAGTTGTTGCTTTCAAATTTGCAGGTTTTGTAATCGTCATCAATTTTTATATATGTTTCTTCCTGTTTCCTTACAAGCCATTCAGTAAGTTTTTCCATTTGTTTTTGACCTTCAACCATATTTTTTATTACAGGAAAATCATCTTTTAGATTTGCCTTATGGCTTGGAAGTATTTCTTTTAATTTCACTATTTTATAAACTTCGCGACCGTTATCATCCGTTGATTTGAAAGGATCTGAAATTTGCCCCAGCTTTAATTCTCGCAGTACAAAATAATTAGTACCTAACTGGTCTTTGTCGAAGCGAGGAGAAAGAGTTTGAGGATTGGCTACCAGTCCGCCGTTCATGCGCGTTTTTTCATCACGCGAGAAAAACAACGCTGCCTGCTCAAATGTAATACTGTCGCTTGTTATCAGATTTTTAATACTGTCCAAACGTGAAAATGCAACTCGCTGCTCATTTGCCGAATATACAGGTTTCAGTAATATATGTCTGACATTTATTAAATCTTTACCTTGTTTTTCAATCATTTGTATGATATGAAAACCATATTCGGTTTCAACTACATGCGAAACCTGTCCGGGCTTTAATGACAGTGCGGCATTTCGAAATGCCATTACATAGTTTGCGGCAGGCGCTAAACCGAGTTCTCCGCCACGTTTTGACGATTCTGTATCCTGTGAATATAAAATTGCAAGCGTATTAAATTTTTCTCCTTTCATAATACGTTCGCGCAGTTCAAGTAATCTTTCTCTTACTTCAAAGTTTGCTTCTGCAGTCGGCGGATAAATACTTATTTGTTGAAACGAATACTGTTCCGGTACTACAGGCATACTGTCCTGTGGAATTGTTTCATAAAATCGTTTTACATCGGCAGGCGTAATTTCAATTCCCGTTACGATTTTATTTTTCATCTGTTCAATCAAAATGTAGTCTTTAGCATATTCTTGCAGCAT
Organism: Prevotellaceae bacterium; assembly: GCA_031255755.1. GTDB lineage: Bacteria > Bacteroidota > Bacteroidia > Bacteroidales > UBA932 > JAIRKV01. The sequence continues at coordinate 3,110 of JAIRRX010000088.1, read as the reverse complement.
TTCTCTGATTTTGGAAACAGGCTTCTGTAATTGTTCTTCTACGGCTTTTTCGCTTCCGAGTCTCGAAATATATTCATTCATTCTGTTATCTACGCTTGACTGTATTGCCGACTGAGATGCCGTTAAACTGTCTATTTTTGCCTGTGCGACAAGCAATTTGCTTTGCAGCATATCTTCAAGAACTTTGCAAAATAAATTTTCTTCGCTTAACATTCCATATATTCTGCGTTGATGTATTTCCGTTTCAATATCCGACAAAAGCACGGCTTCATTACCGATTACGGCAACTACCTTATCAATAATGTTTTTTCCTTTTGTTTCCTGTGCCTGCGATGTTACTGCAAATGCTGTTATCAATAGCACCGACAATGCTGTTTTTTGTAATATATTCATCATTCTTTATTTATTATTGTTGATATAAATTTTTGCATCTTTATTGTTAATACCTTCGTTGTATGTTTCTTCTTCAAGTTGGTTTATCAATTCGCGTTTACGACTGTTTAATATTATGTTGCGAATATTTTCATTTTCTCTTTCGAGCGGCGATGTCGAGCCTTTTCTTAATATCGACTGCACTTTTATAAAATAACTGTATTCCGTATCTTTTGTTTCGTAAAATCTGTTTGTCATTAATATTTTTTCAACTTCATCGGAATTTGTATTCAACGGCAACAGCCGCAACAGTTCATGTATTTCAAGCCATTTGCCATCAAACGAATCATATTTATCAGCATATATCAGACATAATTCTTCAATTTTTTTCATGTTTGTAGCGGTTTGTGCAAGGCACATCTTTTTTATGTTTTCCGTTTCAGGCGTTTCCGTTTCAATTTTTATATATATTGCTTTTATCAACGTTACCTGCGTTTTAAAAAGTTCTTTATTGCTTTTGTAGAGATTATCAATTTCTTCCTGCGTTACAAGCGTGTCTATATTTTTTGAAATATAATCATGTTCAAACCTGTATCTTAACAGAGACGAGCGATAATCTTCGATTTCTGCCGCAACATTTTTCTGTTGTTCATCCAGCAGTTCTTCCGCTTTTTTTACAATAAGTTGTCGCCGCACCCATGCCGAAGTATATGTTGATACTGCGCTTGCGCTGTCGGTATCCATACTGTTTAACGGAAACATATCGGTCAAATCGCTTAAATACAGTTTTTTTCCATGCGCTTCGGCAAGCAGAGTATCATTGCTGCGTTTATTGCACGACCAAACTGTTAACGATATGATTATTATTCCGATAACTTTCTTTATTTTCATTTCATAATAAATTTAAAGTATTAATTATCTGCTATAATTTGGCGCTTCGCGTGTTATTGTTACATCATGAGGATGGTTTTCGACTACGCCTGCCGCCGTGATACGAATAAAGGATGCTTTTTTCAATGTTTCTATATCCGGCGTGCCGCAATATCCCATGCCTGCCCGCAAACCTCCTGCAAGTTGATAAATTACTTCTTCCAATTTACCTTTATAAGGAACCTGAGCAACAATTCCTTCCGGTACAAGTTTCTGAATATCATCTTCCGAATCCTGAAAATATCTGTCTTTCGAACCGCTTTGCATTGCTTCAAGCGAACCCATGCCTCTGTAAGATTTGAATTTTCGTCCGTTCAATATAATCGTTTCGCCCGGCGATTCTTCAACACCTGCAAACAACGAACCTGCCATAATAACATCAGCGCCTGCTGCCAATGCTTTCACAATATCGCCTGAATACCGTATTCCACCATCCGCAATAATGGGAACTTTGCCTTTTACTGCCCTGGCTACATCATATATTGCAGTTAACTGCGGAATTCCAACGCCTGCGATAATGCGAGTAGTGCAAATTGAGCCTGGTCCTATTCCCACTTTCAACGCATCTGCTCCTGCATTTACAAGGTCGATGGCGGCTTCGCCAGTCGCTATATTTCCAACTACTACATCAAGTTCTGGAAACTGTTGTTTTACTTTTTTCAACATATTAACAACTCCGTGCGAATGTCCGTGCGCCGTATCAATTACCACAGCATCAACATTTGCCGATACCAGCGATGCAACGCGCTCGAGCGTATCGCCCGTTACGCCTACGCCAGCCGCAACACGCAAACGACCTTTTGAATCTTTACTTGCTTCGGGATTATCTTTGATTTTTGTAATATCTTTAAACGTCAACAAACCTGTCAGTTTATAATTTTCATCAACTACCGGCAATTTTTCAATTCTGTATTTTTTCAGTATTTCCGCTGCCTCTTTAAGGTTTGTTTTATTTGTTGTTGTGATAAGATTTTTTGTTGTCATTATACTGCCGACAGGCGTTTTCATATCTTCCTGAAAACGTAAATCGCGATTGGTTACAATTCCAACAAGTTTATGATTTTTATCAACAACAGGAATACCGCCTATTTTAAATTCGCGCATTACATTAAGAACATCGCCGACAGTTGCGTTTTTTGTAATTGTAATCGGGTCGTATATCATGCCGTTTTCGGCGCGTTTTACCTGTTTCACCTGTTCGGTCTGTTTGTCGATGCTCATGTTCTTATGAATAACTCCAATACCGCCTTTACGTGCAATGGCAATGGCAAGTTCGGCTTCGGTAACCGTATCCATAGCAGATGACACAATGGGTATGCTCAGTTTAATATTTCGTGTAAGTTTACTTGCAATATTAACCTGACACGGAAGAATTTCGGAATATGAAGGAACCAAAAGAACATCATCAAATGTAAAACCTTCGCCTTTAATTTTATCGCTCAAAAATGACATAATACCTGATTTAAAAACGCGGCAAGTTACAAAAAAGTCGGCATATATTGTTAAATTATATGTTTTTTTAGCGAATTTTAAAAAATCCGAAGTTTATAAAGTCTGTATTTCTTGCTGATGGAAATGTAGAAAAGAAATGGACGCTCCCTATCAGAAACTGGGGAACTGTGATTAACCAATTTATGATTATATTTGAACAAAATTAAAATGAAAAATCTGTTCAACATGAAATACCTATTTACACAAAATTATTTACAGTCCCGATTCTTATTTTAATATTAAGTTTTATTCTATTATTAACCCGTTGGCGGAATTAAAATTTTTAGAAAATAATAACACAAAAAGTTGTACATCAA
>JAIRRX010000081.1 GCA_031255755.1 Prevotellaceae bacterium | reverse complement strand
GCGTGATAAACAGAAACAGCCCGCCTTCTGGACGAGTTATCCTGCTTGGCACGTTTTCTAAAATTTTTGTTCCGGGATTTCGTCTCGGTTGGGTTGTTGCTCATGAAACAATAATTGACAAAATAGTAACCGCAAAGCAGTCTATTGATTTGTGTTCGCCTGTACTCGACCAAAAAATAGCAGCAAAGTTTTTGGAAAAAGGTTATCTTGACAAAAATATTCCGAAAATAATTGAAAATTATCGCCGTAAACGAGACGGAATGATTGCCGCATTTGAAAAATATATGCCCGAAGGCGTTAAATGGACTCGTCCCGAAGGCGGGCTGTTTCTGTTTATCACGCTTCCCGAATATATGGATGCCAAAGACTTGTTTGATATTGCAATTAAAGAAAATGTGGCATTTGTACTTGGAAACGCATTTTTTTGCGATGGATCGGGAAAAAATACAATGCGCATAAACTTTTCGTACATGTCGGAAGAAATGAATACCGAAGGAGTAAAACGTCTGGCGACAGCAATAAGAAAACTGATAAAATAGAATTTTGAATAATATATGTTTTTAGAAAACCCAAAAATTCGTTTGCGTCAACTTGAACCCGAAGATTTGGATATTCTGTATTTGTGGGAAAATGACGTAAATATCTGGAATGTTACTAATACAACAGCGCCATACTCGCGGTATGCGCTTAAACAGTATATTGAAAATTCACACAGAGAAATTTTTGAAACGGGACAGTTACGCTTGATGATTGAAGAAAAAACAAACAATAAAACAATAGGAACTATTGATTTGTTCGATTTTAATCCATTACATTTGCGCGTAGCGCTTGGCGTACTTGTCTATTCCGAAGAAAATCGCCGACAGGGATTTGCACATTCGGCATTGAATCTTATAATAGATTATTGTTTCAATATTTTACATCTTCATCAAGTTTATTGTAATGTTAATGAAGACAATATAAAAAGCATAAAGATGCTTACAAATATCGGTTTTGTTATTGCAGGAACAAAAAAACAGTGGATAAAAACATGCAACGGATGGCAAAATGAAATACTGTTTCAAAAAATTAATCTTAAAAATTAATACAAATATTAACCGCATATTAAAATGTTTCTAATATTTTTTATGGATTATAATATGTAATACATTGAAATACAGATATTTTCAACTAATTTCAATACATTTACCCTGTCTTTGTCGGTTTTGCTCATTAGTATTTTTAAAATTTATTTTAAGAATATAACATTTTAATATGAATTATTTTGTACCTTTGCACGCAAATTTACGCCAAGAATGGATTATAATACACAACGAAAAAAACTGCAATTACCGGAATACGGACGCAATGTACATAAAATGGTTGACTGGGTAAAATCGCTTCCCACCAAAGAAGACCGTAACAAACAAATCAAGGCTGTAATTGCCGTGATGGGAAATCTTAATCCGCATTTGCGGGATATTAATGATTTCAGGCATAAACTGTGGGATCATATTCAAGTTATTTCTGATTTTCAAATTGATATAGATTCTCCGCATCCTATTCCCGAAAAAGAAAGTTTGCAGGAAAAACCAAAAAAACTTCCGTACAGGTCGAACCCGTTGAATGTACCTTATTATGGACGGTACATACTTGAAATGATTAATGTTATTGTAAAACTTGAAGAATCGGAAAAGAAACAGTGTTTGATAATGCAAATAGCAAATCAAGTCAAAAAATCATACATTGCGTGGAATAAAGACACAGTCAAAGATGAAATCATAATTAAAGATTTGTATAATCTTTCGGGCGGAGCAATAAATCTTGATATTACTACAAAACTGTGCAGTGGAAAATTGAACACACAAATTATTGTAAAAGAAACAAATCAACAGCAGAAAAGGAACAATAATAACAAAAATAAAAAGAAAAATAATAACAATAATCAGCAACAAAACAGAAGGAAAAATAATAATAAACAATAAAGCATACCATCAAAAATTTGATTGCAATTATTTGTAAAATTTTTTGAATAAACTGATTATATCATTAATAAGTAACCAAAGATACATTTGTTTCACGAAGATAATGTTTTGAATTTGAAAAAATTACCGAACATTATATATAATTTGCAGACCTTATTTACTCAATAATAACCGTATGTAAAAAAAAACTATTAAATTTGTGTTTTATATTAAAATTCATAAAATGATAAATTTATATAAATTATTGATAACAACAGTATTATTTGTTATTTTGCAAGCATCTTCATTTGCTCAGATTACTGCAATTGGAGCCGATTATTCAAAGCCAACTTCATTTTTGCGCGGAAAACCCGACATGATTCATGTGTTTTTTTCGCCTTTAACAGGAAATTTGGAAGCAAGACATCATACAAATGAAAATGCCGATTTTACATGGGAAAAATTAGATGTTGACGCCCAAACATTTTTGTCGGTTCATGTCGAAAACGGCGTTTCTGTGAGTTCGTTTGCCAGTTTATCCGATGGCGGTTATCGTGTTACTGCTGATTCGGCAGGAACAGGAGTTTCGATTGATACATTTGCGGTTTGGGTTATAATAGATACTTTTCATCTTGAAGGAGAAATTCAATATTCGTCAACCTGTGAATGGCTTGATTTGGAAGCAGCCGTTCGTCCCGTAGCCAATGCTCCTTACCGTATTTATCAGTTTGAAAATACATCTGGAAGACTTTATGATACAATAATATATAATAGACTCACAACAGACTGGACAACATCTGCCGATATTTATGATGGATTGCCTGATATTGACGATTCTTGGAAAAGATGGAATAAAACAACCATAAGCGAACCTGCACCTCTGGTTGATGCTACCTATACGGTTGTTGTAAAAGATGTATTCGGAAAAACAGTAACTGCATCAACGCCGCAAATTCCTGCAATAGCAGTATATCCGGTATTTACTGTGGAAACAAGTGATGAAAACGGAAACTGGGCAAGTACATTAACGTACGCAGCTGAAAATAACAGCGCTCTGTATCGCGTTCGCTTCAAACATAACGACTCGCGACATGCAACAAAATATACATGGAAAGGTTATGGAAATGTTAATATGGAACAAACACGCGGTGTTCTTATATGGTCTCAAACAACAACCGATTTGAACGAAACGGTTTCTCCCGTAGTTCCGCATCGTACGGGCAATCTTGATGGTTATCCTACGGGAAAATACGGATTTCAGTTAATAGTAGAAAATACTTTGACAGGCTGTATTGATTCATCGCTTTTATCATATATAAATGTTTCAAATTCAAACTTTCCGTATAAAGCAATTCCTAACGCATTTACGCCTAACGGAGATGGGCAAAATGATATTTTCAGATTTATAAAAAATGAAAATATTATATCAATGCGTACAATAAATATACGAATTCTTGACAGAGGAGGAAAAATGGTTTATTCATACAGTGGAGATTATGATAAGTGGCAGGGCTGGAACGGAAAGGTAAACAACAACGGCGCAAAATGCACATCAGGAGTTTATTATTATATTGTAAGCGGAACAGGCTGGGATGACTATTCGTATGATGGTAAAGAATATCGCAGTTTCTTGCATTTATTCACAGATTAAATTTAATATATTGTATTTAAGCAAATTTATACAGATTAAATGAACATTTTATATAATCTCGCGATACATGTTTACGGAAGACTGACAGCAATAGCATCGTGTTTTAATGAAAAAGCAAAAAAACGCTATAAAGGTAGTCATGATGTTTGGAATATTCTTGAAAACAAAGTAGATAAAGAATCTAAATATGTATGGTTTCATGTATCGTCTCTCGGTGAATTTGAACAGGGACGTCCGGTAATTGAAAAATTAAAGGAAAAAAATCCTCAAACAAAAATCCTGCTTACTTTTTTTTCGCCTTCAGGTTACGAAATTCGTAAAACTTATTCGCATGCCGATATAGTGTGCTATTTGCCTGTTGATACTAAGAAAAACGTAAGGAAATTTTTTTCACTTGTAAATATTGAAAAGGCGATATTTGTTAAGTATGAATTTTGGGGAAATTTCCTCACTGAACTTAAAAATCACAATATTCCAACATATATTATTTCGGCAATTTTCAGAAAAGAACAGGCATTTTTTAAAATCTACGGAGGATTTTATCGAAATATGCTGAAATGTTTTACCCATCTTTTTGTGCAGGATAACAATTCGCAGAAACTGCTTAAAACTATTGATGTTTATAAAGTTACTGTTGCAGGCGATACTCGTTTCGACAGAGTATATGACATTGCGCAGCAATCAATAAATATTCCTTTGATAGAAAAATTTGTTGACGGAAAAAAAATCATTGTTGCAGGCAGCACGTGGACAGCCGACGAAGATTTATTGCTGAAATATATCAATGAAAATAAAAATGTGAAACTTGTCATTGCCCCGCATGAAATTCACGAATCTCGAATTTTGGAAATATGCGGTAAACTGAAATGTTCGCATTTGCGTTATTCGCAACTAACCGAAAACAACGCTGCAAATGCAGACTGTATAATTATTGACTGTTTCGGAATACTGTCGTCAATTTATCGCTATGCCGACATTGCATACATCGGCGGCGGCTTTGGCTCAGGAATACACAACACGCTGGAAGCGGCAGTTTATGGAATACCTGTGCTGTGGGGAACGAATTATATGAAATTCAAAGAAGCGCGTGAACTGATTGCCTGTGGCGGCGGTTTTTCCGTTTCGGATTATAAAACGTTGAAAAATACTTTTGATAATTTGATTGCAGATTCTTCTGTGGGTCAAAAAGTGGCTGAATACGTGAAACAAAATCTCGGCGCAACCGAAAAAATCTTAAAAGCAATAGATTAATAATTTTCAATTTAACGACTGTAAAATTAAAAATCATTTTTTGTGAATTCGCTGTCCGAAATATCAAATATTGTAAAAAATCAAGCGTTACAGTCTGGTTTTGATGCTTGCGGAATTGCAAAAGCAGATTATTTGAGCGAAAAGGAAAGTATTTTGAAAAAATGGCTGGATAACGGTTACAATGCATCAATGAATTACATGCAGAATAATTTTGAAATGCGGCTAAATCCGCAGTTGCTTGTAGAAAATGCAAAGTCTGTTATTTGTCTGCTGATGAGTTACAACAGCGATATTTATCAACATGAGGCAGCTCCGAAAATTGCGCGGTATGCTTTGTTTAATGATTATCACAAAATTATTCGCAATAAATTGAATGACTTTTTGGTTTCGTTGAAATGTATTTTTCCACAAATCAACGGACGCGGATTTGTTGACAGCGCTCCGATACTTGAAAGAGAATGGGCTGTCAGAGCAGGCTTGGGCTGGTGCGGAAAATCATCTGTATTTATTTCGCCTGTTTTCGGTTCGTTTGTCTTTTTGTCGGAATTGATTGTTAATATTGAAATGGAATATGACAAACCTTTAATCGGCAATTTTTGCGGCGCATGCAACAAATGTATTGCAAACTGTCCAAACTCGGCAATTACAGAGCCTTATGTTGTAAATTCACAAAAATGTATTTCATATCAAACAATAGAAAATAAAAATGAAATAAATATTTCAACCTGCGGTTGGCTTTTCGGTTGTGACAGATGTTTGCAGGTTTGTCCGTACAACAGGCGAGCAAAGATATGCAATCACAAAGAATTTCAGCCTCTACCGGAAATATTGAATATGCAGTTTGACGATTGGGAAAATATCAGTGAAAATGATTTTAAAAAGACATTTAACAATTCTCCGCTAATGCGTGCAGGATATGAAAAAATAAAACGAAATTTGAAAAATATTATACGATAAATATTTGTAATTATGAAAAAAACATTTTTTATAACTGCATTTTTACTGCACATGACGGTAAATGCACAGGTAAAGTTCGATACCGATTTTGAGAGCGGCTCGGCAGGTGAAATTATACAAATTGATTCTGTTTATGTCAGAACGTCAGAAAATGATTCCATTCTGCATTTGGCATATATTGTTGAATCGCGTTTTGACCCGCCGAACCCTGTTGATACGGCATTGCCGCCAAGCGCACGATGGTTTTATTTTAGAATGACAGGCGCAAAAAACAAATATATATATTTCGACTTCAAACATACAGATCCGTTGCGAGCCGTTTATTCATACGATAATCGTAATTTTAAACGCTTTGAAGCAAATGAAGCCGAACTGCGCAAAATTCATAAATTTTTTGATGCTGATACTGTTTTTATCGCTTATTTTATTCCATATACAAACTCGTTTCTGCAAACCAGAATTGACAAATGGAAACAGCATAAAGATGTAACGGTAAATACTTTCGGATATAGTTTGCACAATCAACCGATGCAACTTCTGACAATTACCGACAAAACCATACCCGATGAAAACAAGTACAGAATTTGGATTCACGCGCGAACGCATACAAGTGAAACCCCAAGTTCATGGCATCTTGACGGACTGACGGAAGCATTGCTTGCCGATAATAAAAATGCGGAAACATACAGGAAACGATTTATTTTTTATATCGTTCCGTTTGCAAATCCGGATGGAGTTATGGAAGGACTGTCGCGTTCAAATTCTACCGGCGTAAATCAGGAAATAAATTGGGATAGAGATGAATCGCAAACTGTTGTTGAAGTAAAAAATCTGAAACAGCAAATAAAAGAACTGACAGCCGAGCGAACATTCGATTTGGTTTTGAACATGCACTCACAGGTTGCAAACAGTGCGACATACTGGATTCATACAGCGCAAACAACTAATGATAAATTTCTGAGCCGCCAGTTGCATCTGTGTTATTTGAACATGTTTGACAATTCATATTTATCTCCTAATGAACTGAGTTTTTCAAAATTAGCATCGCGTTATCCCGAAGGATGGATTTGGAATAATTTCGGAGATAAAACGCTTGCCATGACTTTTGAAACGCCATATACATATTTCGGCGAAAGTAATATATGGTTAAACGTCGAAAATCTTCGCCACTTCGGCAATACTACATTAAATGCGATTGCAATGTATTTTGGAATCAATACTCCTGAAATAATAATTTTGGATAATGAAAATGCAAAAACACAGGGAAAATGGAACAGTGTGAAATCAGACAAAATGATATATTTTGGTGATAATTATATGTATCCTCAAAAATCGGGAAACAAAATAACATATAAACATAAAAAATTATCCGCAGGAAAATATGAAATTTATAAATGGACAGTCGGCGAAAGTGGCGAAAAACCTGTACATGATAAAAATAAATGGACTTTAATCACAACACACGAACAAAGGAAAACATCTAATTTCAAATACAAATTTAAAGCCGAGTCCAACGATATTTTTGATGCAATAATGCTAATTAAAACAGAAAATTAAAATACATTGCAGCAGTAAGCCTTTTAAGCATTCTTTACAGGGCAAAGCGCCTTGTAGAAAGAGAACAATAATCCACGTCATTGCGAGGAGTGCAGCGACGAAGCAATCCAGAAAGCAAGCACGTCATTGCGAGCGTCAGCGAAGCAATCCAGTAATTAATAGTGTCGGGGTTGCGTCGTTTGCTTCACCCTTGCGGGTTCGCAATGACGGCTGCTTCTGTTGCTTAACTGCTTCATTCCTCGCAATGACGTAATATATTTACTTTTTTACAGTCATCCTCTTTGTTTTTATGTTATTATTCAATAATCTGATTTTTAGTTTAATATAATTTTAATATTTAATAATTTCACTATAAATATGCTTAAAAATACA
>JAIRRX010000012.1 GCA_031255755.1 Prevotellaceae bacterium | reverse complement strand
ATGAACTGCCTGCAACACCTGAAATAGTAGAGCCGATAAATGTATGCTTCGGCGGTACGTTAACGTTTACCGCAACAACTACAGCATCTGGTCCTTTGTCATACGAATGGACAGAAGTAAACAGTGGAACAATACTTAACGCAGGCAATACTGTATCGCAAACAAATCCGGGTACATATAAATACAAAGTTAGAGTGAAAAATGCTAACAATTGTTGGAGCGAATACAGCGAAGCAGTAGAAGGCATTGTTTATCCGGAAGTGATAATTCCTGTTATAACACCGTCAGGCACAGTATCAATATGTGAAGGAGAGGAGATTACTCTTGCGGCAACAACCGGTTTTGCAACTTATACGTGGTATCGTAACGGAACACAGATAAGCAGCGGAACAGAAAATGCTGTTACAGTAAACCAAGCAGGTACATATACAGTGGCTGTAACGACAGTCAATGATTGCGGAAGTGGAACAAGCGAAGGATTAACGGTAGAAATAGTAGCATATCCTGCAATACCTGTAATTACTGCGGAAGGACTGGCAAACGGCGAAGTATGGCGCAGAGTTGATATGAATATAGTATTTGAAGTAAGTAACAAGGTAGATGCTTTGATATATCAGTGGTATCATAATGGTAGCGTAATAGTTGGCGGACAGGGCGAAGCGCTGTATCTGTCGTCATTACGCTTGGTAGATGCAGGAACTTACACTGTAACAGCAACAACGCAAAATGCAGGATGCTCAACAGAATCCGAAGGGGTAAATCTGATAATGCGTAACAATGTATTTGTTCCTCGTTTGATAACGCCAAACGGTGATAACGAAAATGATAATTTGAACATTACAGGTTTGGAAATATATCCTCGCAATGAATTGATAATAATCAATCGCTGGGGCAATGAAGTTTTCAGAAAAACAAATTATGTAAATGGTACGTGGCAAGGAGACAATTTGCCTAATGAAGTGTACTTCTATAAATTACGATTGATAGAAGCCAATGGTTATACAGAAGAAATAACAGGATATTTCCATCTGAAAAGATAATTAGCAGAGTGAAATGAAAAGTGAGAAGAACAGTCTTTTCACTTTTCATTGTAACTCCAAATATTAATGGTGAATAAATAATAAAGAAAAAATAAAAAAAATAAAATATGAAAAAAATACTTTTATTAGCAGGAATATTAGGTATGTTTTGCGTAAACAGAGTAGAAGCACAACAAATAGCACAGTTTTCGCAGTATATGTTCAACGGTCTATATATCAATCCGGCTTATGCAGGTCAGAAGGATATGCTTTACGGACACATGGTTTTCCGTAGGCAATGGGTTGGTATTGGCGGCGCTCCGCAAACTACAATGTTAAGTTTGGATGGCAATTTATCAAAGGGTTCAAATATTGGTTTTATTTACACAAACGACAAAATAGGTGCAACATATACCAACAGTTTCATGGTAGATTATGCATATAGATTTCAAATAGGTGAAAACAAACGGTTAAGTTTTGGTCTTTCCGCAGGAATGGTACATCATGGTTTCAACCGTTACAAACTTTTAAACGAAGATGGTTCCTTGATAGACGTTGAAGCTTTGAGTTCCAAAAATGTATGGAAACCGGGATTTGATGCAGGTTTGTATTTTGATATGAAAAACTTTTATGCAGGATTTTCAATAATAGGAATAGTTGCAAATAAAGCAGATACAAAATCATTTCAGGTAATTCGTACAGATGCAAATTATTTTTTAACCTTGGGTGGAACTATACCGCTGAATGAAAAATTAAAACTGTTACCATCAACATTGCTAAAAACAGATTTAAAAAATCCGTTGACTTTTGATATTAACGCAATGTTGATGATATCCGACAGATTTAGTGTTGGCGGCAGTTATCGTACAGGCGTATTATGGTTTACCGATGTAGAAGATAACACGCGGCAGCGGGATGCCCTGTCTTTAATTTCCGAAATACATATAACAGATAACATTCGGATAGGCATGGCTTATGACTTTGATTTAAATAAGGTAACAACAGGAACAAACGGCAGTTTTGAAATATCGTTAGGCTACTATTTTACAAAAATAAAGAAAAATACGAGACCCAGCGATATTGTTGAGTAATGAAAAACGGATTTTAGTTATATGCCAATATTGTAATTTTTATATATAACTAAATATCCTATAAACTGTTTGATAGAAATATTGGCAGCGTAATAGATGTTACATATAACATAATGGTTTAAAAACTGTTATGTTATATGTAATTATCATAATAGTCATTATCAACTTTCAGTTTGAAAGTGCCGTTATTCTAAAACGAATTAATAAACAGATTAACATATAAATTTATAAAATCATGGCACAGGAAATAGAAAAAAAATTTTTGGTGAAAGGCGATTTTCGTCCTTTTATATTTAAATCAACACGCATTGTACAGGGATATTTATCGTCTGTACCAGAACGTACGGTTCGAGTAAGAATTAAAGGCGACAAAGGATTTCTCACAGTCAAGGGAATAGGAAATGATTCGGGCGCTTCGCGTTTTGAATTTGAAAAAGAAATCACCGCAGAAGAAGCAGGCGAACTGCTTAAAATTTGCGAGCCGGGCGTAATAGACAAGGTGCGACATTTGGTAATAGCCGAACCTTATACGTATGAAGTGGATGAATTTCACGGTGAAAATGAAGGCTTGACGGTTGCCGAAATCGAACTGCCATCCGAAGATGCCGTATTCGACAAGCCGGAATGGCTCGGCGAAGAAGTAACAGGCGACAAACGTTATTACAACTCAATGTTAATGAAAAATCCATTTACCAAATGGTAAACAACGACCCGCTTGATATGAATAATTATCGTATCGAGCAATTACCAAATCGTCCGAAAAGTCGTTTTGAAAAATGGATGGCATACGCGGGAGCGCCGCTGTCAATAATCGTTTTTATACTTTTATACGCATGTATTGACATTCCGTTTTTGAACGGCATCGCTGCTGAAAACCTCACCGGTGATGCTCTTAAACGGTTTAATGATGTCGGAGCAGCCGAATTTAGCCGCATCAATTATGCAATGCTGGCAATATTTGCTGCATCGGTAATATTGTGGATTACCGAAGCGGTGCCGAATTATCTTACATCTTTGCTGGTTATAATATGTATAGTGCTGACGGGAGTAACAACAGAAAAAACAGCATACGCACAGTTGGGACATCCTGTGATGTGGCTTAACATTCTGTCGTTTGTGCTGGCGAGCATGCTGGTAAAAACGCAGGTTGCAAAACGCTTTGCACTGTGGTTTGTCGTTCATTTCGGAAAAAACGCAACATGGATATTTATCAGTTTTATAGTAATAAATATCGTGCTGTCTGCGTTTATTTCTGCCACAACAGCCAAAGCGGCGATTTTGTTGCCCATATTTATGGTAATCGCAGCAATATATGGAGCCACAGGCGGCAATAACAGAAATAATTTCGGACGCAACATTGTGTTGCAAAATCTTTTTCAAATCAACATAGGCGCAAGCGGTTTTATGACAGGTTCTGGAGCAAATCTGCTGGCAGTATCAATTATTATAGGTGCGGGCGCCACGCTTGGTTATCAGGAATGGTTTACTGCGGCTTTTCCGCTCTGTCTGCTGATAATTATTCTCGGCTGGATAGTCGGCACAAAAATCATGTTTCCTCTGAAAAAGGAAGAAAGAAAGCCGCAAATACAGGGCGGAATGCAACGCCTGAAAGAAGAACTCCAAAAAATGGGGCGCATGAAACTCGATGAATACAAGGCAATCGCCATTTTTACGGGCGTATTGTTTATGTGGGCAACCAAAGGCTATATACACAATATAAGCGAAACTGCCGCTGCCTTTGCGGGTGCGGTCATTGCTCTTGTTCCTTTCAAAATAGGTATTGTAAAATGGAATGATATTGACATACCATGGCATCTGATGATTTTTTCGGCGGGCGCATATACTCTCGGAGCGGGACTGGATGCCACAAATCTGGCAGGAACAATGGTTGATTCGGCATTCGGTTCATTGGGAATTTCCGATAATACGCCGTTTTGGATATTATATCTTATGCTGACGGGCGCAATGCTTTTCAGTGCGCTGCTGTTTCAGTCGAAAACGATGCGAGCATTGATTTTTATACCAATATCAATAGGAGTAGCGCAAAAGTTCGGCTATCCGATAATGAGTCTGGCATTTCCCGTTGCTCTGCTTATTGAACATGTATATGTATTGCCGTTTAACAGCAAACCCGCCGCCCTGCTTTACACAACCGACCAGTACAGTTGGGCTGACACGTTCAAATTCGGTATTACGATGATGATTATTTCATGGATAATGATATTTGTTTGGGGTGAAACGGTATTGCAGTGGCTTGGCTATGTCCCAAACGGACTGTTTTGATATTAGATTAAAGATTTTATAACTAAACAAATCCCCGCGAGAGCGGGGATTTGTTTTTTTGTGCCTTCGCAATGACGGGCTTGCTATTGTTGCCTTTATTTGTCAAAATTATGCGCTTTTTTGGAAATTATAAAACTTTATTTAACTTTGCAAAATTCAACGCAAGTATTATCTAAAAATTATTA
>JAIRRX010000146.1 GCA_031255755.1 Prevotellaceae bacterium | reverse complement strand
GGAAAAGGATTTATAAATTATTTTCTTCGTCATTGCGAAGGCAAAAGCAAATATCCAACAACAGCGGTGAGTGTTTTGTCAGGCGCTTTGACAGTTTACAAATTTTTGTACAGAACAATACGGTTAATTTTGTGCTGTTTTATGAATCAAAAGATATTTTGTAATATAATAAAAAAATAATTAAATTTGTCGCTGCTTAATATAGAAATATTAATTTTTTAATTTGAAATAATGAAAAAGTTTATTACATTAACGTTAGCAATCATTTTAACGTTTAACTCTGCTGTCAGAGCAGATGAAGGAATGTGGCTTTTGCCACTGTTGAAAAAGGTCGGTTTTCCCGAAATGCAAAAACTCGGAGTACGGCTTACTGCCGAACAGATTTACAGCATCAACAATTCGAGTTTGAAAGATGCAATAGTAATTTTCGGCGGAGGCTGTACAGGCGAGCTTGTGTCTGCCGAAGGATTGATTCTTACCAATCATCACTGCGGATATTCTTCGATACAGCAACACAGTTCGATAGAACACGATTATCTTAAAGATGGTTTCTGGGCAATGTCACGTAACGACGAACTGCCGACACCGGGACTGCGGGTGTCTTTTCTTGAAAGTTTTGAAGATGTTACCGATTCGATAAACGCCGTAACGGCAGGCATCGAAAATGAAAATGAACGCCAAACCGCAATGCGCAAAAAAATAACCGAACTGACGGCAAAATATGACGGACTGAAAGGAACGAGGGCTACTGTTTCGAGTTTTTATGCGGGCAATGCTTATTATTTGATTGTGTACAAAGTGTACAGCGATGTTCGTATGGTCGGCGCTCCGCCGTCTTCTATAGGAAAATTCGGAGGCGATACAGATAACTGGATGTGGCCACGCCATACGGGTGATTTTTCAATGTTTCGCGTTTACGCCGACAGAGATGGAAATCCAGCCGACTATTCGCCAGACAATGTTCCATACAAACCAAAGCAGCACTTGAAAGTATCGTTGAAAGGCGTTAATAAAAACGACTTTACAATGATTATGGGATATCCCGGACGCACACAGCGATATATGACTTCGTGGGAACTTGACGAACGCATGAATATATCTAATGCCAACCGCATTCACATTCGCGGAATTATGCTTGACTTGATGAAAAAAGATATGGAAGCCGACAGAAAAGTACGTATTCAGTATGCGTCAAAACATGCAAGCATAAGCAATTACTGGAAAAACTCATTAGGAATGAACAAAGCGCTTAAACGATTGAAAGTTTTAGAGAAAAAACAGCAGGAAGAACGTGAATTTACGGCATGGGTAAATGCAAACGAAAGCCGAAAAGCAAAATACGGCGATGCGTTAAACCTCATACAAAAAGCCGTTGCATACAGAGCAGAATATCAAAAACTGACAGTTTATTATAACGAAGCCATTCTCAATTCCGAAATCGTCAAAAATGCATATATTGTAAACTCTTATCTTTCGTTATTAACAAAAGAAACCGATGAAGAGCAAAAATCGGAATTGCTTGACGATTTGAAAGAAACCGTTGAATCGTTTTTCAAAGATTACAATAAATCTACCGATTTGAAAATCACAAAAGCGCTTTTCAAAGATTTTATCGAAAATACGGATGCCGAATATCATCCCGAATGTTTTGCCCAAATCGACAGTCTTTACAACGGCGATGTAAACAAATTTGTAGATAATCTTTTCGCAACATCAATGTTTTGCGATAAAGATAAATTTGAAGCGTTTCTGGAAAATCCCGACGATGAAGTTCTGGAAGCAGATTTGGCAAGTCAGATATATTCGTCGGTTGCGGAAAAAGCGGGCGCATTACGTCCCCTGACACAACCTGTAACCGAACAATACAACAAAGGACGCCGCCTGTACGAAAGCGGACTGATGGAAATGAATGCAGGCAAAAAAGCAATGTATCCAGACGCAAATTCTACAATGCGACTGACATACGGAACAGTGCAGGATTACGCTCCCGCCGATGCCGTACATTATGATTATGTTACAACTATTGACGGTATAATGCAAAAAGAAGATCCCGACAATCTTTTTGAGTTTGAAGTTCCTCAACGTTTGAAAGATTTATATAATACAAAAGATTACGGCAGATATGCGCTGAAAAACGGCAATCTTCCTGTCGGATTTCTTTCTACAAACGATATTACGGGAGGAAATTCGGGAAGTCCCGTATTGAATGCACGCGGCGAACTTATTGGTTTGGCATTTGACGGAAACTGGGAAGCATTAAGCGGTGATATTTGCTTTGAACCTCAACTGCAACGCTGCATAAATGTTGATATCAGGTATGTATTGTTTATTATTGACAAATATGCAGGAGCAAAACATCTTGTTGATGAAATGACGATAGTAAACTGAAAATATTTACAAAACTAATTACTGAAGGCTGTTCTCCAAAAGAGCAGCCTTTGTTTTTTTCACAACAAACAAAACACCGTAGTAAAAACCATTACGTATATTTACCATGTCTGGAAAATGATTTATAATGTAGCAAATAATTACAAGCATAGCCAATACGTAGCCGTCATTGCGAGCGTCAGCCAATCCAGAGTTTGTACGTCATTGCGAGGAATGAGCGTAGCGAATGACGAAGCAATCCAGTGAAAAAGGAAAGGCGGATAATACTGGATTGCTTCACCGCTATGCGGTTCGCAATGACGTACCAAGGGATTGGCTGCGCCGAACTCCGCTACGCTGCGGTTGCTTCACCCTTGCGGGTTCGCAATGACGTGCTGCCTCGTGTTGCTTCGGCGTTCCGCCTCGCAATGACGTAATATATTTACTTTCTTACAGCCATCCTCTTTGTTGTTATGTTA
>JAIRRX010000145.1 GCA_031255755.1 Prevotellaceae bacterium | reverse complement strand
ATTGTTCTGTACAAAAATTTGTAAACTGTCAAAGCGCCTGACAAAACACTCACCGCTGTTGTTGGATATTTGCTTTTGCCTTCGCAATGACGAAGAAAATAATTTATAAATCCTTTTCCGAAGTGGTTTATTATATGTAAATTAAAAAATACATACATCAACTGTTTTTCATTGGCAGTTCGATAATAAAGCAAGTCTTACCGCTTTCGGAAAGTGTATGATATATGCGCCCGCCGATATTTTCAATAATGCTTTTAGATATTGCCAAACCTAATCCTGTACCGCTCGACTTGGTTGTGAAATTGGGCTGAAACAAATGCTTTCGCTGTTCTTCGTTGATTCCTGTTCCCGAATCCTGCACTTTGAATTGATAATAACCATCGGATAAATCGGAAGCAAATAACTCTATTTCACCTTCATTATCATCGCCGATTGCCTGTATTGCGTTTTTTATAAGATTTGTAAATACACGCTGCAACTGTTCGTACAAAGCAGATACAGTTTTATTGCGAACACCGTTAACGCAAAGCGATATTTTTATTTTTTCGTAACCTTTGAATATGTCCAACTGCTTTTCAAGTAATTCGACAACATTAACATCATGACGTTCGATGTTTGCAAGTTTTGCAAAATCCGAAAACTCGGATGCTGTTACTGATAAAATATTTATTTGTTCCATCAATGATTTTGCGAGATTGTCGAAATACTTTTCCCATTTTGGGTCATTATTTTTTTTCAAACGCATTACATGCTGAATATTAAGTTGCATGGGTGTTAAAGGATTTTTTATTTCATGAGCAATTTGCTGAGCCATTTCACGCCATGCCTGTTCGCGTTCGGATTGAGCAAGTTTTGCAGCGCTTTCGGCAAGTTTATCAAGCATTGAATTGTAAGCGTTTACAAGGCTTCCTATTTCGTCATTACCTTTATATTTAATATATTCCGATTTTCCCATCAGGTTAAATTTTCCTATTTGGGAACGTACTGTGTCCAGCGGTTTTGATAATAAATTTGATATTATTGTTGCAAACAAAATTCCGAGTATAATTACTACAATAAATATGTTTATAACGGTGTTCGCCAAAGCAAGCCATTCTTCCCGAAATTTTCGCTGCTGTTCAAAATAAGGAAGATTCAAATACACAAGTTTTTCATCGTCATTATTATAAAAAGCAAGATAGATAGAATTGAATTTAAGACTTCCTATATTGTCATAATGAATATAATAAGGCTGATTTTGGGTGTTAAGTTTGACAAATGCATGCATGTTCATATTAAATCCCAGTAATTTACGGTCGAATATTTCGGGTCGCGATGTTGATAAAAGTTTGCCATCAAGGGAATAAATATTTATATCAATATGATAAAGATTTGATAATTCTATCAGCCATGATGACAAATCGCGAGTTGTTAAAATATTATCGGACATTCCGTACCGCAAACTGAATTCATTATGTATCAACTGTATTTTTTCTTCTATTGATTCTGTTTTGTTCTTTTCAAATTGACTGAAAGTGTGCCACAATATTGTTCCTCCAACAACAAACAATAAAAATAAGACAAGTAACAGTAACAATATACTTGTTTTTTGACGGAAATTTATTGTTCGACCTATTCCCAGTATGTCAAGTCCTGTACAGCGCAGTATAATTATAAATATGATTACAAAAAATAAAAATACAAACGAATTGGATGATATATATTCCAGTAAGGACATCATCGGCATGGATATTATGATTGAATCGGCTTCGGAAGTATTTATAAAATAATGAATATAGCCGCGGTCGGTAAAAAAAGAATGATTTTTTATTTCTTTCGGGATATTGAGTTCATAACCATATCCGAAATTACCGTATCGGGAAACAAGTTTATCCTTAAAATATTTTGCGTATGAATAATAATTTTGCTGTAACAGTTTATTCGGTTGATTTTTACTGTCAAGCAGCAATTCGGGATAACCTATATATTGAGATTCGGAAAGCGAAGTAAAAGTCAGAAACAGTTTGGTTTCAACATCATTTTCATACAATAATTCAACAAGATAATTGATTTTTCCATTGCCTAACGACATAAACCACAACGGCAAATCTCCTGCTTTATTTCCATAAGTTGATTTTTCGCTGTCAAAAAAATTAAAACAGTTATGGTCGGATTCGTTATCGACTTCGGTAACCAACAAAACATCTCTTTTTTGACACAGATTTAAAGTTAAATCATAACTTCTAAAATATCCTGTAAAGTATTTTTCGCTTAAATAATTAACTATCACCTCAGCCTCAATATTTGCATCTTTTACGTATAATTGCAGTTGTCCGTCTGATAAAAGTTTGTCGGATACTTCGGCAAACAAAGTTTCAAATGTAGGGTCGTTTTTTTGCGATATTGATTCTGCGAGGTTTTCGGTTATTCGTCTGGCTTTATTAAATCCTTCGTACAGTACAATCGACACGCAAAATATTGTTGACAGCGCAATAAACGATATAAATGTTTTTAATTTTGATTTGATATTATAAAAAATTATTGAAGAGAAAAAAAAGTATCCGACAAAAAGAATCAATACATAAGACTGATATTCACCGCATAAAATCAACATTAATACCGACAGCGGCAGTTGCACAAAAACAATTACCGTTTGCGAAATTTTTGATTTTAAATTGTACATGCACAAAACATGTAACATCGCAAAACCCATAAACATCAATGCCATTAATAAATATGACAAAACTGTGAACCAGTTTATATCGTATATTTTATGAACGACAAGTGAAAAATTGGAATCGTTGGTCAACGTCAAAGGCAACAGCACGCACAATACTGATTGAACAGCTGCAAAAAAAGCCAAACTGTATCTTATTATGTGAGATTTGCGGGAATTCTGTTCAAAAATCGAAAAAATATTTTGCCGCTTTGCAAATACAATACAGATTATGGTAACAATAAAAGAAACGTACAAAAATAAAATTCCAAACGATGGCAAAAATTTTGAAGAAGCATAATGTAACGAATTGAAAAAATGAAATTCAACATTAAAAGTTCCCCAGTCATTATATACGCAAAACATTACGCAGGCAAATATTGCAATAACGGAAACTGTTGTTTTAAAAATGCTTTTTACAAACAAAAAACAAGAAACAAAAAACACAAAAGTCATTAGCAGCAATACCGTTCCAAACCAGCGAACATACATCGACATGTGATTTATATTTTCGTTGACATCAATACCCAGCACAAACAACGGAGTTCCGTCAATTCCTTTCACAACAAATCCGCTGTAAAAACCTGCATTTTCCAAAAACAAAGATGAAGAAACTTCAAAATTATCTGAAAATCCGCTTTTCAAAAAATCATTTTCGTAGAAATAATGCGTTATTATATTAATGGCGTAAACTATTTTGAATCTGCCGTTAACATAAGCCTTTGTTACATACAGATTATCGGTTGTTGTTTCCGCAGCAAACAGTTCGTTATCCAGACTTGTAAATTTTTCTACTGTATCAACTCGAAGCAAATTTTCGCTTTTTACAGGCAAGTTAGACGACCAGTATATCAAACTGTCATTATAAAAACAAAAAATTCCTTCATTTGTATGACAGTCAATATCAATACCAAACAGAATATCCGACAAAACCGTATCAGGTGTAACAGTCAAAGTATCTAATAAATAAGTTGAAAGTTTTTCAAGTTGTTTTTGTCGGTTCTGTATTTTATCTTCAACATTACGTATTTGATTTTCATAGTGCGAAACAGAATGTTTTTCAAAAACAATCGAATACAGTATTGCAGCACAAGCGACAAAAAATGCTGCTATCAATATGTGTTTCAGATATTTTTGCTTATCGCTTTTCACTGTTTATGTTTTTATTCCGACATAATTATGCGGATTTATTTTTTTCAATTCTTTTTTTAATTCATCCGAAATATCAAGCGTATCAATAAATTCTTTGATATGATGTTCGGTTACGATTGTGTTTGTACGGGTAAGTTCCTTTAATTTTTCATAAGCATTTGGATAAGCCTCGCGGCGCAAAATTGTCTGTATTGCTTCGGCAACAACCATCCAGTTTTTATCCAAATCGCGATTAACAGCATCTTCATTAAGATAAATTTTGTTTAAACCTTTGAGTATTGATTTAAATGCTATAACAGTATGCGCTATCGGAACTCCGATATTTCGCAAAACTGTGGAATCTGTTAAATCACGCTGCAAGCGGGATACAGGAAGTTTTGCCGACAAATGTTCAAAAAGTGCATTTGCAATGCCTAAATTTCCTTCGGCATTTTCAAAATCAATGGGATTTACTTTGTGCGGCATTGCAGATGAACCGATTTCGCCAACTTTGATTTTTTGTTTGAAATATTCCATTGAAATATAAGTCCACATATCGCGGCATAAATCAATAAATATGACGTTTATCCGTTTGAGATTGTCGAAAATTTCAGAAAGTTTGTCGTAATGGTCAATTTGAGTTGTTGATTGCGAACGTTCAAGTTTCAGAATGTTTTCAACAAAATTATTTGCAAAACTGCGCCAGTCTATTTGCGGATATGCAACATGATGTGCGTTGAAATTTCCTGTGGCGCCGCCGAATTTTGCAGAACAGCGCATATTTTTCAGTGAATTTATTTGTTTTGTAAGACGTTCGATAAAAACATCAATTTCTTTTCCCATCCGCGTAGGCGATGCAGGCTGTCCGTGAGTACGCGCCAGCATTGCTACATCTTTCCATTCGACAGATAAAGTTAAAAGATTGCTTACAATTTCATTTATCAACGGATAATAAATATCATTCAACGCATCGTGCAATGAATACGGCACAGCAGTATTGTTTATATCCTGTGATGTCAATCCGAAATGGACAAATTCGCGGAAATTAGACAGTTCCAGTTCGTCAAATTTTTCTTTCAAAAAATATTCTACGGCTTTAACATCGTGATTTGTAATTTGTTCTGTTTTTTTGATATGTTGAGCGTCATCAAGGCTGAAATGCAGATACAAATTGCGCAACCTGTTGTAACACGACTTGTTGATATTTTTGAGTTGAGGCAAAGGCAATTCGCACAAAGCAATAAAATATTCAACTTCAACCATTATGCGATATTTTATCAATCCGTATTCCGAAAAATACGGATACAAATTTTCTGTTTGCTGTCCGTACCGTCCATCGATTGGCGATACTGCCGTAAGTGTATTTAAATCCATGTTAATAAAAATTGTGAACTGCAAAGGTAATAAATATTAAGAACAGATATAAAAAAGTAAGAATTTTAATCCCGAATTTGAATGTTTCACAACTAAATAATCATGTGATTAAATTCATTTTGACGGCATGCGCATTATTTTATAACATAAAATGCGCTGTTCACAAACTTGACAAGCCTTTTGTTTATTTTTATATGATTCTTATTTACCGCGTAAAAAACCAATACTTTCGCAATGTAGTTATACAATGAAAAATAAAAGAGAACATTCTATTGAATGTTCTCTCCATTTTACTAACATTAAAAAATACTTATTCCGCAATAACCTCAAATTTTATTGAAGATTTTATATCGCGATATAATTTAATTTCAGCATCAAAAGTTCCAAGTTCTTTTACTGTATTTTCACCGCCAAGTATTACAATATTTTTACGGTCTATTTCAAAACCTTTATTTGCAAGAGTTTCAGCAATTTGAATATTGGTAACCGAGCCGAATATTTTGCCTGTCGAACTTGCTTTTGCTCCTATGGTAATTGTTAAACCTTCGAGTTTTGCAGCCAGTGCTGTTGCATCTTCGCGCAATTTTGCTTCCTTATGCGCACGCTGACGCATATTTTCGGCGTGCATTTTTTTTGCCGAAGGTGTTGCCATTATTGCAAATCCTTGAGGAATAAGATAATTTGTTGCATAACCGTTTTTTACAGTTACAACATCATCTTTATGACCTAAATTTGTTACGTCCTGTTTCAATATAATTTCCATTTCAAATCCTCCTAAAATTATTTCAACATATCAGTTACAAATGGAAGCAAGGCGAGATGACGAGCGCGCTTTACGGCTTGTCCTACTTTGCGTTGAAACTTTAATGATGTTCCTGTCAGTCGGCGAGGAAGAATTTTCCCCTGTTCGTTTAAAAACTTTTTCAAAAATTCTGCATCTTTGTAATCTACGTACTTAATGCCTGCCTTTTTGAAGCGGCAATATTTTTTACGTTTTACATCCGCCTTTGTAGGATTTAAATATCTGATTTCTTCTGCCATTTTTATGTCCTCCTACTTTAATTATTTGTTACTTCTTCTTTTTTCAGCATATTCAACGGCGTGTTTATCCATTCTGAATGTTAAAAATCGAATAATACGCTCATCTCGACGATACTGAATGTCAAGTTTTTTAATAAATTCCCCTTCCGATTTAAATTCTATAAGATGATAGAATCCGGTCGTTTTCTTTTGAATCGGGTAAGCCAACTTTCTCAAGCCCCAATCATCTTCGTGTACGATTTCGCCTCCGTTTGAAGTAACAAAATCACGAAATTTTTTAACTGTTTCCTTTACCTGGCTTTCTGATAAAACGGGAGTTATAATGAAAACAGTTTCATAATGATTCAACATAATTTTTTCTTCTAAAATTTGATATTAATGTAATTAATAATTTTTTGAGCCGCAAAGGTAATCAAAATTTATGAACTGCAAAATAATATTTGAAATATTTTTTAATGACAGAAAACTACATCTCAACACAACTTGACAATGCAAAGTTAATAATGATTCTCTTATTTGAATAAAAATTCGGATTTTATTTGTTTATGTCAGTATTCTTAAACTGTATTGTTTTATACTGATTAATGTTATTGAAATTTGCTTTTAAGGAATATAATGTCGAACTTAATAAACGTTATGGAATTATTGATTGTATTATTTTGATAATAAAATAATTAAAATGTAAAATATCTGTATTATGATTAATTTCAAATTTTTCAATTTCGTAATTTTTACTAAAAATACATGATATTTGTAATTTTCTCTGCCGCTGTTTCAAAAATTTCATATAATTTTGAACCTGATATACAATAAAATCAATTTAACAAAGTATATAATAATGAGAAATTTACAAATATTTGCATGCGCAATTCTGTTTTTAATTGTAACAGCATGTTCTGAAAACAAAAAAAACGGTATTGATAAAAAGGAAGTGTCGGTAAAAACCGTTGAAATAGTATCAACGGTACAGGCGGCTTCACGAAATTATGTCGGAGTTGTTGAAGAAGAATCTGCTTCGGCGTTGAGTTTCAGCATATCGGGAAATGTTATGAATGTTTATGTTTCGGAAGGACAAAAAGTTAGCAAAGGAATGTTGCTGGCTCAGGTGTCAACAGAAAATCTGCAAAGCAGTTATGATGCTGCGCAGGCAACTCTTACACAAGCCGAAGATGCAATGACACGAATGCAAATGCTTTATGACAATCAAAGTTTGCCAGAAATAAAATATATCGAAGCAAAAACCAAACTCGAACAGGCAAAATCCGCTGTGCGTATTCTTGAAAAAAATATTTCCGACAGCAAACTTTATGCGCCTTTCGATGGAATTATCGGAAAACGGTTTATTGACATTGGAGAAAATGTTATTCCGGGAAAAGCCGTAATGACCGTTTTGAAAATCAATTCGGTGAAAATAAAATTTTCGGTTTCGGAAAACGAAATTTCAAATATAGATGAACACGGCGAAGCAATAATTACTGTTGCCGCGCTTGGAAACAGACAAATCAAAGGTCAGGTAACAGAAAAAAACATAACCGCCAATAACATCACTCATACTTACGAGGCAAAAATAAAGATTGAAAACAGTTCGGGCGAACTTATTCCGGGAATGGTATGTCGCGTGCAACTGAACAGCAATCAAAATAACGAAGTATTTGTATTGCCCGGTAATTCGGTTCTTGTTTCGCACAGCGGACACCGTTTTGTATGGCTTGTAAAAAACGGCTGCGCAACGGCAGCAAAAGTAAGTACAAGCGAATTTACCGATGCGGGCGTGATAATCGAAAGCGGTCTTAATGCAGGCGACAGGGTAATTGTAGAAGGCTATCAGAAAATAAGCGAAGGAATGAAAGTGAGAGAAATTGACAATCTGTAATTGACAGATTTTCTTTTATATCAATTTTTGCTTTGTGTAATTTGACATATTGATTAATATACCGCTGATTTTTTCCAACAGGTAATGTATAATTTTGGAATTTTCGTGTATCTTTGTCGCAATTTAATAAATTTATGATTATGCGTACCATATTTTTCAAAGCGTTTTGGGCTTTTGTAATATTATTAATATCTGTAAATGTTGATGCACAAACAGATTCGTTGCGAATTAAAATCGGTGATAAACTCACTGCCATATCAAAAACATATACCGATGTCGGAAATTTGCGGGTACGCAAAATAATGACGGATAATAAATCCAGACGAATTATTATAGAAGTATCAGAGTCGCTTTCTTACGTGCCGTTTCGTCCTGATAATGTTGAAGAAATGTACGATGCTGTAAAACCGCTGTTTTCGGAATCACAGCAAAAATATAAATTTATTATTCGTTCAAACGGAATGAGCATAGAAGATTTGATTCCTAATTTTTATCGCAAAAAAAACTTTGATAAATACAGAAGATTCAAACGCGATGCCGATGAACAATTGGTAACAAATATCTCAAAACCGTATAAAATATCACACGGGCTGCAAAACCGTCATATTGCGATGTGGCAAAGTCACGGCTGGTATTATGAACAAAAACTTGCTCGCTGGGAATGGCAGCGTTCGCGAATTTTTCAAACTGTTGAAGATTTGTTTACTCAAAGTTTTGTATTGCCGTATTTAACGCCAATGCTCGAAAATGCAGGCGCAAATGTTTTACTTCCGCGCGAGCGTGATATTCAAATAAATGAAATAATTGTTGATAATGATGGAAACCGTTCACTGTCGAAATATGTAGAAAAAAATAACAAAGAAATTTGGGAAACGCCTGTTGATTCCGGATTTGCTCATATAAAGGATTTCTATATTGAAAATGAAAATCCTTTCCGAATGGGAACATATCGACAAATCGAAACAGTGAGAGATGAAGACGATGAAAGTTATGCCGAATGGATTCCCGACATTCCGGAAAACGGATATTATGCGGTTTATATTTCGTATAAAACATTGGAAAACAGTAGCGACAATGCAACATATACGGTTTTTCACAAAGGCGGCGAAACAAAATTTACCGTAAATCAGACAATGGGCGGCGGAACTTGGATTTATCTCGGCACATTTGCTTTTGACAAAGGCTGTAACGATAATTTCGGCGTGCGTCTGTCAAATGTTGCAAAACGCAGAAACAAAATCATCACCGCTGATGCCGTAAAGTTTGGAGGCGGAATGGGAAATGTGGCGCGTCGTCCAAATCCGGAAGGACTAGAACGCTCGAATACAAAAAGTTCCGAAGTAAAATCCGACACTGTAAAAATAATTCCGACTATTGATTATGAATATGTAATCAGCGGTTATCCGCGCTTTACCGAAGGCGCTCGTTACTGGATGCAGTGGTCTGGAATTCCGGATTCGGTGTATAACAGAACCGAAAATCAAAACGATTATATTGACGATTACAGTTCGCGTGGAAACTGGGTAAACTACATCGCAGGAGGTTCATCCGTACTGGAAAAATGTCAAGGATTAAATATCCCTGTTGATTTGTCGCTTGCATTTCACAGTGATGCAGGCACAACAAAAAACGATTCGATTATCGGCACGCTTGGAATATTTATGACAAAACATAATAATGAAAAATTTCAAAACGGAGTTTCACGCTATGCTTCGCGCGATTTGACGGATTTGATAATGACGGATATTGTAAACGATGTTCGTACTGTTTTCAACGATACAACATGGACACGGCGCGGGCTGTGGAACAAATCGTACAGCGAAGCCCGCATACCGGAAGTTCCTGCAATGCTTCTTGAATTGTTGTCGCATCAAAATCTTGCAGATATGCGTTACGGTCTTGACCCGCGTTTCCGTTTTGTGGTGAGCAGGGCTATATATAAAGGTATGTTGAAGTTTATAGCAAATCAGAACGACTTTGAATATGTGGTGCAGCCTTTGCCAGTTGAACAGTTCAGTGCGGAATTTGTGAGCGACAGTGAAGTCGAACTTAAATGGAAGCACGTTGAAGACAAATGCGAACCTACTGCAAAACCCGAACAGTATTTGATTTACACTCGAATAGACGATGGCGCTTTTGATAACGGTTCGCTCGTTGATGATGAATCCTGTATTATGGATATTGTATCGGGGAAAATATACAGTTTCAAAATTGCTGCGGTAAATAAAGGCGGAGAAAGTTTTCATTCCGAAATTTTATCGGTGTACAAATCTCCAAACGAAAAAGAAAAAGTGCTTATTGTAAATGCTTTTGACAGATTGAGTGCGCCTGCAAGTTTTCAGGTTGATACCGTTATCGGAGGTTTTGTTGACAGGTTTGACTACGGCGTTCCCGACAGGGTTGATATAAGTTATACAGGAAGTCAGTACGAATACAGACGCGATATTGAATGGTCGAATAATGATTCGCCGGGATTCGGTGCAAGTCATGCAGCGTATGAAACAAAAGTTATAGCGGGAAATTCTTTTGATTATCCGTTTATTCACGGTATGGCGATTGCTGAAAAAGATGATTTTTCCTTTGTTTCATGCAGCGCAAAGGCTATTGAAAACGGACAGGTTGATTTGAAAAATTACGGAATAGCGGATATTATTCTCGGCAAACAGCGTCAAACGCAAACAGGAGCAGGCAAAAACGAGCCTCAGTTTAAAACATTTCCCGAAAAACTTCAAAATGCAATAAGCGATTACTGCCAACACGGAGGAAATGTTTTTGTAAGCGGCGCATTTATTGCAACCGACCTCTGGGATTCCGGCGATATTGTTGAACAGGACACCGCTTTTGCTCAGCAGGTATTACATTACAAATGGCGCACAGGCATGGCTTCTACCGATGGTCGAGTAAAAGGCGCGGCTTCGGCGCTGATGCCCAAATGCGGAAATTACGAATTTCATAATATCTTAAATCAACAGTCGTATGTTGTGGAAGCGCCGGATGGAATTGAGCCTGTCGGCAATGCTGCTTCTACAATTATGCGATATTCCGAAAACAATATCAGCGCGGGTATTGCCTACAGCAACAATAATTATAAAACCTGCGTACTCGGATTTCCGTTTGAAGCAATAAAAAGTTATGTAGAACGTGCCGATTTAATGCAAAAAATACTGGAATTTTTCACAAAGCAGGAAAACGGATTGAACAAATAAAGCCTTCCGCTTCGCAATATGTTATTTCGGATGCTTCGGCGTTCCGCCTCGCAATGACGTGCTATTTCACCCTTGCGGGTTCGCAATGACGTACAAAAACGAAAAGTCAAGGGCGAAACCCTTGCAGCAATAGCACAAGGTAACGCCCTGTGAAAAGAACAAAAGGCAAAATTAGCCCTGAAAGGGCGTAAGCAAAAAATAAAGATTAATAATGAAGAAAAAAGCGAGTACGTCATTGCG
>JAIRRX010000119.1 GCA_031255755.1 Prevotellaceae bacterium | reverse complement strand
AAAACAAAGTAAACAGAAAACATTAAATCGCTCAGGGCGATTAGATAAACAAAACTAAAATTGTCAAATCGCCCCGGGCGAATGGATAAAAGAAAAAAGAAATACCAAATCGCCCGGATGACAAAGCAAAAAGGAAGACAAAAAATATTTACAATTTTAAAAACAATAAAAATATGAAAAAGATAATATTAAAAACAACAGCAATGCTGCTGATTTTTGTGTGAGTTGTTGCTTGCTGTTCGGCGCAGTGATGTTTCCGAACAAATCAGGTCAAAATCATTCTGCGAAAGGCAAAGGAAACCGCCTCATTGTAAACTGCAAAGCATTAAGCAATCGAATATAAAACATTTCATATTTACAAATACCAACAAAGACAACAAAATAAAATAATAAAATTATGCAAAAGATTATTGTTTTTTGACATTGTTTTTAATTTTATAAACTTTCCAAACTTTATCGTATCTTTGCAGCAAAATTTTAAATAATGAAAAGCATGAAAGCATATATTTTCCCCGGACAGGGAGCGCAGTTTACTGGAATGGGCAAAGACCTTTATGATAATTTTGCACAGGCAAAAGAAATGTTTGAACAAGCCAACGATATTCTCGGCTTTCGTATCACCGACCTGATGTTTACAGGAACGGATGCCGACCTTAAACAAACCAAAGTTACACAACCTGCAATATTTATACATTCGACGGTTCTTGCGAAATCGCTTGCCGATTTTCATCCCGATATGACAGCGGGACATTCGCTCGGCGAATTTTCTGCGCTTGTTGCGGCAAAAGCAATGTCGTTTGAAGATGGATTGAAACTTGTTGCCGCGCGTGCAAATGCAATGCAAAAAGCCTGCGAAAAAGAGCCATCAACAATGGCGGCTGTTATCGGACTGGACGATACAAAAGTCGAAGAAATATGTGCAAATACCGATGGGATTGTTGTTGCAGCCAATTATAACTGTCCCGGACAGTTGGTAATTTCAGGAGCAGTTGCCGCAGTTGAATCTGCCTGCATCAAACTGAAAGAAGCAGGCGCACGTCGCGCTCTTGTTTTACAGGTCGGCGGAGCATTTCATTCGCCGTTGATGGAATCGGCGCGTATCGAACTTAAAGCAGCCATTGAGTCAACGCAGTTTATGACTCCTGTTTGCCCTATTTATCAAAATGTGGATGCAAAGCCATATACCGATGCAAATATGATTAAGGAAAATCTGATACAGCAACTCACTTCGCCTGTGCGCTGGACTCAAACAGTACAAAACATGTGCGCGGACGGCGCTACTCAATTTGTGGAATTAGGTCCCGGCAGTGTATTGCAAGGTCTGGTTAAAAAGATAAACAGCAACGTTGCAGCCGAAAGCAGACAAACAATATAATCGACTTAAAAATACTGCCGCTTATTGTTGCAGTTTCGTATAAAAGGCAAATAAACAAAATACCGTCATGAAGCGAATACAAGCACACAAAAAACTGTTTCTTTATCTCGGTTTGGGAATACTTGCCCTTGCTTTTGCCGTTAAATTTATCGGAGCGCCTGCATATTGTTTTTGGATACTGTTAATTGCAGCAATCATGCTTAAAATAGGGTTTCTAATATCTGTTTGTTTTGCAAAAGAATTTAGACCATCCGTGTGGCTTTATTTGATTTTAGCGGGAGTTGCACTGATTTTAACATCAATGCTGTTTAAAACAATTTTTCCGATGCCTGTTTTGCGCGGAATCCTTTTTTACGGCGCAATACTGTTAAAAATAACGGGATTGTTTTTAATGATTTTTAAGGATAAAAGATAAACAGAAAATTTATTAGCCCTTTTCGGGAAATAATTTATAATGTAGAGCGTCAATGTGAGGAGAGCAGTTCGAAGCAATCAACGAATAACCGAAATTATGTTTAAAATATTCGCAGTGTTTGGTATTTGAAAACTTTAATGGAAAACGAAAATAAGACTGTAAAAATAATTACCTTTGTCGAAATTGTAAATAATATGGAAAAACTTGTTTTTGCTACAAATAATGCACACAAGATTGATGAAATTCGTCATTTGCTTGATTCTGTATGCGATGTATGCAGCCTTGCGGAGTTGAATTATACCGAAGATATACCCGAAAATCAAACTACGCTTGAAGGAAATGCGCTTGAAAAAGCCCGGTTTGTTTACAAAAAATTCGGATTATCATGTTTTGCAGACGATACTGGTTTGGAAATTGATGCTCTTGACGGCGAACCCGGAGTTTTTTCTGCGAGATATGCAGGCAAAGAAAAAAATTCGTTGAAAAACACAGAAAAAGTCCTTGCAAAAATGCATAATATTGACAATCGCCGTGCGCGGTTTCGTTGTGTTATTGCTTTGATTATCGATGACAGTGAATATATTTTTGAAGGAACGGTAACAGGTGAAATTCTTCGCTCGCCCGCTGGCAGTTTCGGTTTTGGCTATGATTCGATTTTCAAAGCCGATGGATGTGATGTTTCGTTTGCACAAATGACTCTTGCCGAAAAGTCTAAAATATCACACCGCAGCAAAGCAATAGAAAAATTAACCGCCTTCTTAAAAGAAAAATATAAAGCACAATACTGAAATATTGTATTTATTTATTTTGCAGTTCGCAATGACGTGCTGCATTGGATTGCTTCGGCGTTCGCTTCGCAATGACGTCAGAAAATAAACATTTTTACGGATTATTTACTTTGGGTTTATAATCGGCAAAAGTATCTTCGGCTGATGCAGTTATGATTACAACCATCGAAACTTTTATATTTTTCACAAGTTGTAGCAAATCTTCGTTTTTTAATCGTATGCAGCCTTCGGTTGCCCGCGTTCCTATTGATTCGGGAGCGTGCGTACCGTGAATACCTATTCCCTGAAATCCTGTTTTAAGGCGAATAAAATATTGTCCGTATGCATTTTGAATTTGTCCTTTGCCATCGCCGAAATCGTGTGTCCATGCGGATGCATTTTGAATTTGCTGAACGGTAAAAATGCCTTCGGGAGTTTTATTGTCGCCTCTTCTCTTTTTGTTGCCGTAATTACGTCCGCAGGCAACAGGATATTCTTCCAGCAGATTTCCTTTAAAATCATATCTGCGTAATTTCATGTCCTGCTTTGAGATTATTATAAACGAATCCTGTGCAAAAACATTGCCTGCAATTATTATTGTTAATATCAATACAAATATTTTTTTCATGGTATTATATTTTTATTCTACATAAAGTACAAGTCCTTTCAAATATTCGCCTTCCGGATGATAAATGTTTACAGGATGGTCGGCAGGTTGAGTAAGTTGATGCAAAATACGTACATTACGCCTGCTAATTGCCGCAGCCGAAAAAACGGCATTACGAAAATTTGTACGGTCAACAGCCTGCGAACAACTGAAAGTAAACAAAATTCCTGAGGATTTTATCTTCGCAAGAGCGGCGGCATTGAGCCTTTTATAAGCCTGCATAGCGTTTTTCAAGGCTGAATTATGTTTTGCAAATGCAGGCGGGTCAAGAATTATCACATCATAAAAATTATTTTCAGCATTTCGCATAAACGAAAATGTATCGTCAACAAATGCCTGATGATTGATGTTTTTACCAAAGTTGAGTTCAATGTTCTTATACGCAAAATCAATGGCTTTCTGTGAACTGTCAACAGAATGAACAAGATTTGCTCCGCCTCGAAATGCCGATACCGAAAATCCGCCGGTGTAACAAAATGTATTAAGAACATTAGTTTTACATGTATATTGTTCCAAAATTTTACGGTTTTCACGCTGGTCAATGAAAAATCCTGTTTTTTGACCTATTTCGGGATTTACAATGAATTTATTTCCGTTTTCCAATATGATATTTTCGTTTTCGTCATTACTGCCGAAAATATAGCCGTCTTTTATATTTGAATCCGTATTAAACGGAATGGTTGCCGAACTTTTATCATAAACAGCATCAAGTTTATTTCCGAATATTTCGATTAATATTTCGCAAACTGTTTGGCGCTGATAAAACATTCCTGTCGAGTGGGCTTGTATTACTGCGGTTTTTCCATAAATATCTATTATCAATCCGGGCAGCATGTCGCCTTCGCCGTGAACAAGACGATATGCAGTAGTATATTTGTTGTTTACAAGTCCTGCTTTTTCACGCAGTTTATATGCATTTGAAATACGTTTACGCCAAAAATCCGTATCTATTTTTTCGTTTTCAAAAGTTAATACTCTGCAAATAATTGAACCTGTCTGATAATGTCCGCGTGCGATAAATTCATTATCGGCTGTAAGTATATCAACAACATCGCCTTCGTCAGGCTTGTCGGTATATTTTGCAACCGCTCCCGAAAAAATCCACGGATGAAAACGCTTCAGCGATTCGTCTCTTTTATGTTTCAATATTATTTGCCTGCACATGATTTAATCGGTGGTATTTCCTTTATTCAATCGTTTGTATATTTCATAACAAACCCATGCATCCGTTGCCGCATAACGTTTTTGAGCGTTTGTATATTCGTTTTTACTCCAATTTGATAGCCGTTGCGATTTTGATATTCTGAAACCGAGTACTATTGCAGTAATTTTTCTTAAACTGTTATCTTTTATTCCAAACGCTTTTGTATAATCTTGTAAATCAACAAAACCGGCAGGAATAAAACGTTTCATTTTGCCTAATGCATGCATGTCATCTACTATTCCCGAGCCGATTTTAAGTATTTCTTTATTTTCGAAAATATCAATAATCTGTTTGTTAAAACCTATAATATCAATGCGTATAAGAAAGGCTTTAGCGCCTGTAGCAAACTGCAAAAGCGATATACGCCGTTTCGAGCCTTTGGTAAATCGTGGTCGAGCTTCGGCGTCAAATCCTAAATATAGCTGATTTTGCAAATATTTGACTGCCGCATCAAGTTTTTCCAGCGTATCTACAATTATTATTTCGCCATCAAATGAACGGCAAACAAGTAAATTTATTTCCTCCCCTTTTATATTTTCTGCAAACATTTAATTTCTATATTCGACACAAAAATAATAAAAAATTGTTAGTTTAATACATATTGAATATTTTATGAATCAAAACTGCTCGTATAATTATATCATTTTTGTCGAAAAATAATTAAATATTAGCCCTTTTCGGAAGATTATTTATAAATGTTGTTTTTGTGTGTCATTGCGAAGAACGCCGCAACCATTGTCGTCATTGAGAGCGTTAGCGTAGCGGTGAAGCAACCGAAGCGCAGCGCAGTTCGACGTTAGCCAATCCAG
>JAIRRX010000149.1 GCA_031255755.1 Prevotellaceae bacterium | reverse complement strand
GTAGTAAATATATTAGTTAAATATTGTTAATGGAAATTGTTGTAACTCGTTAAAAAAAGTAATATCAAATCATTAACAGTCATTATCCCGAATTTATACTGACTGTTTAGATGAAATTTTTTTGTGCTATTTGCATTATTGTAAAATAATGTTATAACTTTGCGCTGAATAATGTAAATACTGTATGCTTATGAATTAAAACAGAGAAACGGTACGCACATTGTAAAAATTTATTGGAAAAAGCGTTTAGCTTACGTCTTGTTTTTTCGAAACTTCGACAATTTCAAAAGGCAACTGAGAGTAAAGCGATGACGCTCACGCTGAACCCAGCGTGGGCTTTACTCAGTTTTATTTAGTTGCCAAGGTAGTCGAAGACCTCGAAAAAACGGAAAAATTAAGAGTTTGTCCGCGCTTTTTTTATGTGCGTATTTGAAATAATAATTTTTGGGGACAAAAGTCTGGAATTGCCGAACTCGGACGTAAAATTAAAATTCGGCAAAAGTCCGAATATGCCGAATATGGACTATAAACATGAAGTAGGCACAATTTAAAAATAAATAATTATTATGAATAGAAATTCGTGGTTTGAAATAACCAAAAAAATTTTTTTAGGAGTATTATTATACTCGGTTGCAAATGTATTATATACTATTGTTGACCCGATAAGTTCGCTTGCAAGTTTTGGAAGTAATGTAGATTCTCTTTTAAATGGAGGCTCGTCAGGATTAAGCGGTATAGCGGCATTTTTTAATATCTTAACTTATGTGCTTTTAGCAGGAATTTTAATCGGTTATGCATTATTTTTATTGGGATTAACCAATTTTTCAAAACTTCTTGAAGGTTCAGACCGTAATGCCGCCGAAAGCGTGCGCAATGGCGCTTTAGTAATGATAATCGGCGCTATCGTTGATTTTTTCATTTCAGGATTTATTGGAATAATTTTATATATTGTCGGATTTATTTTGATGTTGTTGGGATATTCAAAATTAAAAAGTTCGCCAACATTTCCTGAAAAAGCAAGAAACGGCGCATCAAAACTGTTTACAGCAATGCTTTTGTCATTGGTCGGAGCAATTTTGTGGCTAATTCCTATTGTCGGCGGTTTTATTAATGCAATATTGGGTATTATTGCATTCTTCTTTATATTGTCAGGTTGGGCATCTATAAGAGATGCAGAAAAGAAATGACAAGATAAGCAACAAACTAAAAACAGCGTTAAAAAACGCTGTTTTTAGTTTACGTCTAAAGATCCTGTTATTTTATAAATACCGATATTACTAAAGATTTTTTAGTTGAAAGTTCCTGTTTTACTCCGTTCTTCCACAAAACAGATTTCGCATTTTCATCTTTTCCATACGAACCGCCTGCATACACATCATCACCGAAAGTGCAAACCGCTGTGGCTATTGATTCATATTTTATCTGCGTCGAGATTATCTCTTTCAATATCTTTGAAATAATTTACTGTGCCTACTTTAAGTTCTACTGTTGAGGCATCATCGCAAACGATAATTCCTTTCGGATGAGTTTGCAAAGCGGTAATTGTCCACATGTGATTCAGACTTCCTTCTACTCCTTGCTGCAAGGCGCGCGCTTTGTTGTGTCCGTTTACTATTATCAATACTTCTTTTGCGTCCATTATTGTGCCTACGCCAACTGTAAGCGCGGTTTTGGGAACTTTGTTAACGTCATTGTCAAAAAAGCGCGAATTTGCGATTATTGTATCTGTTGTAAGTGTTTTAACACGTGTTCGTGAAGCAAGAGATGAGCCGGGTTCGTTGAAAGCGATATGTCCGTCAGGTCCTATTCCGCCGAGAAATAAATCTATTCCGCCGTACGATTTTATTTTTGCTTCGTAATTATCACATTCTTCAGCAACATTGCTTGCGTTTCCATTAAGGATATTTACGTTTTCTTTTTTTATGTCGATATGATTAAAAAAATTAGTCCACATGAACGTATGATAACTCTGTTCGTGATTTTGCGGTATTCCGATATATTCGTCCATATTGAAAGTCACAACATTTTTGAATGATATTTTTTTTGCATTGAACAGCCGTATCAATTCTTTGTAAGTACCAAGCGGCGACGAACCTGTGGGCAATCCGAGTACAAACGGTTTTGTAGATGTTGGTTTAAAAGCATTGATTTTTGCAGCAATATAAGCTGCCGTCCATTTTGATACACTTTGGTAATCCGGTTGAATGATTAATCTCATAGCAATTTACTTATTTATTTTTTATTTTATTATTTTTCAGTAATTCTTTTGCATTGTCTATTGCGGCTTTGGTAATATCGCTGCCACTGAGCATTTTTGCAATTTCCATAATGCGTTCTTCGGGTGTCAGTAGGCGAATGTTGGTATTTGTAGTGTCGATTGATTCTTCCTTGTAAACAAAATAATGATTATTACCTTTACTTGCAATTTGAGGTAAATGCGTAATATTTATTATTTGTGAATTTTTGGCAAGGCTATTTATTATTTCGCCTGTTTTGTCTGCAACATCTCCTGATATTCCCGTGTCTATTTCGTCAAAAATGATTGTAGGAAACATTCCATTTTCAATTACAAGCGATTTCAAACTCAGCATCAACCGTGATATTTCACCGCCCGAAGCGACTCTTGAAATTTCCTGCGGCGCTATTTCTTTATTTGCCGAAAACAAAAATGTAACATTATCTTTTCCTGATGGAGCAAACGTTTCGTTTTCAATAATATTGATATTGAGTACTGCATTAGGTATTCCGAGTGATTGCAGCATTTGCACTACGTATTTTTCGATACCGTTAATAACTTGTTTTCGCGACAGCGTAAGATTATCGGCGCACGATTTCATAATATCGAAACGTTTTGTTTTTTCTTTTTCAAGTTTTTCAAGACTGTTATCAAAGTTTTCGATAACACTAAGTTTTTGTTGAATATCACTGTGAATCGAAATCAGTTCCGAAATTGTAGCGACTCTGTGTTTTTGCTGCAAGTCGTAAATAGTATTCAAACGGTTTTCAATAAACTGTTGCCGTTCAGAATCAAAGTTTATGCTTTCGTTTTGTCGGTCTATTTCATCGGCAATATCGCGAAGTTCAATTCTGCACGATTCAATTCTCGAAGTAAAATTTTCGGCATGTTTCGACAGGTTTTCAATTTTCTTCAATGCGGAAATATTTTCGCGGAGTATTGTATTTACTGATGCTTCGTCGTTGTTAAGAGCAGCCATCACATTTGTATAAACTGTTTTTATTTCTTCCGCATGCGTTATTTGGTTCAATTCGTTTTCCAAATCTTCCTGTTCGTCTGCTTGCAATTTTGCCGATACAAACTGTTCATTCTGAAAACTCAAATAGTTGTATTCATTTTTAGCCTGTTCGGCATGATTTTTTAATTCCGACAACTGTTTTTCTACGTCTTTGTATAATGAAAAAGCCGATTGATATGTCTGTAAAATTTCCCTGTTTTTTGCTGTCGTGTCAATTATTTCCATTTGAAAAGCAGGATTCGACAGCAATAAATTTTGATGTTGAGAATGAATATCAACAAGCTGTTCGCCTATGATTTTAAGTTGTGAAACGTTTACGGGAATATCATTTATAAATGCACGCGATTTGCCATTGCTGCCTATTATTCGCCGAAAAACGGAAGTTGTATCAAATTCGGCATCGCTGTTCTCGAAAATTGTTTTAAATCTGTTTTCGTCAAGTTGAAAAACAACTTCAATTATGCAGTTTTTTTCCGGATTTTTCAGTATGTTTGTTTCGGCGCGCTGTCCCAAAGCCAGCGATAATGCGCCAAGCAGTATTGATTTACCTGCGCCCGTTTCGCCTGTGATGATACTCAAACCTTTATCAAAATCAATTTTCAACGAATTGATTATTGCATAATTTTCAATATTTATTGACTTAATCATACAGGATAAATGGTTTGTATTTTGAAATTTATTTGTACAAATACATCGTTAAAACTCGCTCGTTGCTTCTTTCATTGCCTTATATTTCGATTCATTTGCATTGTCGATTTCTGCTAAAATATTATAAACTCTCACTTTATCGGTCATTGCGCCCTGTGAGAATATATTTACTATTTCATCGGCTTTTGCATCAAAAAACAATTTCAGGTATGTAAGATAAGGGTCGGGCTTGTCGCGATAAACTTTTTGAATTTCAGTCAGCGCCTGCGAAACCTGTTCCCGCGCTTCGCTTGGACGTTCCGACAATCTGTCTAATCCCGAACGGTGATATATGTAATATGCGGAGCGAACATTACCGTAACGCGAATTAAGAATATTATTCACAATCCAATATCTGTTGCGGCGGTTGCCATCAAAGGCTTTCCATCCTGCGCCTATTTCGTTTTGTGCGTTGGATACTATTTTTTGCGCTTTCTGAAAATATTCCGTACCTCCGCGCGGCGAAAACGAATCGTAATCAAGACCTATAATTAAATATACATAATACGCTATTAGCGATGACAAATTCGATGTGTGAGTATTTTCATTAAATTCTATTTTGTCATATTCGTTGTATTTGAATTGAATATCATTGTCGGAAAAATTAAGCATTGTAGTTTGATACGATGAACCGAAAACAGGGCGTTTCGATTGAATTTGCATCGTTCCCTTAAATTCTCCCGAATTGATTTCTTCCGTAATATTTATTAATATCGAACATTCAATTCGTTCCTGTTGCGTATAAACGTGACTTGTCCAGTTTGTATTGTTTACAAATTCATACAGCGACTGTTGCAATGTATTGAAAATAGTACGGTTTGTAGAGCCTTGTATTCTTTGCGCTGTTACGCTTATACGGCAAAACAGTTCCTGTGCATTGCACGTTAATGCCGTAAAAATCAGACACAATGAGATTAATATTTTTTGCATGGCATTTACGTTTTTTGATTAATTTGTAAATCTGTTAACTGGTTTTTGTGTTTTCGGTATCCTTATTATCTTTTTCTTTCTTTTCAACATGGCGATAATAAATCCTGTCGGTTAGAAACTCTTCAATAGCCATAAGCGTAGGTTTAGGCAGTTTTTCATAATATTTTGAAATTTCTATCTGTTCGTGATTTTCAAAAATTTCTTCAATTACATCGCCCAGCGAAATAAATTCTTCGAGTTTACGGCTTAATTCCTGTTTTTGTTCTGCTGCAATTTGATTTGCACGCTTTGTAATAATCATTACGGTTTCGTAAATATTATTTGTTTTACTTGATAAATCCGTAATATTTCGTGTTTGTGTTGTGGTCGAAATTGTTTTTCTTTTTTCCATTTTATGTTTGTGATTTTATTTTTCGTTTATATTTTCCTGATTTGAATTTTCTATTGATCTACTTCCGAATTGAGTAGCCTTTACTGCAACTGCGTACATAGTTTCAACTTCTTTTTTATAGTCCGACACGGGATATTCGCTTGTAAAGTTCAAATATTCATCAATAGTACTCTGATAACGTTCTCTACGTCTGTCCATCTTGCTGTGAGTAGCATACAAATAACTTGATTTAAGAATTAAGAACAAGGTTTCTTCGCGGTGATTTGAATCGGGATAATCTTTCAGATGATTTTTGAACGATTCTACTGCCGAGCGGTAATCTTCAATTTTGAAATACAGTTTTGCCGCAAGAAACGATTTATCAATCAACCGCTGTTGAAGTTCATTAAGCACCTCTTCGCTCTTTTTACGCTGTTCTGCATTTCCGTTTGGATATGTATAAAGATATTCGTTCAATGCCGTAATGCACTTAATAGTCGGTATTTGGTCAAGTTCGGGACGATGCGATTGCGAATACAAACATGACGCATATAAATACGTTGCTTCTTCGGCAAAAACGCTGCGCGGAAAGGTTCTTTTGAACATGTCAAAATAATATTCGGCAGTGTAAGGGTCGCCCGACAGATAATATGCTTTGGCAAAATAAAAGTTTACACTGTCATCGCGTTCCGTTCCTCTGAGATATTGCAAAATCGGCTCAAAAAATTTTGTCGCATAGCGATATTTCTCTTTGTTATAACATTCCATTCCTAATTTATACTTGGTTTCGTTATCCGATTTTTTCAAAAGTTTTTCATATTTGCTGCATGACGACAGCGCCACAACCGCAACAAACAATGCTATAATGATTCCTGTATTTTTCATTTTATAAAAAGTTATATTATTTGAACCTGCAAAGGTAAGATTTTTATTCGACTTTATCGTAAACATTTAAAATTTTTTTAAATATACGGCTTATATTCATTTTTTTGATGGAATTTAATTCATACTGTTTTGTTTTAATTATATGTTTTGCGATTAGTTGCCAACAACCAATGACCGGTTGCCATAAACCAACGATCGATTGCTGAAAATGTTCGTGGAATTTCATGATATTTTATATTTTTCATTTCGATTTGGTTAAAAATATTTTTATGTATGCGGTGAAAGTTACCTGCATTTGTTTTTGCCATAATATTTTTAGGATAATGTCGG
>JAIRRX010000078.1 GCA_031255755.1 Prevotellaceae bacterium | reverse complement strand
TTAGTTAATTCCGCCAACGGGTTAAATACAAAAAATTATGCAGGAAAATTTTGAAACCTATCTGAAACAGGCGAATATGTCAGCGAATACAATTTCCGCCTATCTGTTTGCTGTCAGGTTTTATGAACTGACTTACAGGGATTGGAATAAACGTAATTTGTTGCTATACAAGAGTTATCTCATTGAAACCTACAAGCCGAAAACGGTTAATCTTCGCATTCAGGCGATGAACAAGTATCTTAAATTTATCAAGCGAGACAAGTTGAAACTCAAAGCCGTAAAAATTCAGCAAAAGTCGTATTTAGAAAACGTTATCAGCAATGCCGATTACAACTTTCTGAAAAACAACCTGAAACGTGACGGCGATTGGGATTGGTATTTCGTTGTCCGCTACCTTGCAGCTACCGGCGCCCGTGTCAGTGAACTGATTCAAA
This sequence comes from Prevotellaceae bacterium, assembly GCA_031255755.1. Taxonomy (GTDB): domain Bacteria; phylum Bacteroidota; class Bacteroidia; order Bacteroidales; family UBA932; genus JAIRKV01. The sequence goes on along the minus strand of JAIRRX010000078.1, from coordinate 29,289 downwards.
TCAAAGTCGAACACGTTCAGGCAGGGCATTTCGACATCTATGCAAAAGGCGGAAAAGTGCGCCGTATATATATTCCAAAAGCGTTGAGAACGGAAACGTTAGTCTGGTTGCAAGGTAAAAATCGCGTATCGGGCTATCTGTTTCTCAACCGTTTCGGCGAACGCATTACGGCGAGGGGCATTTCGCAGCAACTGAAAACCATCGCCGCAAAGTACGGAATAAACACGAAAGTTGTTTATCCACACTCGTTTCGCCATCGGTTTGCCAAAAACTTTCTCGAAAAGTTTAACGACATCGCCCTGCTTGCCGATTTGATGGGACACGAAAGTATCGAAACTACCCGTATCTACCTGCGCCGCACAGCAGGCGAACAAAAAGAGATTGTGGATAAATTTGTAACTTGGTAGTGATTTGACAAGAATTTTGTGTCCAAATCTGTGTGCAAAAATTTCAGAATCGGCAAAGTTATGTGCAAATAAAAAAATCAAGCAGTTTGGATACACATCCTAGCTGCTTGATTTTTTATTGTCGGGGTACTCCGACTCGAACGGAGGACCCCCTGCTCCCAAAGCAGGTGCGCTAGCCAACTGCGCCACACCCCGAAATAATTTTCAAAACAGGCTGCAAAAGTATGGTAAAAATTCAAATAATCCAAATATTTTTTATCCTGTTCCGTTTTGTAAGGTTTAATTTGTTATTTTTGCAGGCAAATTATACATTAATATGGCAGGCAATCCGAAACATATAAAAGTTTATTTCGGCGCATTATTGTTTATGGCAATATTGCTCTTTGCGCTTGACATTATTTTGGGTTCGGTTTCTATTTCCATAAAGGAGATTTTTGGCGTACTGTTTTCGCCGGATAAAGTCGAACCGCATGTTTCCAATATAGTTATTAATTTTCGCTTGCCGCGAGCGTGTGTAGCGCTGATTACCGGAGTAGCATTATCAGTGAGCGGTTTGCAAATGCAAACAGTATTTCGTAATCCGCTTGCCGATCCTTATATTCTTGGCGTCAGTTCAGGAGCAAGTCTGGGAGTTGCCTTATTTTTGCTTGGCTCGTCAATATTTTCGATAATATTGCCTGCTGTTGTTTCCAACTTTTGCATAGCATCGGCGGCATTTACAGGCTCGGCATTGACACTGTTTTTAATATTGATTGTTTCAATACGTATTCGAGATATAATGACGGTTTTGATATTCGGCATAATGTTTTCAGGTGCGGCGACCGCAATCGTCGGGCTGTTGCAGTATATGAGCAATGAATCCGCTTTGAAAACTTTTGTTGTGTGGACGCTCGGAAATCTCGGCAGTGCAACTTTCGACGAAATCAAAGTAATGCTTGTTATTACTTTAATAGGATTGGCGGTTGTTATTTTTTCAATAAAAAAACTTAACATACTGCTACTTGGCGATATGTATGCTCAAACAGTGGGCGTAAATCTGAAATTAACGCGAACGGTAATTTTTATAAGTACAAGTTTACTTACCGGACAGGTTGTTGCTTTTTGCGGACCTATAGGATTTATAGGCATTGCCGTTCCTCACATTGCAAGGATGTTTTTTCGCAGAGCCGACCATCGCATATTAGTTCCTGCGTGCATACTGCTTGGTGCAAATATAATGCTGTTTTGCGATATTGTTTCACAGCTTCCTGGCTCAGGTATGATTCTTCCAATCAATATTGTCGTTGCTTTTGTTGGTATTCCTGTGATAATACGGATAATCTTATCGAATAAAAAAATCGTTAATTAATGAGTCCGCACCGTATAAAAATAGAAAATCTTTCGCTTGGATATGGATATTCATTACATACGAAGCATGAAATATTTCCTCCGTTTTCAGCCGTAGCCGACAAATCGCAACTTGTGGCGCTTGTTGGTCGCAACGGAATTGGAAAATCAACTTTTTTGCGCACGCTTACGGGTTTGCAGCATATTTTTGCGGGTAATATTTACATAAACGGCAAAACGGCAGCCGCTATGTCGCGCAAGGGCTATGCAGATTTAATGAGTTTCGTATCAACAGAAACAGTCAGAGTTATGCATCTTAAAGTTTTTGATTTGGTTGCTATGGGGCGATACACATATACAAATCTGTTCGGCAATTTAAGCGTTAATGATGAAAAAATTATTATTGATTCGCTGAAAATGACAGGTATGGATGATTTTATATGGCGAAATGTTTCGGAATTGAGCGATGGCGAACGTCAGCGTGTTATGATAGCGCGGGCGCTTGTGCAGGATACTCCGATAATGATTTTTGATGAACCAACAGCATTTCTTGATATCCCGAATAAATACGAAATAATTTTATTGCTTAAAAATTTAACCCGCACAAAATCTAAAACAATAATATTTTCTACTCACGATTTAAATATTGCTCTTATGCTTGCCGATAAAATATGGCTTATGGCTAACGGTAAAATGCACGAAGGAACGCCTTCTCAGCTTATACAAACAAATGCATTTGATGAAATGCTGGCAGGCACAAAGTTGAAAATAGAAAACGGAGATATAAAATTTCAATAAACATTAAAACCCTTCCTTAAAAGTGAAATTATTAATCATTTCTTTTTTCGTCATTTCGAGCGAAGCATTATAAATTCTTTCCGAATAAGTCTATTATTGCAGAGAAAACCATTACTTTATATTTATTAAGTATGACTGCAAATTATTTCGTATCTTTGCAAATTCAACAGTCAGACAATAACTGTTGAAACGGTAAAATAAAAGATAAATATCCATAGCCGAAATTCGGCAGATATGCTATAAATAATGGACAAAACAAAAAACATATTAAACGAAATTGCCGATAGCGATTACAAATACGGGTTTACAACAAATATCGAACAGGAACTTGTTCCTAAAGGATTGAGCGAAGATACCGTACGACTTATTTCGAGCAAAAAATCTGAACCGCAGTGGTTGCTTGATTTTCGATTGAAGGCTTATCGACACTGGCTTACTATGAAAATGCCACAGTGGGCGCATCTTGAAATTCCGGAAATAAATTATCAGGATATTATTTATTATGCTGCTCCAAAAGCCAAATCGAAACTCGAAAGCATGAATGATGTTGACCCTGAGTTGAGAAAAACTTTTGAAAAACTCGGAATACCAATAGATGAGCAAAAAGCGCTTGCCGGAGTCGGTTCTTATGCGGTTGATGCTGTTATGGACAGCGTTTCGGTGAAAACAACTTTTCGTGAAACACTGGCGGAGAAAGGAATAATTTTCTGTTCATTCAGCGAGGCTGTTCGCGATTATCCCGATTTGATAAAAAAATATCTCGGTTCGGTTGTTCATTATACCGACAATTACTTTGCAGCGCTCAATTCCGCTGTGTTCAGCGATGGCTCATTCTGTTTTATTCCGAAAGGTGTTCGCTGTCCAATGGAATTGTCAACATATTTTCGCATAAATGCTGCAAACACAGGGCAGTTTGAACGCACGCTTATTGTTGCCGACGAAGCAAGTTATGTTTCATATCTCGAAGGCTGTACTGCTCCGCAACGAGACAAAAATCAACTTCACGCTGCTATTGTCGAAATTATTGTAATGAAAGACGCAGAAGTCAAGTATTCAACCGTACAAAACTGGTATCCGGGAGACAAAAACGGAAAGGGTGGAATTTATAATTTTGTTACAAAACGTGGAATTTGCAGAGGAGACCGAGCCAAACTTTCATGGACTCAAATAGAAACAGGCTCTGCCATAACATGGAAATATCCGAGCGCAATTCTTAAAGGAGACGATTCTAGCGCAGAATTTTATTCGGTTGCGGTTACAAATAATTTTCAGCAAGCCGATACAGGCACAAAGATGATTCACATAGGGCGTAACACTAAAAGCCGCATTGTATCGAAAGGAATATCGGCAGGACGCAGTCAAAATTCGTATCGCGGACTTGTAAAAGTATTGAAAGATGCCGAAAATGCGCGAAATTTTTCACAGTGCGACAGTCTGTTGCTTGGCAGTAATTGCGGAGCGCATACATATCCGTATGTAAATATTGAAAATAAAAGCGCTGTTGTGGAACACGAAGCAACAACATCAAAAATCGGCGAAGACCAGCTTTTTTATTGTAATCAGCGAGGCTTGAATACAGAAGATGCAGTGAGTCTTATTATCAATGGATATGCGAAGGAAGTATTAAACAAATTACCAATGGAATTTGCCGTTGAAGCTCAAAAATTATTGCAAATATCGCTCGAAGGAAGTGTGGGATAGGCAATTTCTTAAAAACAGTTTAAGTTATATAATAACATATATAGTTAGAAACAAACTCAATAAGACATTTACAAAAAAATTAAATAATATTTTATATGTATTAGATAAGATATATAATGATAAAATATTTGAAATCAGGCTTCAAAATACAAGAAATCATCAAAATCATAATTAAGTCTTTAAAATTGAATATTTTTAAATTTTACAAATATATTGTTATTGCGTTTATTATCAATGATATGTGTATTGCATAAATGTTTGTTTTCAGGATGATAATTAAAAATTTTTTTTGAACATTATTTTTTTTGTTTTTACTTTGTGCAAAATTTTACTCTAAAATTTAATTAATAAGGGCTAAAATATTTATAAAACGAAACAAAACGTTCTTTTTTTTATAGAAAATTATAACAAAGAATCAATAAAAAGTATATTTCATGCAAGACAATTTAGTAATAGTAGAATCACCGGCAAAAGCAAAAACAATAGAAAAACTGTTGGGTAAAGATTATTTTGTAACATCAAGTTACGGACATATTCGCGACCTGGCAAAAAAAGGACTCGGAGTGGATGTTAACAACAATTTCAAACCCGAATATATAGTTTCATCAGACAAAAGAAAACTTGTCGATGAATTGAAGAAACTGTCGAAACAGGCAAAAACAATATGGCTTGCATCCGATGAAGACCGCGAAGGAGAAGCAATAGCATGGCATTTGCAAAATGTATTGAACCTCAATGATAATAACACAAAACGCATTACTTTCCACGAAATAACAAAAGATGCTATTCAAAATGCAATAAAAAATCCGCGAACCGTTGATTTGAATCTTGTAAACGCACAGCAAGCACGGCGCATACTTGACAGACTTGTTGGATTTGAACTTTCGCCTGTTTTATGGAAAAAAGTAAAATCGTCTCTGTCGGCAGGACGTGTGCAGTCGGTTGCAGTTCGTTTAGTTGTGGAACGCGAGCGCGAAATAATGGATTTTAAAAGCGAATCAACATATAAAGTTGCTGCAATATTTATTTCGGCAAACAAAAACGAAAAATTTCAACTGAAAGCAACGCTCACATCGGATTTTAAAACCGAAAAGGAAGCGAATGATTTTCTTGAAAGATGTAAAGATGCAATATTTACTGTTGAAAACACAGATAAAAAACCATCGAAAAAATCACCATCGGCGCCGTTCACAACATCAACACTGCAACAGGAAGCAAGCAGAAAATTCAGATTTTCGGTAGCGCAAACAATGAGAATAGCACAGCAACTATACGAACGCGGACTTATAACGTACATGCGTACAGATTCTACAAATCTTTCGACTTTGGCTTTGAACACTGCAAAACAGACAATAAAAAATCTCTTCGGCGAAAAGTATATTAAAACACGTCAATACAAAACCAAATCAAAGTCGGCTCAGGAAGCGCACGAAGCAATTCGTCCTACGTATTTGCAAAACATGGAAATCGAAGGCAGCGCACAGGAAAAAAAACTGTACAATTTGATTTGGAAACGCACAATAGCCTCGCAAATGGCAGATGCCGAACTCGAAAAAACAATAATAAATATCAACATATCAAACAACAAGGAAAGATTTCAGGCAACAGGCGAAATTATTACTTTTGATGGATTTCTAAAAGTTTACATGGAATCTAACGATGAGGACAATGAAAATACGGAAACATCAGGATTACTTCCCGCTCTTGTTGCAGGACAGGTTATAGTCCGTAAAGAAATCACAGCGACACAGCGTTTTTCGCAACATCCGCCGCGATATACCGAAGCAAGTCTGGTAAAAAAACTGGAAGAATTGGGAATAGGTCGTCCGTCAACTTATGCGCCTACAATATCAACAATAATAGCTCGCGAATATGTATCAAAAGAAGACAGAGCAGGAACAGAACGCAATTACACAAAGCTTGTGTTGAAATCTAATGATATAAAATCGGAAAAATTGACGGAAACTGTCGGTGTAGAAAAGTCAAAATTTTTCCCCAGCGACATAGGAATTGTGGTTAATGATTTTCTTACCGAAAATTTTCCTGCAATACTTAATTATCAGTTTACTGCAAAAATCGAAGAATATTTTGACAAAATTGCAGACGGAAAATTAGACTGGACTGTCATGCTCAATAATTTTTACAAACCGTTTCATGAAAAAGTTGATGATTCGCTCGAAAATTCACAAACAACCAATGCCGAACGCATTTTAGGAATTGACCCGAAAAGCGGGAAACAGGTATTGGCACGCATTGCACGTTTTGGTCCAATAGTCCAAATCGGTGAAAATGACGACCCCGAAAAGAAATTTTCGAGTTTGAACAAAGGACAACTTATCGAAACGCTAACTCTTGACGAAGCATTGAAACTGTTTGAACTTCCCCGTACAATAGGCAAATATGAAAACATGGATGTTGTTGCATCCACAGGTCGTTTCGGACCTTATGTGTTGCATAATTCAAAATTTATTTCAATGAAGAAAGATGTTGACGACCCATATACAATTACAATAGAACGCGCAATAGAACTTATAGAAGAAAAACGCAAAAAAGATACGGAAAAACATATAGCAAAATTCGATGATATAGAAGTACTTAACGGATTTTACGGACCATATATTGCATACGGCGGTAAAAATTATAAAATACCAAAAAGCCAAGACCCGAAAATGCTTACCCGCGATGACTGTCTGGCTTTGATAGAAGCACAAAAAAATAAGGAACCAAAATCAAAAACAAAGACAAGAAAGACCGCAATAAAAAAATAATTATTATATTTGTAGAAAGTACATGAAATAATTTTGCAGTTTACGATATTATGAAAGAATCTGATTATATAAAAAATTTGATTGCGGGAATTAAAAAAAATAAAACCGTACAAATCGGCAGTATTGTCGAATTTGTAGATGATGATTTTTTACAAGGCAGACGCAAAGCAGGTTCCACCGTAGCGATAACAGGAATTGCAAAAAGCATTAATTCAAAAACATTTTTAAATGTACGAAACGAATTGTATGCATTACATGCAAACAGTAAATCAGTAAAAATATTTGATTTTGGGAATATTGCATTTGACGAAGAAAAAATTAAAAAATTTATTACAGACATAAGCAAAAAAAATATAAACATGGTTTTTTTATGCGAAGATGATGAAATTTCATCAACAGTTCTACAAATTCAACAAAACAAAGATTCTAAAACCGCATTAATAGTAGCCGATATTACCTCCGAAAACAAATATATTTCAAAAACGCTGAACAGTAAAAGTGAAATATCGGTAATCGGATACCAAAATTATCTTTCCGACAGAATGTTAATTAACAAACTGCACAGCAAGAATTATTCCGTTGTTCGATTAAGCGAATATCGCGTTGAGCCGAACGAAATCGAACCAATTTTGCGTGAAAGTAATTTTATGGCTATTGACCTTTCGGCAGTGCGGTACAGCGACGGAGGAACAAAGCAATCGCCAAACGGTTTATACGCCGAAGAACTTTGCAGTCTTGCAAACTGCGCGGGATTATCAAACAAAATATCACAAATAAATATTGTGTGTAATAACGATAACAATATGCTTACAACTGCACTTGCGGCACAAACGGTTTGGCATTTTGTTGATGGATTGTCAAATCGAGTTGTCGAAACTCCGTCAAAAAACAGATTCAGAAAATTTATAACAGATATGGGAAATTCATCAAGTTTAACATTTTATAAAAGCGATATAACTAATCGATGGTGGATGGAAGTTTCAAACGGGAAAAAGACAAAAACGATAGCATGTACGTTTAAAGATTATCAGGCAGCATGTAACAGGCATATTCCTGTAAAATGGATAAGAGAGTTGCAAAAAATGGGTTAAAATGCAAAATTAAAATGTTAATAAGTTGAAAAAAATGCAATTATAATAAATAATTTATTGCAAAAATATTGTTGATAAATAAAAAATATATAACTTTGCAATTCTACTAACATAAAAAGTTGGTTTTTTTTGAGATAAATACAGTGATAAAACAATTAATAATGATAGCGATGTTGCTATTTTCAACAAGCTCTATAGCGCAGCAAGACAGTCACTTCAGTCAAGGCGTATTTAATTCGGGATACATTAATCCCGGAAGTTACGGTATTGCTGATGATGGTTTGTTTTGCGCAACTGCTGTCAACCGTATGCAAACAAAAAATATTGATGGTTCTCCGATTACAACGGTTTTAAATGTTAATGGACCGCTTAATTTTATAAATAGCGGTGTCGGATTTTCCATTTTTAACGATAAAATAGGTTTTTTAAAATCCACAGGGTTTAATTTGGGGTATTCATATATGTTTGAACTTTCAGAGGGCAAACTTGGCGTGGGTATATCTCTTGGAATGATAAACAGCAAATTCGATTCAAACGACTGGCGATTACCGGATGGAACAGGCGATATCGCACTTCCAACAGGAGATGTAAATACAACAACATTTGACGCGGGATTGGGAGTATATTATACTACTGATAAATTTTTTGCAGGAGTATCGTGCATGCATGTAAACCGTGCAGCAATAACAAAAGCAAGCGAAAAAACAACATTCGGAAGAACATTTTATGCTATTGCAGGTTATCGCTTTACATTCGGATTTACAGATGATTACGAATTGCGTCCGTCTATTTATTTAAATACGGATTTTGGCGTTGGAAAATATAGTTTGAATTCACATTTGTTCTACAAAAAAAAGTATTGGGCAGGATTGTCATACAGGCTTGATGAAGCGGTAGTTATAAATGTAGGTTTGGAATTAATTAAAAATTTAACCATAGGATATTCATACGATTATTTTACAACAGACATACAAACATACGGCGGAGGCGCTCATGAATTTTTAGTGAGTTACCGCTTTTCAATATCAACAGGAAAAAGAAATAATCAGCGTAAAAGTATTCGTTATTTATAAAATTATAATATGAGAAAATTATTAACACTAAGTATTTTAATATGTATTTTAATGAGTGGATTGATGACAGGGTGTTCACTATTCAAAAAAGGAAACAATGATCCCGGCGGTTCGTGGACTCCACACAGCAAGCAAAAAGTGAAAGGAGCATCAGGTGCAAAACGGACAGAAATTCCACCAAAAGGAATGGTTCTGGTTCCCGGAGGACATTTTGTTTTAGGCGCAAGCGATGAAGATATTATGCAGTCATTCAATACCAGTCAACGTACTGAAACTGTGGATGCTTTCTGGATGGATCAAACAGAAATTACAAATTATGAATATCGTGATTTTGTAAGTTATGTAAAAGAATATAATCTCAGAAAACGGCTTGGACAGGAATATGAAGAATTTCTTGTAGTGGAAGATGAAGATGGAACTCCGCTTGATGAACCTCTTATAAATTGGAGAGAACGAATAAACTTAAGAGACCAAAGTATTCGCGAGATTGTAAATGAATTTAATATTTCAGGAGAAGAAGCCCTGCTTCGTAAAAAAGAATATGATGTAAGAACATTAATTTATGAATGGCAAAATATTGATTTTGACAAAGCGGTGCGAGGAATTTGGAATTCGGAAACAAACTCATACGAAGGTACTATCATAAACGATGAAGGCGAAGAAGTAGAAATAAAAAATCGCGGAGATTTTATTACCAAAAATGCAGTATATATTTATCCCGATACCCTTTGTTGGATGCGCGATTATAAATTTACATACAACGAACCTTTTATGATTCGTTATTTTTGGCATCCTGCGTACAACGATTATCCGGTTGTAGGAATATCATGGCAGCAAGCATTGGCATACTGCAATTTCAGAACGGAAACAGAAATACGTCACAAAGGAGAAGTGCCTCATCATTATCGTCTGCCAACCGAAGTTGAATGGGAATATGCAGCACGCGGCGGACTTCCGACGCAGGCATATCCTTGGGGTGGACCTTATACTACAAACAAAAGCGGTTGCTTTTTGGCAAACTTTAAGCCGCAACGCGGTAAGTATGACCTTGACGGAGGCGTAAGAACATTACCCGTAGGCTCGTACGAACCAAATGATTTCGGACTTTACGACATGGCTGGAAACGTTGCTGAATGGACAAATAATGCATACGATGAAAATGCTTATTCGTTCTATCATGATTTGTCTCCTACCTATTCATATAATGCAAAAAAATCAGACCCGCCTGCATTAAAACGTAAAGTAATACGTGGCGGCTCGTGGAAAGATATTGCTTATTATTTGCAATGCGGTTCACGTACATTCGAATATCAAGAAAAATCACGCTCATATATAGGATTTCGTTGTGTGAGATCATATATGGGAATGCAAAAATAAAAACAATTTAAATATCAAAAAATTATGGTGAATTTTTTCGACAGACCGGCTTTTCAAAAATTAATCCATGTTGCCTATGGATTAGGGGCAGCGCTTGTTATTATCGGCGCTCTTTTTAAACTTCAACACTGGACAGGAGCAGGAATAATGCTTACTATCGGTATGATGACCGAATTTTTCATTTTTATTCTATCTGCACTTGAAACCATGCCAAAAAAGTATAATTGGGAAAACATATATCCCGAATTGGAACTTACGTCAGGAGCAGGCAAACAAGCAGCAGCTAACAGAGCAAACGCAAATCCAGGCTCTCAATTGGATTTTAATTTCAACATAGAGCAATCTCAGGTAAACAATATAAAAGATGGGATTAACAAACTGAGCGATTCTCTTAAAAACCTTACATCGTTAGCAGCTGTTTCGCAAGGTTCGCAACAGTTGGCAACTACTTTGATTAATGCAAATCAGGCTGTTTCAAATGTAGCATATACATCCAATGCATTAAGCGAAACTTATGCAACAACTGCAAAAATTGTATCTTCGTTTGCAGACGAAACCCAAAGAGGAATAGAAAACTCTAAAAAAACAATGGGCGCTTACAACGAACATATAAATGCATTGAATAAAAGCATCGGAGCAATAAATTCATCTGTTGAATTACAACTGGCTTCACTTAATAAAACAGTAAGCGCAGTAAATTCATCATTCGAATTACAGTTAAATACGCTTAATAAAACAATAGGAAGCGTAACATCATCGTTTGAATTGCAATTAAAAGACAATCAACAATATCAACAGGCATACGGATTGCTTAACAAAGAAGTTATATCGTTGGTTTCAGATGTAAAAAAATCTGTTCAATCTTCAACAGAATTGTCCGTACAAATGAGATCATTAACCGAAAATGTATCAAGACTAAACTCGGTTTATGGCAATATGTTAACAGCAATAACAAATTTAAGATAAATATAGAGAAATGGCACAAGGAAATTTAAGTCCGCGACAGCGAATGATAAATATGATGTATTTGGTGTTAACAGCAATGTTGGCATTGAATGTATCAAACGAAGTGCTTGATGCGTTTGAAACTATTGAAAGCAGATTCGGACAGTCGATAGATATTGTTAAACAAAATAACGAAAGCAGATTCAGTAGTTTTGATATTGCCGCCGAAAATTCATCTGTAGAAAAAGTTAAACCATGGAAAGATAAAGCTCAAATAGTAAGAAATCAAACGCATGAATTAACCGGATACATTGATTCGTTGAAAAAAGAATTGATATTCGCAGCAGATGGTAAAAAAGCCCGTATTTATACAGGTGATTTCAGTCAATATAAACTTGAAAACAGAGAAGATACTGACGTAGGAACTCAACTTTTGTATGGAAACGAAGAATCAAAAGGCGTAGGTTATGAATTAAAAGAAAACATAACACAGTATAAACAGCAGCTTGCCGAAATATTATCCGAAACGGAAAACGGTAAAAAACTTATTTCTACAATAGAAGGAATGCTAAGAACCGATGACGTTGATGAAGGTTTGGATGGCAGTAAAGACTGGGTATATGCAACGTTTTATAATGCGCCTGCAATTTCAGATTTGGCGATACTTTCATCAATAGCATTGGACGTGCGTAATTGCGAAGCTCAAATGATGAACTATTTGCTTGGTCAGATAGATGCGGCATCGTTTAAGTTCTCTAATGTTCAAGTTGCCGTTATTCCAAATTCAAGTTATATTATTAAAGGAAATCCTCTTGAAGCAAGAATATTTTTGACAGCATACGATCCAAGCGTCAGACCGACAGCAATAATCAACGGAAGTAATTTAAATTCCGATGAACAGGGTCAAATTCTGTATAAAAGCATACAAAATTCCGTAGGTATGCATCGCCTTTCGGGAACGGTTGAATATCCGGGGCCTGATGGAATGGAACGGATGCCTATTGATTTTCAGTATCAGGTAGGAGAAGCGGCAGCAGTAATTTCCCCTACAAAAATGAACGTATTTTATCTTGGAGTTGATAATCCTGTTGAGATTTCGGTTTCAGGTGTGCCGCAAGAAGACATTTTGGTATCATGCAGCGGAGGACAACTTCGCAGAGACGGTGGAGGATATGTTATAAATCCAAATCAGGGAAGCAGAACTTGTGATATATCCGTATCAGCCAAAATTAACGGAGTTACTCAGCCGATGAAAACACAAACATTTCGCGTAAAAAAATTGCCTACGCCAAATGCAACAGTAGCAGGAATCACAGGAAAATCGGCAACGAAAGGCGAGTTGGCTGCATCACAAGGATTATTTGCAAAAATGCCGGATGATTTTGAATTTGATTTGAAATATGTTGTTACATCATTCAGAGTCAGTGTTACAGGCAGCGGCGGTTATGAAAGGGAAGAAGCATCTAACGGAGCATATTTTTCACAGGCGCAAAGGACATTGTTCAATAATTTGCGGTCGGGACAACGTGTATTTATCTCGGACATAAAAGCGACAGGACCCGGCGGAGCATTTGATTTGGCAACATTAGACATAAGAATAAAATAATTTTGATATGAAGAAGAAGAATATTTTACACATAATTTTAGGTTTGACATTTTCGTTTACAGTATTAGCACAGGAAAATATTAGCACAGCACAAAACACCGAACAGCAGGATAAAAAGAAAAGTCTTGTTGCAGGAACAAATCTGCCTAAAAAAAATATGACAGACCGCAATGTTGTTCCTTATCCCGAAACGGAAGAAGCTGATATTGTTTGGCAACGTAAAATATGGCGTGCTGTTGAACTTAGCGAAAAAATAAATCATCCATTATATTTTCCTACAATTGAAACAACTACATATAAGAGTTTTATACAAACTTTGATTGATGGAGTGGAAAAAGGAGAAATAACCGCATATAATGAAGATTATACGGACACTCTTACAATGAAAGACATTCGAGAACAGTTCGATGCTCAGGATAAAGTATATGTAGAAGAAAAATTGGACGGTTCTGGAGATACAACAATTTTTGTAACAGGCTCATTTAGTTGGGGAGATATTAAAGAATTACTTATAACCGAAGAATGGTTTTTCGACAAACGCTATTCTCAAATGTTTGTCCGAATAGTAGGAATTTGTCCTGTTAGAGTATTTCAGCGTTCAATCACAACAGCCGACGGCGACGAAGAAAGAGCAGGCGAATATTCCAAAAAACAGTTATTCTGGATATACTATCCCGATGCCCGTAACTTTTTGGCAAAATCAATATGCTATACAACAAAAAACGAGGCAGCGCCAATGTCGTATGATGATGTATTTCAAAGACGAAGATTTTCATCGCGCATTATTTCCGAAGGACTTTCAATGAACAATCGTCATGTTGATGATTATAGTCGGTCTGGATTGGAATCAATGCTCGAATCATTACGTCTGGAAGGAGAAATAATGAATACAGAACACGATTTTTGGGAATATTAATTGTTTGTTACGCACATTTTTGTGTGATTTTTCATATTTAATTTAATGCAATAATGTCTAAAAAGGCAAAAACTTTTTAGACATTTTAATATCAAGTTTTAACATGAAAAACAACGATTGGAAATCTCGATTAAATGTTGTGTATTCGACAAATCCGGATTATCAATATGAATTGCAAAATGCCGATAACGAACGGCAAACGTTGCCGCCGCAACAGCAAAATCTTACAGTGTGTCTTGATAAAAAACAGCGCAAAGGTAAAAAAGTTACTCTTATTACGGGTTTTATCGGGACAGACGAAGATTTGAAAAATCTTGGCAAAGAACTCAAAACAAAATGCAGTGCAGGCGGTTCGATTAAAGATGGAGAAATAATCATTCAGGGCGATTTTTGCAGTAAAATACTGGAACTGCTGACAAAAGCAGGTTACAAAGCAAAACGCTCTGGCGGTTGAAAAATATTAACAGGTTAAATGTCGGTAATATTGGATTATATGTCAACAGTCAGGTTATACGGAAAAGATTATATTTGCACTGACATGCAAACATGTAGCAGTGCGGATATGAATTTTTCCACAGTCAAAGCAGAAACATCAATAAAAATATTCGACTATAACTCAAAAATATTACATGCAACCACATCCGCAAAAATGCCGCTAAACACACAGATTGCCGACAGAGAAACCACAAGCTGGATAATTTCGGGATTATTGATATTTTATATTCTTATGCTTATATTGGCAAAAAAATACATGTCAATATTTTTTAATGTACTGTTTACAACCAGAAATAACAATCCTACCTATCATGATTTTTCATACGGTTTTGTACAGACGGCAAATCTGCTTGCTGTGTTTTCTATGTTTGTCTGGCTGATATTTTTTTGTCTTGTCGAACTGCATATCGGCGCAACGAAAATGTCGTCCGAACTTTTTGCAATTATTGCTGTTGTCGTATGTTGTTATGTGTTTTTTAAATTGATTACCATAAAAATTATAGGATATGTTTCGGAAAATATCAAATTAAAAAGTAAACTGTTTGCCATAGAAATAATAATTTTAAGCATTTACGGACTGCTTTCGGGATTTTTTTTAACTCTGTGTTTTTCAAATCCGTTTAATAATATAAATATTTGGTTAATAACAATTTCCGCAATTATAATATTACTTTTTTTATTCAAAATATTCAAGATTATAATGATTTTTATTGATGAAAAAATTTCACTATTCTTTTTGATTTTGTACCTTTGTGCCATAGAAATATTGCCTGCATGGCTTATTGTTGATTTTTTATAGAGAAAATAAGATGAAAATACAAAAAATACTGATATCCCAAGTTGAACCTGCAGAAAAATCTCCATACAGCGATTTAGAAGAAATTTTTAATGTACAGGTTAAATTCAAACCTCTTATACAGATTGAAGGAGTTACTGTAAAAGAATTTCGGCGTCAGCGTATCGAAATCCTGTCACATACGGCAATTGTTTTTACTGCGCGTGCAGCAGTCGACCATTTTTTCCGCATCTGCGAAGAATTGAGAGTAACTATTCCCGAATCAATGAAATATTTTTGTGCAACGGAAGCGATTGCCCTTTATCTTCAAAAATATATTGTTTATAGAAAACGTAAAATATTTTTCGGTTCAGGAAGTATCGAAAGTATAATGAAACTTATAACTTCAAAGCATAAAATCAACAAATTTCTGCTTGCTTTGAACCATAATCATAAAACCGATTTGTCAGACGCTTTTGTAAAAGCAAAACTTCATTATACGGAAGCAATATTTTACAAAACAGTGAACGCCGATATGCAAAAATTTTCGCTGAAAGATTATGATATACTTGTATTTTACAGCCCGGCAGACATTAAATCGTTTTTTGAAAATTATCCGCGCTTCAAACAAAACGATAAAATTATTGCGACATTTGGAACTGCAACGGCAAAAGCCGCCGAAGATGCAAAGTTAAACGTTACAATCAAAGCGCCGACACCGGAAATACCGTCAATAAAGACAGCGCTTGAAAAATTTTTGAAACAGCAAAAAAATAATAACACGTAAACTGTTAACTGCAAGCAATCAATAAATACACTAAAATGCACAATCGCAGATATTTTTTCAAAAAAAACGAACGTTTATGTCTGCGTAAGGATATGGAAAACGTAATACATAACGGTAAAAAGTTTTTGACGTATCCGTTTCTTGTTAATTATGTGATTAAAGATGCTCAAGATAACGAAACTTCAAAAATTGCAATATCGGTTGCAAAACGAAATTTCAAAAAGGCTGTTGACAGAAATTTACTGAAACGGCGAATACGCGAAGCATACAGGCATCATAAACACGGTTATGTTGAAATTGCTCGCAAAACAGATAAAGTTGTAAATGCAATCATAATATATGTGCCAAAAGAAAAACTGTCATACGGAGAAATCGAAAAAGGAATCGTCAAAGCGTTGGAAAATCTTTCAAAAAACATTAAAAACGATAGTAATATTTCCGTTCATTCTGCTGATTAAATTTTATCAAATTTGTCTGTCCCCGCTGAAACCGCCGACATGCAGATTTACTCCTACATGTTCGGAATATGCACTTACCGCATTAAAAAAGCACGGACTGATAAAAGGGCTGTGGCTTGCCGCAAAACGCATTTTATCGTGTCATCCGTGGGGAGGAAGCGGCTACGACCCTGTTCCTTGATTAGCCTTGTTAAGATAATCATTTATATTGAAATCAAACGTCATTGCGAGAGTTAGCGAAGCAAGCACGTCATTGCGAGGAATGAGCGTAGCGAATGACGAAGCAAACCAGAAAAAAAGAAAGGCTAATGCAAAATCTGGATTGCTTCACCCTTGCTGGTTCGCAACGACGTTATACCAAGTAATTATTAAACTTAACATGTTTTCAAATGTTATGTTTGCAATAGTGCAATGCTTGCGATAATACCAAATATCTAAAAACTGTTTTTTGAAGAAGTTTAATGATTTTGGGAAGTATATAAATAAAAAAATATACTTTCATCTTTTGATGAAAGTATATTCGGTTATCATTTAAACGCTTTACAGTTTGCGTTTGATTTCAATTTTTTCGTATGCTTCAATGACATCGCCTATCTTGACATCATCAAACTTTTCTATACTCAATCCGCAGTCATAACCCGACGCAACTTCTTTCACATCATCTTTAAACCGTTTAAGCGAGCCGAGTATTCCAGAATAAACAACAATTCCATCTCGAATCAAACGTACTTTTGACGAACGTGTTATCTTACCTTCGCGTACTATTCCGCCTGCGATTGTTCCTATTTTTGCAACTTTGAATGTATTCAATACTTCAACAACGGCAGTAATTTCTTCTTTTACTTCGGGAGCAAGCATTCCTTCAATGGCTGCTTTTACCTCGTTTATTGCATCGTAAATCACCGAATATAGTCGGATTTCAATCTTTTCGTTTTCAGCAAGTTTGCGTGCATTTGCACTTGGTCTAACCTGAAAACCTATAATCACGGCGTTTGAAGCCACTGCAAGCAAAACATCCGATTCGGAGATTGCTCCTACTGCCTTATGTATCACATTTACCTGAACTTCTTCGGTTGACAGTTTCATCATCGAGTCGGACAGGGCTTCGATTGAGCCGTCAACATCGCCTTTGATTATTATGTTCAATTCCTTGAAGTTTCCTATTGCAATACGACGACCGATTTCGTCAAGCGTAACGTGCGGCTGTGCGTGTATTCCCTGTATTCTGATAAGTTGTTCGCGTTTAGTTGCTATTTCGCGTGCTTCGCGTTCGTCTTCCATCACATTGAAAGTTTCACCTGCTGCGGGCGCTCCGTTAAGTCCTAAAACAATAACCGGCGTACTTGGCTTTGCTTCTTCGACTCGTTGTCCGCGTTCGTTGAACATCGCCTTAATTTTTCCGCAGGTACTTCCCGAAAGCATCACATCGCCAACTTTAAGCGTGCCTGCCGCTACTAAAACTGTTGCGACATATCCGCGACCTTTATCAAGAGACGATTCTATGACAGAACCGTTTGCGCGCTTGTTTGGATTGGCTTTAAGTTCAAGCATGTCAGCTTCAAGCAAAACCTTTTCGAGCAATTTGTCAACATTCAAACCTTTTTTTGCCGATATTTCCTGACACTGATATTTTCCTCCCCAGTCTTCGACAAGCAGGTTAATATTTGCAAGCTGTTCCTTTATTTTATCGCTGTTTGCTCCGGGTTTGTCAATTTTGTTGATTGCAAATATCATTGGTACTCCGGCTGCTACGGCATGATTTATTGCTTCTACTGTTTGCGGCATCACCGCATCGTCAGCGGCAATGATTATAATTGCCATATCTGTGATTTTTGCTCCACGTGCGCGCATTGCGGTAAATGCTTCGTGTCCGGGCGTATCAAGGAATGTGATACGGCGACCGTTGGCAAGTTTAACGTTATATGCTCCAATGTGCTGTGTTATTCCGCCTGCTTCACCTGCTATTACGTTGGTATTTCTGATGTTATCAAGCAATGATGTTTTTCCGTGGTCAACATGTCCCATCACTGTTACAATAGGCGGACGGGGCAATAAATCCTGAGGAGTATCTTCTTCTGCTTTCACTGCATCTTGCAGGTCAACACTGACAAATTCTATCTTAAATCCGAATTCTTCGGCGACAAGCACAAGCGCTTCGGCATCCAAACGCTGGTTGATAGAAACCATAAGTCCTAAATTCATACATGCTTCTATAATTTTAACAACAGGAACTTTCATCATATTTGCAAGTTCACTGGCTGTAACAAATTCCGTTACTTTTAAAACTGTCTGTTCAAGCATTTGCATTTCCTGTTCTTCCTGCATGCGCGTGCTTACGGCTTCGCGTTTTTCGCGACGATGCTTTGATGTTTTTGTTTTGCCTTTGCCTTCGGTAAGCCGCGCCAATGTTTCTTTTACCTGACGCTGTACTTCATCTTCATCGACTTCGCGCCGAACAGGCGGACGATAATCTTTTTTCTTTTTATGTTTTTCTTTCTTGGGTTCGCTGCTTTTTCCTCCGCGTTTTTCGTCAACGTCAATTTTTACTTTGTTGCCGATTACCCTTTCTCGTTTGCGTTTGTGATGCTGATGCTGGTCTTTTTTGTTTTCGGTTTTCGGTTTTTCAAATTTTGCAAGGTCAACTTTTTCACCTGTAAGTACGGGACCTGTCAGTTTGTCAACTTTGACGGGAATAAAATTTTCTTTTTTCTCTTCTTGTTGAGGCTGTTGCTGTTCAACATGCTGTTCTTGCTGAGTCAGGTTTGGTTCAACAGGTTGTTCGGTTATAGGTTTATTTTGTTTTTTATCTTTTTTATGTTTATTCTTTTTTGATTTCGGTTTTTCCGGAATTTCTATCTTTTCAATAATCTTCGGAGGCGGTATTTTTTCTACTTCGATTTTTATTTCTTCAACTGTTTTAATTGATTTTCCCGTATCAATATTTTCTTTATTATCTTCTATTTTTGCCGTTTCTTTTTTCTTTTGCGGTTTTGGCGTTTCCGTATCTGTTGTCTTTTCTATTTTTTTTGTTTTGGGAGTAATATCAATTTTATCAATAATTTTCAAGGATGGTTTCTCGATTGTCGAAACTTTTATAAAAACTTCTTTTTCTTCGGGTAATTCTTCCTGTTCTTTTTTTATTTTTTTATCTGTATATTCTTCTACTGTAACTGTTTCCTGTTTCTTTTTTTGTGGAATAATAACACCTTTTGCTGCTTCTTTCAAACTTTTATCATCGCCAAAAGCGTCTTTCACAAGATTATATATTTCACTGGAAACTTTTGAATTTGGGTTAGATTCTATTTCTATTCCCTTTTTTGCCAAAAATTCAACCAGAGAAGACAATCCTATGTTAAATTCTTTTATTATTTTACTTATTCTGATATTTGTTTCTGTCATATTTGCAAATTCTCCTTATATTTCTGCGATGATTTTAATTTTACTGTTATTATTTATGTTCTTCTTCAAATTCCGATTTCAGGATTTTTATGACTTCTTTCAGCGTTTCTTCTTCCAAATCCGACCGTTTCAACAAATCGCCGAAAGGTATGTTTAACACGCTTTTTGCCGTATCGCAACCAATTCGTTTCAATTCATCAATAACCCAGCTGTCAATTTCATCGGCAAATTCATCCAGATTAACATCTTCTTCTTCTTCGGCTGTTTCGCGATATACGTCAATATCATAACCTACAAGCTGACTTGCAAGTTTGATATTCATGCCGCCCTTGCCGATTGCCAGCGAAACTTCTGTTGGTTTCAGAAATACGTTTATCTGTTTCTTTTCTTCATCTATTTTTATAGTTGTAATTTTTGCAGGAGCAAGCGAACGCTGCACAAAAAGCTGTAAATTAGATGTATAATTTACAACATCAATGTTTTCATTATGCAGTTCGCGAACAATTCCGTGAATACGCGAACCTTTTACGCCAACGCACGCGCCAACGGGGTCTATTCTGTCATCATACGATTCAACGGCAACTTTTGCTCTTTCGCCGGGAATTCGTACAATCTTCTTGATAGTAATAAGACCTTCAAAAATTTCAGGAACTTCCTGTTCAAACATGCGTTCCAAAAATTCCGGAGCCGTACGCGAAAGTATGATGAGCGGGCTGTTGTTTTTCATTTCAACACGCAGAATGACGGCTTTTGCATTATCTCCTTTTTTGAAAAAATCCGAAGGTATCTGTTCTGTTTTGGGAAGAATAAGTTCGTTGCCATCGTCATCGAGCATCAGAGTTTCCTTTTTCCATGTTTGATAAACTTCGCCGGTAACAATTTCGCCTATCCGTTCGGTATAATATTTGAAGACGTTTGCCTTTTCGATTTCCATTATTTTTCCTGCCAGATTTTGACGCACCGACAGTATTGCACGACGACCGAAACTTGCAAGCCGTATTGGTTCCGAAACTTCTTCGCCAATTTCGTACGATTCATCGATTGCCTGCGCGTCGACAAGCGATATTTCCGTTGCACTGTTTGTTACTGTTTCAACTACCGTCCGATTTCTCCAAATTTCAAAATCGCCCTTTGCATCATTCACGATAATGTCAAAATTGTCGGCTGTACCATACTGTTTTGCAAGTAAATTCCGAAATACATCTTCTATTACGCCTATCATTGTTGCGCGGTCGATATTTTTCAGTTCCTTAAATTCGGCAAAACTGTCAGTTAAATTCAGATTTTCCATATATTTTTTATCATTTTATTAAATTAATCCGTTTTATTTGAACGATACGGCAACTTTCACCGATTTTATTCTGTCAAAAGTTACTGTTTCGTTTTTTGTTATTATCTGTTTGCGTTTTTTATTTTCAACAATCACTTTTTCTTCATACTCTATATTTATGCCATTGTTTGCAGTTCCGATAAGTTTAGCCGTGAGTTTCCGTCCGTCTGTAAAAACAATGTCAATGTCTCTGTTTATGTTTTTTTGATATTGCCGCAACATTTTCAACGGGCTGCTTAAACCGGCGGAAGCAACTTCCAGTTCAAAATCTTCATCATCTCTATTCAATACATTTTCAACTGTTCGACTTATTTCCGCGCAGTCATCAATATTGATTTTACCGCTGTCGCTGTCTAAAATGATGCTGATTTTACTGTCAACGCTTATATTAATATCAACAATAAATTTATCACTGCCTTCAATTTTCTGTTCAACTGTTTTTTTTATTTTCTCAATATCTATCATGTATTTTGAATATGAAGAAAAGGGACTTTTGTGTCCCTTTTTAATCTCGTCGTTAGCATTTCGGCTGCAAAAGTAGTTTATATCAATGTATTTTCCAAATTTTTCAACAAAAATTTATTAAAAATTATACAAAAAAATAAAAAAGTAATCTGTATATACATAAATTAACATATCAGCCGCTTAAAATATAAAGAATTTTACTGCATTACTCTTTCTGTTAAAAATAATTTGGAGTTTATGAAAAGTCATGTATCTTTAATAAAAGTAAACATAATTTACAATTATTATGCAGAACGATAAAACATTTACAATCATAAATTTTGCATATATTCATAAAAAACAGACTGTCATTTTGGCGACAGTCTGTTTCAAACAGTAATCTGTTATCAATAATTGTTTTGCTCGGCTAATTTATTGTAATTAATTTCTCTTGATGGAATAAACCATGTCCATTTGTTTTTTTCCTGAGGACCAAACGACACTGCCAATGCAGAAATAAAACTGCCTCCGGCTGCAAATGATTTTCTTGTCATCGAATCTCCCCATCGTTTTACATCAAACCAGTCAAAACCTTCACCCCACAATTCAATACCTCTGTATGTTTTTATTTCATTGAGCAGTTCATTTCCTGTTTTTGTACAGGTATAACTGTTATCGCGACCGCTGTTTTTGTTCAGGTCTATTAATGCGTTTTGAGCGCCGCTTATATTATTTTGAAAATATTTTGCTTCTGCTTCAATCAAATACATTTCCGAAGACCTGAATATGCTCATGTGTCCGACTCCTGGCTGGTCATTACATTTAATTTTGAACTGCATGTAAGCATAAATAGCTGCCGAAGGATCAGTTCCTTTTGCACGTGCGGCAGCCACTACCGATGCGTCCGAATATTGACCTGTATTGATATTATAAGATGGCGTATAATCGGCAGGATTTAGAAATAAACTTTTTCTTATATCCGTATCTGGAATTTTGTCAAACAGTTCTTTACTTATACATTTAGGAAATGTTCGTACTGCGCTTGCAGAAGAATTATATGCAATATAGGCAAAGTACGAAAAATAATAAAGCGTTTCATCGGAAGAACCCCATACGCTCCATATCCATTCCGAATTGGGATTTGCGAATCCTGCCTTATATTCCGTTTCATTCATTAATGGATATCCGTTTCTTGCTTTTATTGCCATTTCTTCGGCTTTGGGATAATCCTGACGGGTTATGGCGGCACGTGCATAAATTGCATAAGCAGCTTCGATATCTATTACATAATTAAGACTTGCATCTCTGTGTATCTGTGATTCCGTAAACAGTTTAATAGCTTCGTCCAAATCATCATATATTCTCTTGTATGTTTCGGCAAGCGTAGAGCGTTTCATGTCGCCGTCGCTTGCATCTATTCTTAATACCAGTCCGAGCGAAGCGCCGTTGTTGGAATCCGACCAGCGCAGGCAATACAGTTGCGAAAGCATCATAAAAGAATATGCGCGATATGACAAAGCCTGAGCCTTGATATATTTCTTTTCGGAATCAGGTCCTGATGCATTGTCGATATTAATAATTATGGCATTTGCATTGCCTATAATGTTATTATAATAATACCAAGGATAATAATCGTAAATTGCATCCAGATTTTGAAAATAATCGCTGTTGATAATTGGCGCCCATCCTGATAAATTGACGGTAAAATGTGCGCCGGGATAATTGCCGTAATACATTTTAATAGTTCCTTCTCCGTTGAAGCCGGAAGTTGAAAGATATTGTATCGACATTAAGTTTGCCAGCCCGTTAACGGCTAATTTTGCTTCATCAGTCGTTTTGAATATGGTTTTGCTGCCTGTTGAACTTGTTGGGCTTGTATTGAGATAATCTTTACTGCAACTCACTGCAATCAAAGATATAATCATTATGCTTATTATTGAGATTTTTTGTTTCATAATAATTTATGTTATAATTTATTTAAAATTTAATATTTAGTCCCGCACTTATTGTACGGTTGTAATTCATAATATTTTCTGTTATACCATCCAGATATTGCTGTGGATTCAAACCTTTCATTGAAGTAAAAGTGTACAGATTTTCAGCCGAAAGACTCACTGTTACATCGGATATGTCCAAACTTCTCAGCCATGCCTTCGGCAGACGATACGAAATACTTACATTTCTAAAAGAAAAATACGAAGAATTATGTAAAAAATTTGAAGACATGGACGTAATATAGCTATTCTGACGATACCAGTCAATTGCAGGGATGCCGTTTTTCTTCAGTCTGTCGGGAGATGTTTCGGTCATTCCTGCAGGTATTCCGTTCCATGCTTTTAATGCATCTTTGTGTATTGCATTTGGCATACTTGTTACCGACATCAGCGTATTGTATGGCTGGTCTAATACCTTGCCGCCAAGAGAATATGTGCAAAGTATTGAAAAACTGAAATTTTTCCACGAAAGTGAAGTTCCTATACTGCCGAAAAATTTCGGTAAAGATGTTCCTCCCCAGTCTTTTTTTGCATATGTATAACTGTCTGTATAATCTTTCCCGTTTATTGTTGTAACTCTTGCATTTGGTATCATGGATTTGCCTTCCACAGGCGCAGATCCGGTATAATATTTGTTGTCATCTATAAGATAAAGCGCATGTCCATTCATTTGGTCAACGCCTGCAAACTGATAAACCCAGAAAGAGTATCTTGAATGTCCTTCCATGATTTTTTGCGCTCCGCTGACAATTCCGTCTTTCCTGTTTTGTTCGGGAAGAGTTAATATTTTATTTTTTTGGAACGTACCCGCAAAAGATGCATTCCATGTCAAATTGTTTTTTCTTATTATGTCAATATCTGCGCTTATTTCGAAGCCATGATTAAGCATATCGCCTATATTTTTCAACTGAGTGGATTCCGCTCTGGATATGGATGTCCCGCCTGCCGATAACGGATTGTAAACTTTGAATATTAAATCGTGAGATTTTTTACGATAATATTCAAACATAAAATTAAGGCGATTTAATAACCTTCCTTCAAGCGCTACGCTGATGGAATTGGTTGATTCCCATTTAATATTATGGGCTGCATTCTGATTTTTATAAGCAGAGCCGAGACCGGCATTTTGCCCCAATGCATAAAGTCCCATATAAGCATATCTTGTTGCGCTTGCATCGTTTCCAACTTCACCGTAAGATGCTCTTAATCTCAATGTATTAACAAAGTCCAGCGATGACATAAATTCTTCTTTGTGTATTGACCAGCTTGCTCCGAACGACCAGAAATTTCCCCATCTGTTATCCGGATGAAAACGCGATACGGCATCTCTTCTGTACGATATTTCCGCATAGTATTTTGTGTCGTAATTATATCTGACTCTCGACAGATAACTTTCGCCGCGAAGGTTGTTGCTGTAACCGTTCATTCTTATCATTTCCGTAAAATTTATCAACTCGTATGCATCTGAAAATATTTCTTTTGACTTATACAAATCAGTATAAACATAATTATTTGAATAATTTTCGTGTCCGACAAGAGCATCTACATGATGTTTTTCAAAATTTTTTTCCCATGTTAACTGTTCCATAGCCGTATAATCCAAATATCTGTACATTGTTCTTCCTGCGCGTCCGTGATTACCTGTTCCATCTCCAATTATGGCATTATTGTACGTGCGATTTTCGCTGTTTCTAATGCTTGCATTGCCTTTTATAGTAAAATGAAAATCTTTCAGAAACTTAATATCGGCGTAAGCAGTGGTTCCTATTGTACTTCTGACTGTTTTATTTTTATCCAAATCAAGTTCCCACAAGATATGTCGATTCAAATTTTGAGGACGTCCCAAAATGCTGCCTCTGTCGTATATTCTGTTTCCGTTTTCATCCAGCGCAAAATCTCCGTTTTCATCATGCTGATATACGGGATAAATCGGCGACATGTAACGTGCATAATAAATCGGATTTGCATAAGCCGAGCTTGCCGTGCTTATGTTGTTATATTTTTGATAACTTCCGTTTATTGATACGCCTAATTTCAACCATGTTTTAGGTGTAAAATTAACATTTACCCGCCCTGTGAAACGCTGATAATCCGACCATTTGATATTAGATTTTTCATCCAGCAAAGACAGCGAAAAATAAAAATCACTCTTATCGGTTGCAGCATCTCCGCTAACAGAATATTCCTGCCGCAGACCTGTTCGTTCAATCGGTTTCCACCAATCCAAGTCCGTGTATTTCGGGTTGACCTTTGCAATAAGTTTACCGTTTGCATCAAACAGAGCATTATCGGGCTTGTCGAATACATTGTACTTTAAATAACCGGGAATAAGATTTGCTGTTGCCACCGGATTTGCAGTTGCTATGGTATATCTGTTTCCATTTCCATCTTTCATGTCGGGATTTGATATTAAATAATTGCGATAGCCAGTCCACATAACTTCCATAAATTCGGATGCATTGAGAACATCATATTCTGGAATACCTCTTGAATATATCCCTACAAACGCATTAGCCCGTACCGACATGGTTTTACTTTTTCCCTTTTTTGTTGTTATCAATATTACTCCGTTAGCGGCGCGACTTCCGTAAAGAGCAGCAGAAGTTGCATCTTTAAGTATTGAAATATTTTCTATGTCCTGCGGATTTATATCCGTTTCGTTTCCCGACATGACTATACCGTCCACCACATATAAAGGCTCTCCGTTATTGTCGCCGTTTACAGTAGAAATACCGCGAATGCGTATCGTAGGGCTTGAACCGGGAATTCCCGAATTTTGAAACTGCACGCCTGTAACCCGTCCATCAATAGCGCTTGTAACGCTGGTTAAGGCTCGCGTTTCGATATTGCTTGCCGATACGGTCGAAACCGCTCCGGTAATCGCTTCTTTCTTTGATACGCCATAAGCCACAACTATGGCTTCGTTTAATGATGTAGCGTCAACATTCAAAGTTACATCAATTACATCATCATCACTCACAACAACTGACTGTTCCGAATAGCCAATTGCCGAAAATTGCAGCGTCTGACCTTTGGCTACCTGAATTGAATAGTTGCCGTCGTCATTTGCCGCCACACCGGTGTTGGTATCTTTTACCTGCACCGTGGCTCCGGGAACGCCTTGTCTGTCATCCCCGCCAATTACCTTGCCTGTTACCGTTTTGGTTTGAGCAATCGCTGAAACACTTACAAACAGACAGGTTACAAAAAACATTAAAACTTTCTTCATAATAATCTCGTTCTACATTAATAAATTTGTCATTTAATCTATATTTTATCTGAATTTGACCACAAAACTAATTTTAAAAACTATATGCAACAAGCCCTTAAAAAGAGGTTTTATGCCTTGAAAATAAATATGTTGTTGATATTTTTGCGATTAAACGTATTTTAACTTACCGCCTAATGCAAATTATAGGATATAATGCAAAAAAAATAAATATTGAAAAGTAATGATATTTGTTAAATTTCAAGTTTTATTTTTGAATTTTAAACTATATACATATAAATAATAAGAATTAATATGTTTTATGGTTTATAAAGTTAATTTTTATAAATTATAATAAAAACGTTGATTGGCAGGCTTTAAATGAATTAAGCGAATACGCCTTATTTGTCTGATTACAGTCAAGATAAGCATATATTACGATTGGCATTACGTTAATTTTTGCCTGTTTCACATTAATAATTTATGCTGAAACTTATAGGAAACGTAAATTCAAAATCAACAGGAAGATATTTTTGTTTTGCAGGTGTCCATTTTGGCGATGAAGAAACTACACGTACGGCTTCCGCATCAAGTTCTGGCGATAACGCTTTGACAATGTTTATGTTTGTTACATCTCCGACTTTGTCAACAACAAAACTCAATATCACTTTACCTTGTGCATAATTGCCTGTTTCCGGATATTTTAAGTTCTCCTGAACCCAATTTTTAAAAGCATTTGCATTTTGTCCCATAAACTTCGGATACTCTTCAACGAGGGTAAAAGGCACATTGTCGTCAATATAAGTTTCGGCTTCCGGTTTTCGAGGATTTACATAGTCAATCGTATATTTTTCGGCAATTATGCTGTCTTTGTCAAAATTCAAAATATCGTTGATTGTTGTATTTTTTTCGACAATATTCATGTTATCCGACTCAATATTATGAATTTCCACATTGCGAGGCATTGGCGGTTCAATAATATTCGGCAACAATAATTCTTCTTCTACAATATTGTCGTTAGAGTTGTTTATTTTTGAAATGAAATCGATGTAAGTATCACTGTTTTCCGAGATATTTATTCCGAAATTTGAACCTGATGTCGAAAAATATATAAGTCCGCCTGCGATTCCCAAACTTATGCAAGCAGCAGCCGACCATGTAAAAATTGCGTTTATGCTTGCCGCAGCAGCCCAAGTCATGATTTTACGATGAAATTTTTTATTGCGAGTTGCCCGCTTCATAATCATGTTGTGCAAACTTTCAATATTTTTTGCATGATTATCATCAACCGCATCGATACCTTCCATCGCTTCGTATAAAAACGGATCGTTTTCGGCTTCGCGCTCGATGCTGTTTGCTTCTGCGCCTTTTCGTTTGCCTTTTATATAATTTGACAAACCGTAATATGATTTTATATTTTTTTCTTTATTCATTTTGCAATCTGTTTCCCAAACATATTTTGAGATTACGTTTTCCGTTTTGTATATAACTTTTTACGCTTTTGAGATGATATTTTGTTTCATCAACAATATCGGCGTAAGATTTTTCGTTGAAAAAAAACATTTTGATGCAGCAACGTTGCGTTTCGGGCAATTTTTCGATGCAGTGTTGAAGAGCATCAATCTGTTTTTCGTCGTTTTGTTCATATATTAGATGCGAAATCTCCGAGAAATCCATAAAATCGACAGAAAAATCAGTTAAAATTTCTTTATTTTTTTTGCGAAGTTTTTGTAAACAGTGATTTCGGGCAACACTGTAAATCCATCTGTGAAACACGCCGATTTCATATTTGTTTATTTTTTCGACAAGAAACTCAAAAATCTGCATTACCGCATCCTGAGCATCATCGGAATTTTGCAAATATTTCAAACATACGCCATATACAAGATGCATGTAACGATTGTAAAGATGTCCAAGATATTCGGTGTTTCCGCTGCTGCAAAAAAGAGACAGCAATTCGGAATCGCTTTTGGTTTTTATGTTTTCTATTTGCAAAATCATTTACAAAAATAATTAATTTTTGTAAATAGATGCATTTAACAGCAAACTTCCATAAGATATTAAATTAAGTTGTTGATTTATATTACGCAGATTCATAACTGTTGACAGGCACAAGTTTATTTAAATATGATTTTCAAACAGTCAAATCAATATCATATTTTAAGAAATAGTTTAACCTGACAGCAAATTTCAATTTTGTATTTTTGCAATATTATTTCTTGTGCTTACTCGTTATCTATTCATAATAAAACAGCAAATTTGATTATTTGCCGTTCATTGTGATTAAAAATTCTTCATTTGAAGATGTTTTTTCGAGTCTTGTTTTCATAAATTCGATTGCTTCGACAGATGTCATATCAGCCAAATAATTACGAAGTATCCACATTCGTC
>JAIRRX010000058.1 GCA_031255755.1 Prevotellaceae bacterium | reverse complement strand
ACATGCCGTGTTCCAGAAAATACTTTTGCGACTTCAACAGGTTGCGTGATTGCAAAACAAGCGTTTTGGTTTCATTGAGGATACTCATATACAGCATGCTTGTTTTTGTTCTGGACATGCCTGTTTTCACACGTTTTAATTCATCCTTGACAGCATCGGCAATCACAACAAACAGGTTATCGCGCATTTCCAAAATCAAATCCAGTTCGTTGAAGTTTTTTGTATGTACCATTTCGTTTATTTTTACATAAATTTTTTCAACCGAATTAGTTATTTTCATTAAATCAACAACCTGTTCTCTGTTCAATCCTTCGTGGCTGTTGTTTATATGATCGAAGCAGGGGCGAGTAATGTGCAGCAGCGCCTTTGTTATTTCCGATAAATAATCAACGATTTGAACATAAAAATATCCGTAATCAATATCGGAGGCTCTAAAAGATTTTAACGCAGGCAAAACTTCGTATTTTCGATGTCGCGACTGCTGAAACAGTTTGTTTGATGCTGCAACCATTTCATTCAAAACTCTTCTGTTTTCCTTGAATGTTGCCACAAGTGTTCGGTTATATATTTTTGTAATTTCGGTCAGAACGCTGCATACTTCGTTGATGCAGTCATCTACAATCGTGTTTGCATTTTTGGCGCTGTGCGTTTTGTCATTTGATTTAAGAGTATGATTTTTATTTTTTTGGGAAAAGAAATTATTGTGAATAAGCATGTAAAAACACGCCAAACTTACAACTATCACTGCAACATTTCCACCCCAAATCAGGATGCTTGTAACGGTAAATGCAATTATAAATCCGCCGAAAGCGGTTATAAACCAGCCTGAAATAACAGTCATTACTCCTGTGATGCGATATACGGCGCTTTCGCGTCCCCAGGCGCGGTCGGCAAGAGAACTGCCCATCGCAACCATAAAGATAACGTAAGTTGTTGAAAGCGGAAGTTTGAGAGCCGTTGCCGATGATATAAGAATGGATGCCGCCGTAAGATTAACAGTGCCGCGTATTAAATCGTAAAACACATTGCCGCGTTCTGCTTCGGGAAGTCGTTCAAACCGTTTTGCTACTTTTTTTTGTATTGATTCGGGTATTATTCGATTATATATACTGTTAATGTTTAATGCAAAACGAACAAGAAAACGTGAAATCACCGTAGAGCCGAATTTTTCATCGCCTTCGTTTTGAGACGAAAGTTTCAGTTCGGTTTCGGCAACATACATTGCTTTTTTTGAAAAAAACAGTGTCAATATCATTATCATACCCGAAGCAAAAAGAATAAAAAAGTTTGCATTTGCAGGTTTCATAAGGCTTTCCATTGTCATGTCGGTAGCGCCTGCGTTTAATGCCGTATTAAACGAATCAATGCCTGCAAGCGGAACTCCGATAAAATTTACAAGATCATTGCCTGCAAATGAAAGCGCAAGTGCAAATGTTCCTGCAAGAATTGTTATTTTCAAAATATTTATCCCTGCTTTTTGAACGACAAAAAGTATTATGCTGCATATTGCCCACGTGCCTGCCAAAACAAAATAGATATTATTGTTTACAAAATCAAAAACATTAGTTGAAATCAATCCCGAAGTTTTTAATCCTTTGAAAACGGTAAAATAAATAATTACCGCTATTGATATTCCACACCACATTGCACCGAATTTGGCAAACATTTTATGATAGCGAAACGAAAAAATAAGTCGTGAAACATACATTATTACTATACCTCCGATAAAAGCCACAACAACGGAAACAAGTATTGCCGAAATTATCACCATTGCCCGCCCTGAATTGATGAAATGCGAAATATCCGAAATAAACAGGCTTGAATCTGCGCTGATATGATGCAAGGCAACGGCAACAGCGGCGCCCAAAAGACCAAATATCATTGAAACGGTTGTAGATGTCGGTAAGCCAAGCGAATTAAATACGTTTAGCAATATTACGTCACTCAGCATCATTCCGAGAAACAGCAACATTACTTCATTAAACGTGAACTGCGCAGGATAAAATACTCCGCTGCGTGCAACTTCCATCATTCCGCTTGATGTAAGCGTTCCCACCAAAAGACCGATTGCCGCAACAGACAGGATAATTACACGCGGCGCAACTTTTGAGCCAAGAGCCGAGTTAAGAAAATTAACAGCATCGTTGGTAACGCCGACAATTATGTCGGACACAGCAAGTATCACAAGCGCAATAACAATAAATATATAAATGTCGTTCATCTTTTTAAGATATAATATTCGGCAAAATAAACGATAACATGTGACATGTATATTACACGCATATTACAAAATTATTACATTACAAGTATGCTGACAGTCCGACAATATTTTCCCTGTATAACCACAATAACTGCCCTCCGCTGCAAAAGCGGAAGCCGAAATTGGCGATACCGGTAATTTGTTATACCTTGTGCTTGCGTGGACGGTATCGTTTGCCGTTTACCGTATCGGATTATGAATTATTTAGGTTATGTTGTTACAATGGATTATAGTTATATTAATATACTATACAGCCTTTGGTCATGTCATTTTCAAAGTTTATAAAATATACAAAAACAAAGATACAAACAACATTTGCAGTAATTGCACATATTCGAGCAAATGCACAAAAGCAAATAAGCATAAACATACGTCGATATAAAAGCCTTACAGTCAATAAATGAAATTCATTTTAGTATTTGTTGTATTTATTGTTTGTGTATGATTTATTACAGGTTTTAGAAAGATATTTATCGGTTCCCAAAAACCTTATAATCCTTTTTTAAAAAACTTACTACCTTTTTCAAAAAACCTTATGACATTTTACTGAAAAGGTCAGTATCTTTTATCAAAAACATGTAAGGTTTTTTGCACGTCATTGCGAGGAATGTAATGACGAAGCAAACCAGAAAGCGAACCGTCATTGCGAACCGCGAAGCGGTGAAGCAATCCAGAATATTAATAATAAGTGTCTGGATTGCTTTGGCGTTCCGCCTCGCAATGACGTACAAAAACGAAAAGTCAAGGGCGAAACCCTTGCAGCAATAGCACAAGGTAACGCCCTGTGAAAAGAACAAAAGGCAAAATTAGCCCTGAAAGGGCGTAAGCA
>JAIRRX010000068.1 GCA_031255755.1 Prevotellaceae bacterium | reverse complement strand
GCGGAAGTCATATTGTAGATGTCGCGCCCAACAATATCAACATAATCATCTCCGGGATAAAACGAAGCATCCTTTGTCTGTGTTGTCCAAACCCAAATAAGGTTATTTAAACCCTGCTGCTGAAAATAGTCGAACATATAACGCCACAGTGCAATGTATGCCGCACCGCCGTCACGCCCCCACCAAAACCACGCCGTACCATTCGGATATTCAAAAATATTACCCGCCGCTTCGTGCAACGGTCGCCATACAACGGGTATATTCGCGTCGCGAAGCAACTTTAAATAACCTGCAATTTTTGCAAGGTCGGTTTTCATAACTGTATTTTCCCACGTGCCTTCAACCAAAGCATTGGCAGGATGAAACGTTGTTTCTTCGGGGCGGAAAGTAACATCACTCGCCGCCGCACTGCTTGATTTAGGCACATTCCAATGCCAGCACGCACTTACAATTCCACCGTTATTCCACCAGTTTACAACAGGCGAAATATCGCCGTAATCAATCCACCCAGCAGGAGATGCCCACAGGTGGATATAGTCAAACGTATTCATTGCAGGATATTTACCCGTTAAAGCATAAACCATTTCGGCTTCGTCGGTATTCCACGCCACACGCGCCATTGTGCCTGAAATAATATTGTTGCCGTATTGTTCTCTAAGGTAATTGTAGAGATTAACGGCTTGAGGGGACGGGTCAGGCGTGCATAAAGCAGCAGCTATCATCGTATCGTGTGTAACAATGCTGTCAATGGTACGGAATGTTATGCTTACTTGCGGCGCAAGTACTTTCGCAGGACCAGTTACAACGCCTGCGGGAACGGTTAAAGTGTATGTTGTGCTTTTATGCAGGTCAGATAAGGCAATCGTTACATTATGACCGCTTGTAGCCACGCTGCCGATTGTTGCCCCTGAAGTAACCGTTATTAAAGAGTGTCCCGCGCTTGGGCAAAACACATTCCGGTCGTATGTTAGCGTAACGGTAAGCGAGCCATTAAAAAGAATATTGCTGTCGCCGTTTGCAGGCACGCTCGAAACAAGCATTGGCTCATCCGGCACAGGTACAACGGGATTTTTTTCGCCGCAAGATGTAAGCGACATCGCCGCAATTACACCAATTGTAAACAAAAATATTTTTTGCATTTATCAAAAATTATATGTTAGCAACACCGTAGCAATTCAAATTGTCGCAGAGCTAAATAATAGCAACCTTCACCATCGAGGGCGAAGCCCGAAGCACAAATCAAAACGCCTCCTTCAACCACTTCTCAAAAAACATATCGTAAGTACGATAACCATTCTCATCTCTCGTAACAAATTCCTTTTCAATCAACCCGCCAAGAGCCGACTGCGCCGAACTCGCCGAAAGAAGAGCATATCGGGTAATAAAATCAGAAGACGTCGGCGAAGTAACTTTACCCTCTTTCGCTATTGCGATAAGCAATTTTCCCTGCTTATCAGGCAGGCGAAACATATTTTCCGAATAAACATATCTGTTTGAATCCACAATCATTTTCACCGCATTATCAACAGAATCCACAGTGCAACTTTTCCCTCTTGCTGTTTCGCCATAAAGCATATTAAGCACTTTTTGGATATACCATGTAACCCCCTCAAACAAATCATATATTCTTTCTACAGTATCGGCAGTGATTTTTTTTCCACCTTTTTTAAAATTCTCTTGAGCAAATTCTATATATTTCCGTTTCGCAATAGCATCAAGATATATTGTAGAAGTGCTTGCAAAAAATGGACGTTTGGCAGAATTAAACATTTCGCCCATTATATGCTCACGGCTACCCGAAAAAATAAATCTTGTATGCGGACTTTTTTGAATATAGGTACGCAATAATGCCTCTGTATTTACTTTAGGATATTTTATAATCTGTTGAAATTCGTCTATAGCAACTATACACGGCTTTGCAGAAGAATTTAAGAATCCAAAAATCTCATCAAGCGACGCTTCGGGGCGTTTAATATTTCCAGCATTTAAGCTAATAGAAGGTTGTCCAATTGCATCTAACGATATTTCAGGACGCAACGATCTTATTGAAAACAAAAAGCTGTCAAGAATCTTTCTGCCGGAAGATTTAAGTTGTTCACAAATACTCTTACTCAACAGCAGAACAAAATCATTAAGCGATTTTGTCGCATAAATATCAACAAAAAACACCGTATAGTTTTTCTTTATCGAAGATTGTCCAAAGCAGTGCATTATAAGCCCCGATTTACCCATTCTTCTGGTAGAAATAAGCGTAGTGTTATTTCCATTATTGATGTTTTTAATTAGCCGTTTTACTTCATCCTCACGGTCGCAGAAATATTCCTGCGAAACATACCCGCTTGTGATGAAGGGATTCAATACATCTGTCATATTCATACAATAAATTATTATAAAGTGATTATCATAAAATGATAACGCAAAGATAATAATTTATTTTCAGTTTACCCACATTTCAAAACTTACTCGCACAATAATTGTTACTTTATCAATTCTACCTTGGAAATGGTATAATTTTGTCCACCAACAACAAGACCATTTGTTTGCAACTTGGTCAAAATATCCCCTGTTACAGGCATTTCAAAATCACCGGAAATATCAAAGTATTCATAACCGTCCCCTATAGCGGGCCATCCTGCAGTAAGTTCTCTAAATGCACCTTGCGCTCCTTCAAGAAGATCCGTAGCAGTAACTTTTATCACATCGCCCACTTCTACACTTGCAAATAC
>JAIRRX010000046.1 GCA_031255755.1 Prevotellaceae bacterium | reverse complement strand
CACGAATTTGATTTCTTGTTATTACACGCAGCAAGCGTTAATCCCAATGATAGCATAAATATAATTTTTTTCATTTGACAAATATTTTTAATTAATTTTGTTGCAAATATACAAATTTTCTTAATATTTAACTGTGTATTTACAGTTTTACTTTTTTTGTACGTCATTGCGAGGGCAAAGCCCGAAGCAATCCATAATAATAAAATTGGCTACGCAGAAAACTGGATTGCTTCGCTGACGCTCGCAATGACGCCATACGGTTGCTACGTTCACAATGACGAGTATTGCTTCCAACTCATGTTTTTTGATTTCCCCCGAAGGTTTTGGGACATGTCCCAAAGTTCGCGTTACATGTCCGCTTTACTCCGAATTTCAAATTCTGTGCATTTGTTCCAAGCGTCATTGTTAACGCTGCCAGAATAAAAATAATTTTTTTCATAATAAATAACATTTTATTTGATGTTTGAAAATTAGTTTGTCAATGCAAAAGTACAGCCTTATTAACTGTAATCGTATCACAAAAAGAGGCTTATTTTCAAACAGGTAACGGCAGTACACAAACTTAAATCAGAAATGTTGAGATTTAAAAATATTTTATAATTACCTGTGATATGAATCAACAGCCAAACGCAAACAATTCAACAATTATTAACCGAGTAAGCCGCTATAATTAAAACCATTAAGCAAGGCTGATTTTTTTATTAACATTTTCTGTTTATAACGATTAAATTTGCATTGCTAATTTTGACTTATAAAACAAATAATTTTTACATGCCGAAAAAATCTACAAAAAAAGACGCAACAACCGACATTAAAGATGTTGGCTTACAACTTGGTAAAATACCGCCACAGGCGCTGTTACTCGAAGAAGCAGTACTTGGTTCAATGATGATTGAACAGGATTTGTTTATTGATTTACAAAACATTCTAAAACCCGAAAGTTTTTATAAGGATGCGCATAAAAAAATATACGGCGTAATGCAGGAACTTGCAGCAACTCAAAACCCTATTGATTTGCTCACTGTAATAGAAAAACTTAAAGCGCACGGCATATTAAACGATGTGGGAGGTGAAACTTATTTGGTTGACCTTACAAAAAAAGTTGCGTCAGGCGCACATGCCGAATATCATGCGCGCATTATTGCACAGCGTTTTATTCAACGCGAACTTATCCGTATTGCAAGCGACATTCAAAAAAAATCGTTCGATGAAACTCTTGATGTTAATGATTTATTAAACGAAGCACAGCAGGAAATTTTTACCCTTGCCGAAGGAAATATAACTCGCGAGCCGCAGCGCGTAAACATTATCATACACGAAGCAATGGAAGAAATCGAACGCGCCAAAGACAGTGAAGCCGGCGTGAGCGGCATACCTTCCGGATTTACATCTGTTGACAGAATTACCAACGGCTGGCAACGCTCAGACCTTATTATTGCCGCCGCACGTCCGTCAATGGGTAAAACGGCATTTGTGTTGACTATGGCACGAAATATAACTATTGAACATAAATTACCCGTTGCGTTTTTTTCGCTCGAAATGGATGCCGTGCAACTTATACGGAGGCTGATAGTAAGCGAATCAAAAATACCTTCCGGGAAAATACGCAGCGGCGATTTGAGCGAATCAGACTGGTCGCATCTTGAAGGTAGCATAAAAGAACTTGTCGATGCGCCTCTGTTTATTGACGATACGCCTGCGCTTTCCATTTACGAATTTCGCTCAAAAGCGCGTAAACTCAAAGCTACACATGATATTCAACTGATAATAATCGACTATCTGCAATTAATGTCGGGACCTCCCGAATTAAAAAAGATGAGAGAACAGGAAGTTTCGGCAATATCACGCTCGTTGAAAGCAATAGCCAAAGAGTTGAAAGTTCCGATTATAGCGCTGTCACAGTTAAATCGCTCGGCTGAAGTAAGCGGAAACAAACGCCCGCAATTGTCCAACCTGCGCGAATCGGGAGCCATCGAGCAGGATGCCGATTTGGTTTTGTTTATACACCGTCCCGAATATTATGGCTTCAAAGATGGCGAAAATAATGAAAATCTTGAAGGCATTGCCGAAATTATAATTGCAAAGCATCGTAACGGCGCAACAGCGGATGTAAAGTTGCGGTTTATCAAGGAAGAAGCCCGCTTTGCCGAAATCGAAGATTATCATCTTATGCCGCCGCAGGTATATGCGCACGAAACCAGAAAAGCAAAACTTCGAGATGTAGATGTTTCAAGATACAGAGTTGACGACAGCATGGATGCAAATTACGATTTCAGTACAGAATAATATCCGCAAGTTACCATAATTGCTTAGGGGGAATAGATTTATAAAGATGTTTTTTTCGTCATTTGCGAAGAACGTAGAGACGAAGCAATCCGGTGAATTAATAATAAGTCTGGAATGTCTCATTGAAGACAGATGAAATCTTACATGCTTACTCTCATTTATATACAATGATGGATTGTTGTGTAGTGTATTTTAGGTTGCGGCACAAAACAAAAAAACCGTTCGGAATTTTCATTCTGTCGGTTTTTCTGTCTGTAATCATTATTGTTTTTATATAAGCGTCATTCCGCCATCTACTATAATGTACTGTCCTGTTACATAACTTGAAAGGTCGCTTGACAGGTACAATATCGTTCCCGAAACCTCGCCTCTTCTGCCCGGACGACCCATTGGACAGGTTGCATTGTAAAAATCAAGAAACTCGGTTGACTTGAAAAGAGAATTTTCTGTCATTTCAGACTCAAAAAGTCCCGGACAAACGGTATTTACCGTAATATTGTATTTCCCGTACGAACATGCCATGCCCAATGTAAGTCCAATTACGGCTGCTTTTGACGAATTGTAACTGTGACGTATAAATGCATCTTGCTTGTCGGCTACGTGTGCATTGATGGAACTGACATTAACAATTTTCCCATAATTTTGTTTCATCATGTGTGGAACAACATATTTAGACATCAAAAAAATGCCTTTTACGTTTGTGTTAAACGATTTATCCCAATCTTCAGACGACAGTTGATGCACGCCTCCGCGTACCGCAACGCCTGCATTATTCAGCAAAATATCTATATTGCCGAATTTTGAAACTGTCTGTTCTATTGCAGACTTAACCTGTTCTTCTACCGTAACATCGCAGGATGCAGCAAAAACATCAATTCCTAATGAACTTAATTCTTTTGCCAAATCATCCAATTTTTCTCTGCGTCGTGCCAATATGGCAACGTTTGCACCTGCCTGTGCATAAGCCCTTGCTGCATCTGCGCCTAATCCGCTTGATGCTCCTGTAACAACGGCTGTTTTTCCTTTCAAATTTACCATGTTTTATGTTTTTGTGTTTATAAAATTTTAAAGAATAAAAAATGCTACAGATACGTTGAATTTATTGTTCTTCCATTTTATATCCGAAATGTCGGATATGTTCTGTAGCGCCCAGTTATAGTTTGCACTTACCTGAAGTTTCCAGATTTCCACGCCGGCGCCTACACGCGCGCCCCAATCGGTTTTCTTCAAACTGTGCTTTGCTGTATTGTTGCGGTCTATTGCGTAACCGAAATACCCTCCGCATGACAGATACGGATTTACCACAGGCATACCGAACTTAAACAAAAGACTTACCGGAACCTGAAAATACGATACTTTGTGTTTTGCTTTCGCCTTTTCCGTATCAATCATAGTATTTTTTTGTGTTGAATAAAGTAATTCGGGTTGCAAATACAGGCTTCCAACTAAATGTACCTGTCCTACCGCACCCACATTCCATGCTGTTGATTTATCATTTTTCAACTGGTTTCCAATTTTGCCGCCTATGTCAAAATTTTCAAAATCCCAGCCGCCTTTTATTCCAAATCGGAATTGCTGTGCACTTGCTTCTAATGAAGCAACTAATATTAGTGTTATAAATAGAATCTTTTTCATAATATAAAAATTAATTATTAATATTTTAAAAATCGCACAAAGGTAATGATTTTTCCATATATGAAAATAACATGCAAGTGTTTTAAAGATAAATCACATATATAATGATTTTTTAAACATATATACTGATTTTTTAAAAAGCAAAGGAAGCAAAAAAAGTGCTTCCTTTAGCCTGTTTTGACGTTAATACGGATTACTTTGGGTGGAATTACCGTATTGACTGTCATCACAATTATCACCTATGTAAAACCAAAGGCAAAGTTATATATTTTTTTGATAAACTCCAAATTTATTTTGTGAAAATTATTTAAATCATTACAAATTAATTTATATGAAAAATAATTTTAAAGATATTCATATAATAATTATTTGTATTTGAAAGATGTATCCAAAAATACAAGGAAGTTGATATTATATTAGCCATCTTTTGAACATCATTTATAAATAATGCTTTGCCCGTCATTGCGAACCGCAAAGCGATGAAGCAGGAAGCAACCGCATGTCGTCATTGTGAGGCGGAACGTCAAGGGCGAAGCCCTTATATCAATAGCACAGGGCAACGCCCTGTGAAAAGAACAAAAGGCAAAATTAGCCCTGTAAGGGCGTAAGCAAAAAATAGAGATTAATACTGAAGAAGACAGCAAACAAAACAAGCCGTCATTGCAAGGAGCGCAGCGGAGTTCGGCGCAGCCAATCCAGATGCTCACTATTAATTACTGGATTGCTTCGTCATTCGTTGCACTCATTCCTCGCAATGACGGGCTGCGGTTGGTTGGCTACGTTCGCGGTTCGCAATGTCGCCCTTTTTTGATTACTTCGGAGCCTCCGAAAAGAGTTTGGGAGTTCTATAATTATCACTTTACAAACTGAAAAATATTACTCAAATCATAAAATCGGATGTTAAAATCAAAAAAAAACGATTATTATTATCTGTAAATTGAAAAAAGTATTAACTTTGCGCCTCAATTGTGAAAAGTTACATGAAATCTTAAATATCAAAAAATATGCAAAGTAAAGGAACTATCAAACTTATAACTGTTCTTTTGATTTTGGCTTGTCTGTATCAATTATCGTTTACATGGGTAACAAGTCGCGTTGAAAACGCCGCAGAAGAATTTGCAACAGTTGTTGATGAAAATGGAATAACAAGAGTCGATGAAGAAAAACAAAAAAACTATCTCGATTCCATAGCCGCAGATAAAGTATATCCGTTGGGGTTATTCACTTACAGAGAATGTAAGGAAAAAGAACTTGCTCTTGGTCTTGACCTTAAAGGCGGCATGAATGTTATACTCGAAATTTCAATCGCCGATATGGTAAGAACACTGGCAAATAACAGCAGTGATCCTGATTTTCAGAAAATCCTTGCTGCTGCCGAAACAAAATACCGTAACAGCGGAAGAAACTTTCTGACACTTTTTGAGGAAACATGGAACGAAATTGCTCCTGACAAGAGAATGGCGTCTATTTTCGCTACTTACGAACAGTCAAAAAATATTAATTCGTCATCAACCAATAAGGCTATACTGGATTTTATTCAGACGCAGGCAGATGGAACAATAGACAATTCGTTCAAAGTACTTCGTAACCGTATCGACCGTTTTGGCGTTGTTGCGCCGAATATTCAGCGTGTGCCGGGTACAGGCAGAATTTTGGTTGAACTTCCGGGAGTGAAAGACCCCGACCGTGTCAGCAAACTTTTGCAGGGAACGGCAAGTCTTGAATTTTGGGAAACATTCGACTGTCGCAGAGATGGCATATCTCAGTACATCGTTGATTCCGATAAAAGAATAAAAGAATTGCAGGATGCTCAAAAAGCGCTGGAAAACCAATCAAATAATGATGCAGCAACTTCGACAACCGAAACAGTTGCCGATTCAACTGCCGAAAATAAGGATGCGCTTGCAGCGCTTGACAATACGGACGAAGCCGATGACCTGCTCAGCAAACTCGGTCAGGACAGTACCGAAACATCCGAACAAACTGCACAGGAGTTAAGAGAACAATATCCGCTCCAGTCAATATTAATTTTGAATACTGACGTAGATTCCAGAAATAACGAAAGACTGAGAAAAGCCTGCGTTGGTCGCGCTCATTATCGCGATACGGCAAAAATAAGCCAAATGCTGGCGCTTCCGCAGATAAGCATGATGAAACCTAATAATCTTCGCTTTTTGTGGACGAGCAAACCTCTTGATGCAGAAGGAGTATATTATGAATTAATAGCAATAAAACTTAATCCGCGTTACGGCAACGAAGCCCCTCTCACAGGAGAAGTAATAATTGATGCCCGCAAAGAATTTAATCAGGGAAATCCGCATCCGTATGTAAGCATGTCAATGAATAATGCCGGTTCAAAGATATGGGCGCAACTTACCAAAGAAGCAGCAGGTAACGATGGTTTGAAAAGAGACGAAATAGCGGTTGTTCTCGATGGTTATGTTTATTCATATCCGAGTGCAAACGGTGAAATCAGAGGCGGAAACTCTCAAATTACAGGTAATTTTAGCGTAGCAGAAGCCGATGACCTTGTAAACGTTTTAAGTTCGGGAAAAATGCCCGCTCCTGCGCAGATAGTTTCAAAAGCAGTTGTAGGACCTACACTTGGTCAGGAATCAATAAATGCAGGAATGTTATCGTTTTTACTTGCATTTTTGGTAATTCTTATTTATATATGGCTGTTCTACAATGTTGCAGGTTTGGCGGCAAACGTAGCTCTGATAGTAAACGTATTTCTTATTTTCGGAGTTTTGGCATCGTTCGGAGCGGTACTCACCATGCCCGGCATCGCTGGTATAGTGCTGACGCTCGGTATGGCGGTCGATGCAAATATTATCATTTATGAACGCATCAAGGAAGAATACGTTGCAGGCAAAGCCCTGCGGCTGGCAATAGCCGATGGATATAAAAATGCATATTCAGCGATTATCGACGGTCAGTTGACAACGCTTATTACGGGTATTGTGCTGTTAGTGTACGGAACAGGACCGGTAAAAGGTTTTGCAACAACGCTTATTATCGGTATCATAACATCAATGTTTACATCAATATTTATTTCACGACTGATTTTTGAAGGCATGTTAAATCGCGGTAAAAATATCAAGTTCGGATTTTCGTGGTCGTTAGAATTTTTGAAACATACAAAAATCAAATTTATACAATTACGCAAAAAAGTATTTACCGTTGTTGTCGTTGTTTTGCTTGCAGGATTGTCGGTAATGTTAATAAAAGGAGAATTCGGCTTATTTAAAAAGTCCAAGACAGTTTACCTTGACTGGTCGAAAGTATTCAGTTTGGGTGTTGATTTTACGGGCGGCAGAACTTACGTAGTTCGTTTTGACAGAAATATTACATCCAACGAAGTGCGCGATGCCCTGTTTGCTGCAATGGGAGAAGCATCCGAAGTAAAACAGTTCGGTAATTCAGACCAAATGAAAATCACAACCAAATACAAATATGATGACAAGTCGGAAGATGTGGACAATTCTGTTGATACAATACTGTACGAAGCATTAAAAGGGCTGTTTGTTCAAGGCGACATGACATTTGATGAATTTGTTTCCACCCAAACCAACCCGCACGGAATTATAAGTTTTGAAAAGGTAGGACCTTCCATAGCAAGCGACATTACGAGGAGAGCAGTATGGGCGGTTATCATATCGCTGTTCCTTATCTTTGTTTACATTGCCGGACGATTTTCGCAATGGCAGTGGGGGCTTGGAGGCGTGGTTGCGCTTGCAGGAAACGCATTGTTTACTCTGTCAATATTTTCATTCGGAACAGGACTGTTCCCGTGGGGCATGGATATTGACCAGACATTTATTGCCGCAATGCTTACAATAATCGGATATTCAATCAACGATACGGTAATTATTTTTGACCGTATTAGAGAATACAGGCGACTTTATCCTAAACGTGAACTTGGCGACAATATCAACGATGCAATAAATGCAACTCTTGCCAGAACTTTGAACACATCTGCGACAACAGTATTCGTGCTTTTGGTAATATTCTTCTTCGGAGGAGATGTTATCAGAGGATTTGCATTTGCAATGACTGTCGGCATAGTGTTCGGTACGTTTTCGTCAATATTTGTTGCAACTCCTGTTGCGTACAATCTGATACGTTACAAGCAAAATAAAAAGCAAAAAACAGTGAAACCAGAATTGTTAAAACGATAGCATTTATCGTTAGTATTAAATACTTGTTTTGAACTGTCCGTCCATGCGGGCAGTTCTTTTTTTGCCGTGTTGAAGCCGTTACCTGCAATCAAATATATCACATCTTCATTAAATCACAATTAAATTATATTTTATAAATCCATTTGAAAAAAAGTATTAATTTAGCCGAAAATTTTTACATGATGCGTATAAAAATAATATCAATAATAATATTTATACTGTTGGGGATGCAGGCACAGGCGCAAAACGAAGCGGAACTGAACGGTAAATTCGGCTTTAAGGATTTTTGTTTCGACCGTGATATTAGAACCGTGCTGGCTTATAAAACAGGCAACGAAATGTCCGACCCTTATGTTGAACTTAACAGCAACGAAACAATAACATTTACCTTTGACGACCTGTCGGAAGTGGCGCGCGATTTTTATTATGTTATCAAACACTGCAACGCCGACTGGGAAGAAGACAACATCTTTGTGGGCGATTATATGAAAGGATTTGCCGAAAACAATCTGTTCGGATTTAATTCGTCTGTAAATACAACCGTGCTTTATAAAAATTATACCTTAACCGTTCCAAACAGGGATGTGCAAATCACAGCATCGGGAAATTATCTTCTCAAAGTGTATGACAGATATGATAACAAAGAAGTATTTAGAAAAGGTTTTAAGATTTATGAAAATAAAATCGCCCTTACTCTGAAATATCGACACATCGTAAATTATGGAATAGACGGCAGGCAGCAACTTGAATTTTCTGTAAATCGAGGAAGTTTGCCTTTGCAAAATCCATATAACGAACTTAAACTGCGCATTGAGCAAAATTCGCAGAGAATGCCGTTGCAGGCGCCGCCTGTCATTTCATTTCAAAATAATTTGATTATTGATTATTCCAATGCCACAAAAAACATTTTCAAGGGCGAAAACGAATATCGAATGTTTGACACGCGCAGTCTGGCATATAACGCCGAAGGTGTAAACAAAATCCTTAATCAAAACAGGGAATATCACGTGTTGCTTAATATCGACAGACCCGTTGAAAAGGAAACATATCAGTATAAACGCGACATAAACGGCAAATATTATGTCGAAGCCGACAGAATGGCAAAGCACAGCACCAACAAAAACCTTGAAGCCGACTATGTAAATGTTTACTTTACAATCAGCGACCCAAACCCGCAGCCAAATATGACAATTTATGTGTATGGCGCATTGAGCGACTGGGGGCTGAAACCCGAATGCAGAATGGAATACAACGAAAGTAGGCAGGCATACGAAACAACGCTGCTCCTGAAACAGGGATATTACAATTACAAATACGTTGCCGTTGATAATAAAATGAATTTCCTTTCGGATTTCTTTGACGAAAGTTTTGCGCAAACCGAAAACGAATATACGGTCAACGTATATTACAAAGGAATACACGACCGATTGGACAGACTTGTCGCAATCGAAACAATA
Organism: Prevotellaceae bacterium; assembly: GCA_031255755.1. Taxonomy (GTDB): domain Bacteria; phylum Bacteroidota; class Bacteroidia; order Bacteroidales; family UBA932; genus JAIRKV01. The sequence goes on along the minus strand of JAIRRX010000046.1, from coordinate 4,294 downwards.
AACACCGTCGACATGTAATGTTTCACATTGAAAATTTCGTAAAATGAGTAACTTCTCGCTAAAAGCGAGGATTTTGATGTTATGAGCGAGAAATTTGATACTCTGGGCGAAGAAATCCATATCTTAAAACAAAAAATCAATATTTTAAATAAAAAAAACCTCGCTTTAAGCGAGGAATAATCTGTTTTAAGATACGCCGTTCACGCCGCATTAGCAGGCGAAGGGTAAATTTGAGGCAGGTTATGCCTATTTTGCATAATTTACCGAGCGCACTTCACGGATAACCGTTATTCTTACCTGCCCGGGGTATGTCATTTCTTCCTGAATTTTGCGCGCTATGTCAGCCGACAGTCTTTCGGCTTCGGAGTCGTTTATTTTATCGCTTCCGACAATCACGCGCAACTCGCGCCCAGCCTGAATTGCAAATGTTTTCATTACTCCTGGGTATGACAGCGCCAAATCTTCCATGTCTTTGAGGCGTTTGATATAAGATTCGACAACCTCTCTCCTTGCGCCCGGACGCGCGCCCGATATTGCATCGCACACCTGCACGATTGGCGCAATAAGACTTGTCATTTCTACTTCATCATGGTGAGCGCCAATGGCATTTGACACTTCTGGGCGCTCTTTATATTTTTCGGCAAGTTTCATTCCGAATATTGCGTGAGGCAATTCGGGTTCATCATCGGGAACTTTGCCTATGTCGTGCAAAAGACCTGCGCGTTTGGCAAGTTTTACGCTCAATCCCAGCTCGGCAGCCATAATTGCGGAAAGATTAGCCGTTTCGCGCGAATGTTGCAGCAGGTTTTGCCCGTAAGATGAGCGATATTTCATTCTTCCTATCATTCTAATCAGTTCCGAATGTAATCCGTGAATACCCAAGTCGATAGCGGTACGTTTTCCTGTTTCGATGATTTCATCATCAACCTGTTTTTGCACTTTCAACACCACTTCTTCGATACGCGCGGGGTGAATGCGCCCGTCCGTTACGAGCTGGTGCAGAGCCAGACGTGCCACTTCGCGGCGCACAGGGTCAAATCCCGAAAGTATGATTGCCTCCGGCGTGTCATCAACGATGATTTCTATTCCTGTAGCGGCTTCGAGGGCTCTAATGTTTCGACCTTCTCTGCCTATTATTCGTCCTTTTACTTCGTCATTTTCGATATTAAATACCGTTACCGCATTTTCGACAACTGTTTCTGTTGCCACGCGCTGTATAGTTTGCAGCACAATACGTTTTGCTTCTTTGCTGGCGGTCATTTTTGCTTCGTCAAGCGTTTCATTGATATATGCTTCGGCTTGTGTTTTGGCTTCGGCTTTCATAGATTCGACGAGCATGTTTTTTGCTTCTTCGCCGGACATTCCTGCTATTGTTTGCAGTTTTTCGACCTGTTGTTTATGAAGTTTTTCACTTTCGTGATTTCGTTTTTCAAGCAAGTCCATTTGCGCAGACAGGTTTACCCTTATTGCGTCAAGTTCTTTTTGTTTGCGCTGTATGTCTCCCTGCTGGTGATTTATTGCGATTTCTCTCTGTTTAGCCTTATTTTCGGCATTTTGCATTTTAAGGTTGTGTTCATTTACCTTTCTGTCATAATCTGATTTAAGTTGTATAAATTTTTCTTTTGCCTGTAATTCTTTTTCTTTTCGTATGGCTTCGGCTTCGGTTTGCGCCTCTCTGACAATAATTTCTGATTCCTTTTTAGCGCGCTTGCTTCTGTTGTTGAGCATAGCCATCATTAAAAACCATGATACAATCAGCCCAATTACAACCGCTGCCGCACCCATTAATATTTCGTCCATTTTCTATATTTTTGTTAGTATGTTTAATTAATTTATTATGTTTTTTTGTATTTATATACATATAAAAAACCCGCAAAATTGCTTCTTTGTGTCGATAACCCTTTATAGTTATGGGCGGAGCCACCGGTTTAATCGCAAACGTCCATCGGTATTGACAATCAATACTCACTTCCGAAAAAGCTACAGGGCCTGTTTTTGAATGTCCGAATTAAACTCCTTTAATTGTTTAATGTTGAGTTTCGCAAAAGTTCAGCAATAATGCGGGTAAATTATTGTTTTTTCAAAGATCGTTATATTTTTTTTTCGTGCTTCCGCAGATAACTTTCAAGATCTACGTTCAAATCACTTATTTTATCCTGTATAGCCGTTCCATCAATCATTCTAAGCACAAACGCCATTATTGCAAGCGACAGTGCGTCCTGTGAATCCGGACACTGATGTTTTTCCCTCCAATATTCTATTTCTTTATTTATTAAACCTGTTGCTTTTCGTAGTCTTTGTTCGTCTTGAGCTTCATTATTTCCCCGATTGATATTAAAATTATACGCTCGTTCTGCAATTTTCAGTTTAATTTTCAGTACTTTTTTATCAGTTTGTGCTGTTGCGGTGTTTATATTTCTTAATTCTTCATTCATTTTTTCAATTATTCAGCATTGCCATACATTTTTCTATTTCCCGCACAATTTTTTCAATCTTTTGCTTTGCTTCTTTCTGGTCTGCGCTTCCTACCTTGAATGCATTTCCAAGTTGCAAAGTTTCTATTCTTTTCTCCAATTCCTTTATTGTATTGTTTTTTTCATTTATAAGTGCTTGCAGTTCCGCTTTTTCTCTGATAACAGCATCTTTCTCAGAATTTGTCGTTTCGTAAAGCGAAATCAGTCTGTCTATCTTTTCTTTTAATTCTACAAGCATTTACAACTGTTGAACAATTATTTTCCATGTCGCAAAGTAAATATTTTTTTTTCAATTTTCAAAATTTAATCATATTTTTGCGATGAAATTTTTATAATTATACTTGATTCTATTCATTTAAATACATCTTGAATGAGGTTACAAATCATATTGCTGTTGCTTGCTTTTAATATCGGCATGCACGTTACGTACGCTCAAAATAAGTTCGCAAACCCGATTGACGGCACACTGTTGCTTTCTGCAAATTACGGAGAATTACGCTCAATGCATTTCCATTCGGGAATAGATTTGAAAGTCGGCGGAGTACCCGGCGCCAAAGTTTATGCGGTTGATGATGCTTTCGTTTACCGATTAAGCGTAAGTCCATACGGATACGGCAACTGCGTATATCTGAAACATTCTGACGGAACGGTTACTGTTTACGGTCATTTGCATAAATTCAGCCCCGTCATTGCAGATTTCATAAAAACCGAACAGTACAGACGCAACAGTTTCGCAATTGACACAACATTTACAGAACCTGTGTTTACAGTCAAAAAAAGAGACCTAATAGGTTTTGCAGGAAACAGCGGCAATTCCTTCGGTGCGCATTTGCATTTTGAAATCAGAAACAGACAAAACGTTCAGATAAATCCTATACCGAAATTTTACAGCGTCAAAGATAATATTCCGCCTGTAATAAAATCATTAACCGTATTTACTGTTGACAGTTTTATGAATGTGGGTTTTAAGCGCATCACGCATGATATTAAACTAAACATAAAAGGCAAACATAACATTGCAAAAACAATAGAAATAGAATCGCCTGCATTTTTCGGAATAGAAACTTTCGACAATGTTAATGAAACATATAACAAAACAGGCATCAGAAAAATGTATGTCTCGTTTGACAATGCCGTAATTTTCAGTTTCAGTCTGGATTCCGCAGGCTTTGAAAAAAATCATTATATCAATTCACTTCAAGCCTACGATTTGCTGATAAATGAAAACCGCAACGTAATAAAAACCTGCGTTGAAAAAGGCAACAGCATGAATATATACAAAAATGTCGTAAACAACGGTATCATTGAGATTAACGACAGTTTGACGCACAGAGTTTCCATTACTCTTGAAGATGATTATGAAAATAAAAGCGTCTTGAATTTTAATGTAAAAGCAAGAAAAAAATCACAAAACAATCAATTTGCAAATTATAAAAAATCCAACTGTATAGAATGGAAATACGGCGGTTCGATAATATGCGAAAGCGCAGGTTTGATAATTCATCCCGAAACTTTTTATGACAATACATACGTTGAAATGCAAAAATCGGATACCGTTATCAATGATTTTTCTAATGTATATTTTGTCAACTTCAATTCATCGCCGGTACAAAAATCTTGTACTGTTATCGTAAAAACAAATCTCGCAGACAGTTTGCGTAACAAAGTCATGCTCGGAGCATTTTACAACGGGAAATCGTTTGCCGTAAATGCCAAATATTTCATGGGATTTATAACTGCAAAAATATCATCAACAGCCAATTATTTTGTTACCGTTGATACCATAAGTCCGCATATAACGCCGAAATTCAGAGATGGCG
>JAIRRX010000047.1 GCA_031255755.1 Prevotellaceae bacterium | reverse complement strand
TCGCCGCCTTTTACCCAAAGAGGCACAACAACAGAACACGGCGGAAATCCTATCACTGTCCACATTGTTGTACGTTCCGGCGGTTCGTTATGGCGCACTCCCTGAAAAACAGTAGATGACGCCGAACTTTTACGCGGAATGTAATCCTGATCGATTGCGTACTGAGGCATTACTGTTTGCAGGTCGTGATTTAAGAGCGAATGATAGTACGACCGTGAAGCAGACGATATAAGCCATTCCGCTGTAAACTTTTCGTTTTGGCGATTTTCAAAGAGATATTTTGCATTTTCATGTCTGATATATCCCATGCCTTTATCTTCGTGTCCGGAATATGAATAGTTTGTTCTGATGATATAGTTATTTGGAGCGATTTCAGGGTCGTTGACATCGTATTTATTATATGAGAAATTGTTTGTTTCATAATATGCCGCGCCGCCGAAGGCATCTATTACTCCGAAATTGGCTTCGATTCCGACAGGTTTCGTTATGGTATCAAGGAAACGTTCAAAATCGCCGACCGTAGCGCAACATTCGAGAGCCATGCGCATGACTATTCCTTCTCTGTCCTGTATTTTTGTTGTATCGTTCAGGTCTTTCATATTATATGATGCGGTGTTCATAATACAGAACCCTGCGCTGTTAGTACCTGCCCATATTTCTTCATCTTTCTGGTCGTTGCTGTTGACTAAGCCGATGTACGAATATTTTGCGCCACGCACATAAACCGTTCTGCTGTTTTCTGTTCCTGTGTCGCGGTGTTTCCACATCAGCGGACGACCATCCTGCGTTGCCTTGCCTGTAATTATTGCAGATGTGCATGCCGCAGATTTTTGAACGTAAACAGCGGATATAATCAATACTGTTATCAGAATATGTTTCATGTAATTATAATTTGTATTTCGTTATTTTATTCTTTTGAACAGTCTGTTCCATCGTATGTTTTTTGGGAATGATTTTTCCGGGTCTGTTGAGAACCATATAATAGCCGGTCTGCCCACGACGTGGTCTTCGGGAACGTAGCCCCAATAGCGCGAGTCAAGAGAGTTATGTCTGTTGTCTCCCATCATCCAGTAGTAATTCATTTTGAAAGTATAACTGTCTGTTTTTTCGCCGTTGATAAAAATTTCGCCATCTTTTACCATTAAATCGTTATTTTCATATATATCTATAATTCGACTGTAAAACGGAAGATTAGCAAGTGTAAGTTTTATTTCAACGCCTTTTTCAGGAATCCAGACAGGACCATAATTATCAATATCCCAATTATGGCGATTATCAAACGGAAACAGTGAAGGGTCGGGAGAATATTTCACCCGTTCAATGTTTATAACGTTTTGCATGCTGCTTATTTTCTCAAAGTTTTCGTATGTAAGTGGAATTCCTGCAAAAGGATTCTGACGGTCGCTTATCGAAATATTCATATCGTTCCATATCTTATTGGTTATGGGTCTGCTGTCTGTTTGGAGCCTGTATCTGTACTGTTTTTGCGGAATATCTTGCTGTTTATTGCCGTTGACATAAACATCGCCGTCGATTATCTGCAAAGTATCGCCGTGAATCGCGACACATCGCTTTACGTAATGATCTTTTTTATCAACAGGTCTAACTACATATTCGGTTTTTTTGAGCGTATAATTTTTACCTGAATTACGCCGCCAGTCGTAAAAATCACCGGTAGGGTCGGCAATCAGAACAGTATCGCCGTGCGGAAAATTGAAAACTACAACATCGTCGCGTTTGACTGTGCGCAAACCTGCAAGGCGTTTATAATCCAGTTTTATCCATTCAAGATATGATTTTGTGATTTGCGTAAGCGGTAATACATTATGCACAAGCGGAAAGGAAAGCGGAGTGTTGGGGATTTTGGGACCGTAAGTTATTTTATCAACAAACAGATAATCGCCTATCAGCAGCGACTTTTCCATAGAACCAGTCGGAATGGTAAACGCTTCAAAGAAAAACATTCTTATAAAAGTTACTACAACAACCGCAAAAATTATTGCATCTACCCAACTGCGCCAGCCTTTTGCCTCGCCGTTTTTGTCTTTCCAGAACGCCCATTTTATTTTTTTGCTGATATAAATATCATAAACGACTGCTAAGCCTAAAAGCCATAACGGACTGCGAAGCCATATTACAAAAAGGATATATAAAACCGAAACAATGCCGAATTTTACCCATTTGTTTTTGAAAATATCAAGATATTTTTTCATATTTGATTTGATTATTAATTATGTTTTTATAATTTGACGATATAAAGGTACAATTTTTTTATTACGATGCAAAAATAGATGTTTATTTATAAAATGTATCTCGCGTAACATATAATTTCTCGCTAAAAGCATCAAAATCATCATTAAAAGCGAGAAATTATTTATTCAAAACAAAAATGACTGTGTGCAGACAGTAGAATTTTGCACTTTTGCGGCATGTTTTGCGGCTCTGCAATAAAAAAACTCCCCGAAACTTTTTACAGAATCGGGGAGCGGAATAAAAGACATCTATTAACAAAAAAACAAAAAAATGAAAACAACTTATTCTGCTTTTTTTCTCTTAACTCGTGGGAATCGGGTTTTCAGGTCGTTATAAACTTCCTTTGCTCCCGGAATATCCTGTGCGGCGGCGGCTTTTACGGCGCTGTAAAACACAAGCGCAGCCCTGTGGCGTCAGTTACATCTGTGTCAAACTCTTCAATATTAATATACGATGGACACAGTGCCGGATAATGATGCGAATATTCATGAGCCTTTTCAACAAAACTCAGCGTTTTGTCTCCCATTTTAGGTAAATTGCGCCGTTCTGTTGGTGTAAGCGGCAACATGTACGGAGCAAGCAATTCTATTGCTTCGTTAATTTTCTTTTGCGCCTGAGCCAGAACTTCCGGCGGTATTGGCGTTACGTGTTTATTTTCCATAGCTATAAAATTACATATTAATACAAGTTTTTAATAATGCAAAGGTATTAAAAAAATGTAAATAAATGATATTTTTAGATGTTTTTTTTATAAAAATTTATTCCTGCATGAATTTTGAATAAGATTTGTGATAAAATATTTATCTCACTTGTGATAAAAAATTAGGGCTGTTACACGTAACAACCCCATCATTATGAAGTATGACAACAACGCTAACCTAACCCATTAGCGTATTACACAAATTACTTTGCGGTGTAAAGTTAATAAAAAATAATTTATATGAACAAATATTTTAATGGAATTTTTTTACATGCGCTTGCATTCTTCGCATCATATCAGGTATCATCGGCTCTGCTGTTAAGAAGTATAACATCTGTTCAAACAAAATAAATCTGCATTTTGATGCGCTGCATTTACACTGTTTTTAATTTCATATTTACTTTTTGATTATGCGAAGTTTGCGACTGATGTTGAATATGTTTTTTTGCTACCTTTGCGGTTAGAATTAAATTTTACATTAACGATTTATTAAATATTGACGGTAATTGGGATAGTTATTACCTGCATATTTGAAAAATATAAAACCATGCAAAAAAAAATAAATAGAAATTCGGCTCTTTTTGTACTTTGCCTGTCATCATTTTTGGTTCCGTTTATGGGTTCGGCAATCAATCTGTCATTGCCGCAGATAGGCGAGGCATTGTCAATGGGCGCAATATCTCAAAGTTGGATAGCAACGGCATATCTTATTTCAACGGCAGTTTTTCAGGTTCCGTTTGCGCGTTTGGCAGACCTGTCGGGACGCAAAAAGATGTTTATTGCCGGGCTTATGCTGTATGCGGTGTCCACATTTATGTGCGGACTTGCTCCTTCGGGCGCTGTGCTTATAATAATGCGTGCTGTGTCAGGCATGGGAAGCGCCATGATATTCGGAACGGCTATGGCGATTCTTGTTTCGATTTTTCCACCTCAAGACAGAGGCAAAGCAATAGGTATCAATACCGCAACGGTATATTTGGCGCTGGCATCCGGTCCTTTTTTGGGCGGAATAATTACTCATAATGCAGGCTGGCAATGTCTTTTTTATATTATGGGGGCTTTGGGATTTGCTGTGGCGATATTTTCAACCGTCATACTGAAAAACGAATGGACGGAAGCCAAAGGCGAACGCTTTGATTATCGAGGTTCAATAATTTATGCTGTTTCGCTGTTCGGAATTATATTTGGATTTTCCGAACTTCCCAATACATTGGGCTTTGTTTTGGTTGCAGTTGGAATAATTTGTTCCGTCGCATTTGTTTTTTACGAATTGAAATGCATACAGCCCGTATTTGATGTTCGTATTTTCAGAGGAAATAAGGTTTTTGGATTATCATGTCTTTCTGCGCTGCTTAATTATGCCTGTACATCTGCCGTTGCTTTTATGATGAGTTTATATTTGCAGTATATTCGCGGATTCAGCCCTCAAAACGCAGGTTTGATACTTGTTATTCAGGCTTGCATACAGTGTCCGGTATCTCTTTATGCAGGACGGCTGTCGGACAGGCTCAATCCGTCAATTCTTGCAACTGTCGGAATGGGCATTATTGCGGCTGGACTGGCAGGGCTGGTGTTTGTTTCAACAGATACGTCAATGATGTTTATAATTTTGCTGCTGTTTTTGCTTGGCTTTGGCTTCGGGCTGTTTTCATCTCCCAACTCAAACATAATAATGAGTTCTGTTGATAAAAAATATTACGGACAGGCTTCTGCAACTATGGGAACAGTGCGCCTCACAGGGCAGGCATTCAGTATGGGAATAGCAACTATGGCAATTTCAATGTCAACAGGAAACAAAATCATAAGTCCTGAATTACATTCCGGCTTTATGCAAAGCTTTCACATCACATTTTTAATATGTATTGCGTTGTGCATAGCAGGAATTTATGCCTCATCGTTTCGAGTAAAACACAAGGCAACACTGTAAGATATGCTGACGTAAAAGTTACAGTTAACAGATAAAACCGTATGAAGTATTTTTGTCTGCTTTTATCGCGTTTTGTATTAACCTACATGTGCTTTGTAATCATTCCAGTTCTACCATAAGGAAATCTTTGGGTACTGTGTCGTTTTGCTTCACGTTTACCGATTTTACCTTGCCATCGGTTGTAGCGATTATGCGGTTGTGCATCTTCATTGCATCAAATATTATCAAAACATCGCCTTTCTTAACGACATTACCTGCTGCTGTTTTTACATCTACAATTATTCCGGGTAAAAACGATTTTATATGTTTCGGATTTTTAATCATTATGAAATTTTAAATATAATACTTAATTTGTTAAAACGGCGGATTTCCATGTTTTCTGTAAGGACGTTCCACTTGTTTATTTTTGCAAATATTCAAAGCGTGTATCAGATATTTTCGTGTTTCGCAAGGTTCAATCACCGCATCAATAAATCCTTTACCTGCTGCAACGTATGGATTTGCAAACTTGTCTTTATATTCTTCTATCTTTTTGTTGCGTGCATCAACAGGGTCTTCGGCATCGGCAATATCTTTACGGAAAATAACATTTGCAGCTCCTTCCGCTCCCATGACCGCAATTTCGGCAAGAGGCCATGCAAACACAAAATCAGCCTGCAAATGACGTGAATTCATTGCAATATATCCGCCGCCGTAAGCTTTACGCAGAATAATCGTAACACGTGGCACGGTTGCTTCACTGTATGCATACAGAATTTTTGCTCCATGACGAATAACGCCCATGTGTTCCTGATCAACTCCGGGTAGATACCCAGGGAGATCTTCAAATGTAACCAGCGGAATGTTGAACGAATCGCAAAAACGTATGAATCGTGCAACTTTATCGGCAGAATCACAGTCAAGAACGCCGGCAAGCGCATCAGGCTGATTGGCAATAAAACCAACCGTTTCACCGTTTATACGACCATAACCGATAACTGCATTTTGTGCAAACAGCGCCTGAACTTCAAAAAAATCGCCGCCATCGGTAACTGCCTTTATAACATCCCGCACATCGTAAGGAATTTTAGGATTATCGGGAACTATTGTTTCTATCTTTACTTTATTCAAAGGTGTCTTTACAGGTGCGGGACATTGCGATTGTTTGTCGTTGTTGTGGGGAATATAATCAAGAAGAGTACGAATCTGCTCGAAACAGTCATCTTCATTTGCTGCACAAAAATGAGCGTTTCCTGTGATTTCCGCATGTACGCGCGCTCCGCCCAAATCTTCCTGTGATATTTCTTCGCCTAAAACGGTTTTGATAACATCAGGTCCTGTAATAAACATTTTGGAAATACCTTCAACAACAAACACAAAGTCGGTAAGCGCAGGCGAATAAACAGCTCCGCCGGCACACGGTCCGAGAATTACCGAAAGCTGAGGGATAACGCCGCTTGAAATGGTGTTACGATAAAATATTTCGCCATATCCTGCCAGCGCTCCAACGCCTTCCTGAATACGCGCTCCGCCCGAATCGTTAATGCCAATCAAAGGGATACGGCTGTTGAGAGCAACATCCATTATCTTAGTAATTTTTTTTGCATGCATGAAACCGAGAGAGCCTCCCGCAACAGTAAAATCCTGTGCAAAAACAGCAACATTTCGACCATTAATTTTTCCTGTTCCTATAACAACGCCATCAGCAGGCAATTTTTTACCAAGCATGCCGAATTCACGTGCTTCATGCTGTATAAACATGTCGTATTCCAGAAAAGAATCCTTATCCAGTAATGCATCAATGCGTTCGCGCGCCGTTTTTTTACCCATATCTTTTTGCTTGGCGATAGCCTTTTCGCCTCCGCCAAGTATTACTTCTGCTTTGAGATTTTTTAATTCTTCAATTTTTTGCTTTAATATTGACATAAATTTATTTACTAATTAATACTGTGTAAATTACTCTAAAAATCGCGCAAATATACGAAAAATAAATTATTCATTTTTCATAACCGTGCTTGTTGATATTACACTGCTGAATATAAATATCTTGCTCTTTACGGCGTTCCTGTAATAAAATTCCTAAAATATAAAGGTTTCAAATTTTTGTTCCCAAATTTCTCTGGTTTTCGTTCTTCGTTTACCATATTGGGTATCGAGTATTTCAACAAGTGTTGTAATATCCTTCATTTTCGTAATCTTTTGCTAATTTTTAATGTGTTTTGTACATTTGAAATTTTGTTTGTTGATTTGTCTGTTCGTCGTTGCGAGTAATGAAATCCGAAACATCTGTTTCCTGTTGTTTCCTTTATTATTAAAAATAATAATATTTATAAGTATGAATAACCATTTTTGATATGAAAGAGAATTAAAAAACAACTTCCCCGCCATTTTACATAAAATTCGGCACAAAAGTAATAAAAAAATCAATATTTGAAAAATTTTGTGAATATATTTTTTTTTGTTATGTAATTTAGTTTAAATTCATTAATTTTGCCGCCGCTAAAATAAATTACACAAAATTAAAGAATATATAATATGGCAAAAGAAATAAAATTCAGTCTTTTATACCGCGATATGTGGCAATCGTCAGGAAAATATCAGCCACGTGTTGACCAGTTGGAGCAAATTGCTCCCATAATTATTGATATGGGATGTTTTGCTCGCGTAGAAACTAACGGCGGCGCATTTGAACAGGTAAATCTGTTGTATGGAGAAAATCCTAATACGGCAGTTCGTAAATTCACAAAACCTTTTAATCAGGCAGGCATAAAAACTCACATGCTCGACCGCGGATTAAACGCTTTGCGTATGTATCCGGTTCCTGCGGATGTTCGTAAGTTAATGTACAGAGTAAAGCACGCACAGGGCGTTGATATTACCCGTATTTTCTGCGGACTTAATGACAGCAGAAACATTATTCGCTCAATCAAATATGCAAAAGAAGGAGGAATGACACCGCAAGGCTCGCTCTGTATTACACATTCTCCTGTGCATACCGTAGAATATTATGTAAACCTTGCAAAGGTACTGATAGAAAACGGAGCCGAAGAAATATGTCTGAAAGATATGGCAGGAATAGGTCGTCCGTATAGCATAGGGCAGATAATTAAAGGAATAAAAACAGCATATCCTGATATAATTGTTGATTATCACGGACACAGCGGGCCCGGATTTTCTGTTGCTTCCATGCTCGAAGCCGCAAAAAACGGAGTTGACATAATAAACGTTGCAATGGAACCTATTTCATGGGGAATGGTTCATCCGGATGTTATTACAATTCAAGCAATGCTTAAAGATGCGGGATTTATCGTTCCTGAAATAAATATGAAAGCCTACATGGAAGCCCGCCGTTTAACTCAGTCGTTTATTGACGATTTTCTCGGATATTTCATGGATCCGAGCAACAAAGTAAGCACATCGCTGCTGATTGGTTGCGGACTTCCAGGCGGAATGATGGGTTCGATGATGGCAGACCTTAAAGGAATGCACAATGCAATAAACATGGCGCTTCGTCAACACAATAAAAAGGAAGTTACACTAAACGAACTTGTTGTTCAACTGTTTCAGGAAGTTGAATATGTATGGCCAAAACTTGGTTATCCTCCATTGGTAACGCCATTCAGTCAATATGTTAAAAATATTGCGTTGATGAACATTTTTTCACTGGCAAAGAACGAACCGCGCTTCTCAATTATCGATAAGGATACATGGAATATGATTCTCGGAAAAGCAGGTAAATTGCCCGGCACATTAGCGCCTGAAATTGTTGAACTTGCACAAAAAAACAATCTCGAATTTTACAATGGCGACCCGCAAGATGCTTTCCCAGACCAGCTTGATGAATATCGCAAAGAAATGAAAGAAAATAATTGGGATTTCGGACAAGATGATGAAGAACTGTTTGAGCTGGCAATGCATGACAGACAATATCGCGATTACAAATCAGGAGTTGCCAAAGAGCGTTTCAACAAAGAATTGGAAGCGGCAAAAGAAAAAGCAAATGCACCGATTGTCGTTGTGCGTCCGGTTGTGGAAATGCCGAAATTTGATGTGGAAAAGGTTCTTGAACAGTATCCAAATGCCAAACCTCTTCACGCACCATGCAAAGGCGAAGTGATTTGGCAATACGATGTTGAGGATACATCAACAGCGCCAACAATCGGTACGAAATTCAACGAAGGCGATAAGGTCTGTTTCGTACAGGCATATTACGGACTGGAAGCCGTTGAGGCGCCTTTTGAAGGTAAAATTGTTGCTGTGTTTGCAAAACAGGGCGACAAAATACAGAAAGGTGAAATACTTGGTTTTATAAGTTAACATAAGAATTTGTAATTTTATAAATTAAAAACCGACAGGACAGATAATTATTTGTTTTGTCGGTTTTTAATTGCAGAAATATTATATCGATTATAAGCATTTAAAAATAAAATTACCACAATAACCGAATTTGTATTTAAGTAATATTCAAATAAAAAAGCGCTGCAATATTGCAGCGCTTTTTTAAATTCAAATTCATGTCACATTATGGACAGTTAAATTTTAATTTATTCCCAATTCCTGTTTTACCGCAGACAAAATATTTGTGCTTTGCGTTTCATCAAAATAGTGAACCGCAGAAGATTCAAATACATAAATGTACCCGCCTGCTTTGGCTACTTTGCTTATTGCATCGCTTGCTTTTTTCAATACAGGCGCAAATAAATCCTGCTCTTTCTTTTGAAGATTTTCTTGTGCTGTTTGTTGCTGTTCTTGATGACGTCTTTGAATGTTTACAAGTTCCTGTGTTTTTACCTCTTTCTTTTCATCCGACCACGATTCGCTGTCTTTTTGAAATTCGTCAAGTTTCCTGTTGTATTCAACTTGAATTTCTTCAATAGTTGACGACAATTCTTTGCCGTAAGCTTCTAATTTTTCCTGTGCAGTTTTAAAATCGGGCATAACCTGAATAAGTTCGGTGCGATTTATATGCGCAAATTTTTGTTGTGCAAAAGTAGTATTTGCAAGCATTGCAAATGCAATGATAAAGATTGTTTTCAGTAAATTTTTCATACTATATTTATTTTTATTTTTTTATTTGAGAGTACAAAAATAATAAATTTATTGTTTATACCCTAATTTCTCAAGAATTTTATCGCTGACATCATATCGCGAGTTTACATAAATCATTGATGAGTTGTTTGCCAAATCAAAAATTGTAGCATATCCGCCGTCATCTGCGAAGTTTTTTATTGCATTAAAAATTCGTTCCTGAATAGGTTTCAGCAATTCTTCACGTTTTTTTGTCAATTCGCCATCAGGTGCAAAATATTTTTGCTGCAAGGCTTTTATTGCTCTTTCTTTTGCAATGATTTCGTCTTCGCGTTTTTTCTTCATTGCATCCGTGAGCAGCGCTTTTTCAGCTTGATATGATTTATACATTTCATCAACATTTCGATAGCCGTCTTCAATTTCTTTTTGATACTGCGCCGAAATTTTTTCCATTTGCTCCTGTGCTGATTTGTAATTTGGAATTTTTCCTAAAATATATTCCGTATCAACACATGCATATTTTTGAGCAAATGACATGAATGATAACATCATCATTCCTGTTAATATTAAAAGAATTTTTTTCATAATTTTTTATTTTATCTTATTATATAATTGTGTTTTTATAATTATTAATCAATTATCGTGCCAATTGAGAAATGGAATTTTCCTCCGCCTGCGCCATCGTAATATTTTACTTTGTCTAAACCGTAGCCCCAGTCAATACCGAGAATACCCACAATAGGCAGATACAGTCGCAAACCTATTCCTACCGCGCGTTTCAGTGAAAAAGGATTAAAGTCGCGGATGTCGTACCATGAGTTTCCGGCTTCAAAAAACGCAAGCGCATAAATGCTTGAACTTGGTTCAAGTATAATAGGATAACGCATTTCTACCGTAAACTTGGAATAAATATTTGCAGCATTTACTCCGTTTTTGTATGGCGAAAGCGAATTGTTTTCATATCCGCGCAAACCTACTACTTCCTGTCCGTAGCGCGTATATCCGCTCATGCCATCGCCGCCGAGAATATATCCTTCAAACGGAGAATATCCCCAATCTTTATTATAATACCCCAAAACTCCGAATTTTGTTTTTGTATGTAAAACTAATTTTCTGTCGGATGTTAATGATGTATATGTTGCAAATCTGAATGTCCATTTATGATATTCAATCCATTTGTAGCGTTCTGCATCAGAGATTGTAGCATAATCTTTTTTGCTGTTGAGCAGCGAATATGGCGGAGTAAACTGTACTCCTATCGAAAATTCGGAACCTTGACGCGGATAAAACTGCTGGTCTATTGATACGCGAGACAGCGTTAAGCCTAAACTTAAATTGTTTGATGCTCCGTCTGAAAATGTAAAATAACTTGACCATTGGTGCAAAGTATATCGTTGATACGACAAGTCGCCACGCAGCATGAAATTATTATCTGGCCATTTCAGTCGTTTTCCCAATCCTACGGAGATACCGAGAACGCTCATCCACTGGTCGGAATTACCAAACCAGTATGAAGCATTGGATTCGTGAGCAAAATATGCCGAAAACGAAAATGTATTCGGTTTCTTTTTACCGAACCATGGATCCATAAAACTCAGACTGAAAGTATTATAATATGAGCCGTTTGACTGTCCGCGAAGCGACAGCGTCTGACCTTCGCCCGACGGTACCGGTCGCCATGCTTTTCTTTTGAATATTCGCGACAGCGCAAAATTGTTGAATGTTACGCCTACGGAACCGACAAACATTCCGCTTCCCCAGCCTCCCGAAAGTTCGAGCTGGTCGTTGGAAACTTCTTCGAGATTATATGCAATGTCAACTGTAGAATTTGCCTGGTCGGGATTAAAACTTATACCTTCGGGTTTGTTGAATGCTTCCGGATTAAAATATCCCGAAGTTGCCAAACGGCGTATGGATTCCATTATTGCAGTTTTGCTGTAAAGTTCTCCGGGTTTTGTATAAAGTTCGCGGCGTACAACCTCTTCATCTGTTTTGTTGTTTCCGTTAATAGTTATTCTGTTAAATCTTGCCTGATCATATTCTATCATTCTCATTTCCAAGTCTATCGAATCGCCTTCTATATTTAACTCGACAGGATTAAGGTAAAAGAACATATAGCCCATATCATTGTATTGAGTTGATACCGAAAGGTCATCATCAAACAGCATTTTATTCAGCGTCGATTTGTCATATACATCGCCTTTTTTGAAACCGAGCGTTGCATTCAAATGTTCTTCTGGCAATACCGAATTTCCAACCCATGTTATGTTTCGTACAAAATACTGTTTCCCTTCTTCGATATTTATATCTACGTTAATAAACTTATTATCAAGAGCATATAGTGTATCGGAAATGATTTTTGCATCACGATAGCCTTTTTTGTTGTAATAAGTGATGACATTTTCCAAATCTTCATCATATTTTTCCTGAATATATTTACCTGTACGAAAAAGACTTTTACGTTTTGTTTTTTTCATTGCCTTGCGCAACTTTCTGTCTGATATTTCGCTGTTTCCATTAAAATTCAGGTTTTTGATTTTTACTTTCGGATTTTTGTTTATCACAAAAGTTAATGTTGCGGCATTTTTCAGAACGGTATCCGAACGTTGAATTGCGCGAACTTCGGTATTAAGGAATCCTTTATCGGCAAAATATCTTTTTATCAGGCGTTTGGAGTTGTCTATCATAAATTCCGAAATTGCAGATCCTTTGCGAAGATTAAGTTTTTCGCTCAGGTCGTTTCTATTGCTTTTACTGATTTTTGTTCCCGAAGCGCCTGTAAACTCCCAATTTACCAAACGCGCATTTTCAAGAAGATTTATATCCATCCAGATTTTATCATCTTCTATTTTAGTATATCGCAATTCTACTTTGGAAAAATAGCGATTAAGCCATAATTTTTTCACCAAAAACGACAAATCTTCACTTGGTATTGTAATTGTATCGCCAACAACAAAGCCGGATACGGATAGAACCTGATTCGGGTCGAGATATTGCAAACCGGAAACAGTGAGTTCCTGTATTACATATTGTTTTGGGTTGCTGTAACTTGCGTCTATCGAATTTAAGGCTTCTTGTCCAAGCAAAATATTACCTGTAAAAAACAGAACTGTGAGTAATTTTAGATTTAACAATTTTTTCATTTTATTAATATAATATATCTGTATTTTATTCGTATTTTTTAATTTGTTCGCTTGTTTTGCCGAATCTTCTTTCACGTTGCTGATAATCATAAACCGCATCAAACAGATGCTGTTTGCGAAAATCAGGCCAAAATGTTTCGGTAAAATAAAATTCACTGTAAGCCGCCTGCCACAACAAAAAATTGCTTATGCGCTGTTCTCCGCTTGTGCGAATTATAAGTTCGGGATCGGGCATGTTGTTTGTGTAAAGTTTTGATGAAAACATCATTTCATTTATCTCGTCTAATCTAACATTATTATTGATAACATCTTGTACACAGCATTTTACACATTCAATAATTTCTTCGCGCGAGCCGTAATTAAGCGCAAGCGTTAACGTCAAACCTGTATTTTCGGCTGTAAATATAGTTGCTTTTTTTAATTTTTCCTGAACTTTATCGTTCATTTTTGAAATATTTCCTATCGTTTTCAGTCGTACATTGTTTTTATGCAAGTCGGGAAGTTCCTTTTCCAGCGCTGAAACAAGCATATTCATCAGTTCTTCTATTTCGTCTTTCGGGCGGTTCCAGTTTTCTGTTGAAAAAGCAAAAAGAGTTAAAAATTTTATTCCAATTTCGCCTGCGCCTTCAACAACAGACCGCACAGAATGTAACGCATGACGATGACCGAAAATTCTTTTCAATCCTTGCCGTTTTGCCCAGCGTCCGTTACCATCCATTATAACGGCAACGTGTCCGGGAATTTTATTTTTGTCGAGTCTGTGCATTTTCAGTCTAATTTTTTGTTAAACCCTTTGTATTGACGGTTTTTTGTGCTTTTATGTGTTTTATATGCAGCGCATGGCGCTTTATCAACAAATCTGTAACTAACGGTAAACAAGATTGTTGAAACCCAATCTTTATTAAATATATTAAATGATTTGCTGTCGCTTCTGTTAATGTAGTAATCTATTTTATCGGTATTGGTTTTGTGAAAAACACATTCAATGCCTATTGTCCATTGATTTGCAGGCGAATATTTAAATCCGAATCCCATTGGTAAAACAACGCTTGATGTCGTTTTTAGCGTATCGTACAACATTGGATATGCCGCAGATGCATTATGTAGATAAGGGTCGTTATTAATTTTGTTTTTGTCGAAATATGAATATCCCGCTCCGACTATTAAAAACGGCGTAAAGATTTGTCTGCGTTTGGGGTCAACAGATGAAAAAGGGAAAAAATTAAATTCCGCAAGAGCATTAATGTTATAAAAATTACGTTTAAACGCCAAATTCACATCTTCAGGAAATCCTTGCAACCCGCCTGCGTATTTGCGTGAGTCGCCTTTTACAAATCCCATTGAAGCCTGCACTCTGACATTTATGTATTTTGTAAAATTATATCTGTAAAACAGTCCGCCCATTGGGTTAATCATGTATGGGACAACGCTTTCATTAAAATCACCTATATAATATGAAGTTCCTCCTGCAATTCCTATTTCGCTTTTATGAATTGGCGTAAGCAAACCGTTACTTTCTTGCGACAGTAACGGCACACAAAGCGCCGACAATGTTACAGATACATATATTTTGATTACTGTTGTCAAATTTTGTAATTTTATATAAAATATAAATCAGGGTGCAAAGGTAATATTTATTTTATGTTTTGTAACTATTGAAGTGTTGAGAAACGTTAATATCATTACGAATATCATATCCCCACATTAATTTATTTCTAAGCGTTTTGTAAAAATTTATACTGTCCGGTTTGATGATGTTTACTTGATATTTTGATTTTTTGACTGTAAATTCCATTCCCGATTCTACTTCAAACATTTCGTTGTCGGCTGTCAGCATTGCTTTTTCTCCGCGTGTTTGCAGTTTTATTTTTATTTCGGCGTCATCGGATATTACGAATGGACGTATTGCCAGATTATGCGGCGCAATAGGCGATATGACAAAATTTGATGCAGTCGGAACTATTATCGGACCTCCCACACTCATCGAATATGCAGTTGAACCTGTAGGCGTTGCAATTATCAATCCATCAGACCAGTATTGCGACAAACGCTCGCCGTTGATTTCTACGGTTGCAGATATAAGCGAAGGCATCGTGCGCTGCAAAGTTATTTCGTTAAGAGCGCATGCCGAAATATTTTTCTTGTCATGTGTTGCAACATGTATTAGCCTGCGATGTTCTATTTGGTATTTTTTGTTTAATATTTCATCCAAAACGCTTTGAAATCCATCAATCGAAACGCTTGCCAGAAAACCCAGCGAGCCTGTGTTGACGCCAATGATTGGAATGTTGTTTGTTCGTATAAAACGAGTTGCTTCCAAAAAAGTTCCATCTCCTCCGAGACTTACAAAAAAAGAAAAATCGGCGGTCAAATAATTTTTTTCTCCAAACGTAAAACAGTTGCCAAAACCGGATACGTGTTTTGCCAAAAATTTTGCAAACTCATCATAAAGGAAAAGTTCACAGCCATTGGATTTTAGCATGTTCAATATAGACAGATAGTTGTCAATAGATTCGGGGATGTTTCTTCCATAAACAGCAATTTTCATAAACTTGAAATTTTCGGCAAGTTATAATTTTTTTCATTACAAAAAGCATTTATTCTCATAATAAATACTAACTTTGTGAACAAAAAGATACAATTTAACATAAATGACAAGATTAAGCGTCAATATAAACAAGATAGCAACACTGCGAAATTCGCGAGGAGGAAACATTCCCGACGTGCTGCAAGCGGCTGTGGACTGTCAACGATTCGGAGCGCAAGGCATAACCGTGCATCCGCGTCCCGATGAACGTCATATCAGATATGCGGATGTAAAAAATTTGAAACCTTTAATAATCACCGAATTTAATATTGAAGGAAATCCAATTCCAAAATTTATTGACCTTGTGCTTGAAATATGTCCTGCACAGGTTACATTAGTTCCTGATGCGCATCATCAAATTACTTCAAACGCAGGCTGGAATACACGGAAACACAAAAATTTTCTGAAAAACATTATTTCAACTTTCAAAAAACAGGGAATACGGACATCTGTTTTTGTTGATACCGATTTAACCAATATATGCTACGCTGCCGAAACGGAAACCGAACGGATTGAATTATATACTGAGCCTTATGCAACCAATTTTACAGTAAACAAAAATGAAGCGATAAAACCATTTGTTGTTGCGGCAGAAAAGGCGGTAGAACTTGGCTTGGGAGTGAATGCAGGACACGATTTGAATCTTGCAAATTTGAATTTTTTCTGCGCAAACATTCCCGGTCTGCTTGAAGTTTCAATCGGTCATGCGATAATAAGCGACTCCATTTATTTTGGACTCGAAAATACAATACAGCTTTATCTGAAGCAATTAAAATAAATCTGTTTCTTATAAAGTACAATTTACCGCAAAGTTGATGTGTAATGTTTTAAAAAGATGACAGTTTGTAATTCGCAATTAAAAAATGAAACCATGTTTAGAATAATCCTTATAACAATATTCGTTCTTGTCAGCGCTTTTGCGTACTTCAAAATAAGAAATATTTTACCCGATACGTCTTGGATAAAACTGACATATAATCTGTTTTTTTTGTTAATTGTCGCTATTTTTTCAACAGGCATTTTTCTCAGAGGATATTTGCCGCCAAAGGTGAATGTTTTTATAATTAACTATCTGGTAACATGGATAGTTGCATGTGTTTATTTCATGCTTATCATGCTCTTTGTGGGATTGATAAATATGTTTGTAAAATATTTGGATAATTTGCAGATAAATCCGCATAACTCAGTAATAAAATATATATTAAGATGTTCGGTATTTGTAATTATTGCACTGATGGCAATTTGGAAGCAATTCAAACGGAAAATGATTTTTTTGGCGCTTGCATTGACTATGCTGATACTAATTTGGGGTCGATACAATTTTACTCGCATAAAAATTGAAAAACTGGATATAAATATCAACAAAAAGGCAAAAATCGAAACTTTGAAAATTATTGCAGCAAGCGACCTTCATTTGGGATATTCAATAAACAAAAAATATTTGAAAAAAATCGTTGATTTGATAAATGCGCAAAAACCGGATATAATTTTACTTGTCGGAGATATTGCGGATGGTTATTCAGCGCCGATTATAGAACAGAACATGAGAGAAGAATTTTTGCAGTTAAAAGCGCCGCTCGGCGTTTACGGTGTTACGGGAAATCACGAATGTTACGGAGATATGAAAAATACGGTAGATTATTTAAAATCCGCCGGAATAATAATGTTGCAGGACAGTTTGGTTCTTCTTGACAATGATATTTATATCGCAGGACGCAATGATAAAACAATCAAAAATCGTAAAAAACTTGATGCCATTTTAGAAAATATTGACAAAGAAAAACCTGTAATTTTACTTGACCATCAACCGTTTAATCTTGGTCAGGCAGAAGAAAACGGAGTAGATTTACAACTTTCGGGACATACTCACGGAGGACAGATATTTCCCTTTACGCTGATAACAAAATTGGTATATGAAAAACAACACGGATATTTGAAAAAAAACAATACACATTATTACATAACATCAGGAGCAGGCGGCTGGGGTCCGAAATTAAGGATAGGAAGTCAGTCCGAAATTGTTGAAATAACTTTGCGGTTTGAACATGAATAGTATTTATAAATTCAGAATTTTGAAAATTTATTTTTGACATGAAGTATAAACATATCCTTTTTGATTTAGACCGCACGCTTTGGGACTTTGACACTGATACGCGCGACACCGTAAAAGAGATTTTTTATAATTGCAGACTTGATGAAACCATAACCGATTTTGACGAATGGTTTCGTACATATAAAATGCACAATATTCGTCTGTGGGAAGATTATGCGCTCGGCAAAATTACAAAGACAACTTTACGCAATACACGATTTTATCTGGCTTTCAAAGATTTTGGAATTGATGATAAAGAACTGGGAATAAAATTCGGCGAAAAATTTATTGAAAAAATTCCCGACAGAACAACGCTTTTTCCAAATACACACGAAGTATTGACATATTTGGTTAATAAAAAATATCAGCTGCATGTTGTAACCAACGGTTTTAATGAAATACAGTTCAAAAAAATGGAAGCAGCGGATATAAAAAAGTATTTTACAAAAATCTTTACCGCTGAAAATACAGGTTATAATAAACCGCACAGTAAATTTTTTCAATATGTGATAAGTTCGTTACATTCGTCGAAAAAAGAAGCGATAATTGTTGGCGATGATTTTGTGAGTGATATTTCAGGCGCAAAAAAATTCGGAATAGACCAAATTTATTTAAAATCTGCAAATGTACCTGAACCGCCCGAAAAACCTACGTTTTTGATAAATTCTCTTATAGAGTTGAAAAATATTTTATGATTTTACTTACAATTTTTTCTAATGTTTATACGGGTTTAAGTGCAACAATTTAAATTTTGATTAAAAATTGTTATTTTTGACCCATATATTTTTATTGATTTATGATTAAAATCAAATAAATTTGTACAAACCTATATATTTAACCTTTTTTTTGAAATTTTTTTATAGAAAAGTATTGACAAAAGAAAAAAAGTAATTATCTTTGCACTGGTTTTACATAGGTGATGTTGTTATGACAAATTTGCACAAAAGCCTATTACCCAAAATAGATACTTTGTGCAAATGTCATTTTTGAAAAAATAAAGGGCGCACAACCCTTTATTTTGTTTTTAAACCGTTATTATTAAAATCCGAAGACTTATTCGGAAAATATGAGAATATTAGAGACTGTAAATATCAGTAAACAAGTTAAATATATATAGTAAAAGTCTCTTTTGCTTTCGATATTTTATCCGCTGTTTCATCTCGAATTTAGATTTATCAGGAAGAGAGGTAATTACATTTGTTTTCTGGCTGTTTTGCTTATAATTTTTATTGCATTTCTGTGATAATCCGTTTTTTTTATTACCTTTGTGCCTATTTTAGATTATACAAGATGAATTACTTGAGTAAATATGATGTGATTTTCAGTGGTTTATCTATCGGGAAGCATGATTTTGTCTTCGAAATTGATGACAGGTTCTTTGAACAGTTTGACTACTCGGAAATAAAACATGGTAAACTTTCGGCAAATATTGAATTGAATCGTTTAAGCGCCTCAATGATTGCGAAAGTTGCTATAAAAGGTGAAGTTATTACCATGTGTGACAGATGTTTGGACGATGCGGTCATTAATGTAAACTATGAAGGAACATTGCTGATAAAATGCGGAGAACCCGACGGTAATATTGACGGTAATGATGAAATAATGTATTTGAATCGTGGCGATGATACAATAAATTTTGCTCAGTATATTTATGAAAGTATAGGCATAAGTTTACCAATTCAGCGATTACATTCTGACGAAAGCCAGTGTAACAAAGAAATGATAAAAATATTGAAAAAGATAAAAGTAAATTAAAATTATAGAAAATAAAGTATTAACAATTAAAATTATATTGATATGGCACATCCGAAACATCGAATATCAAAACAAAGAAAAAACAAACGGAGAACACATTACAAAGCAGTAGCGCCTACGTTGGCAAACTGTTCAAATTGCGGCACTGCAGTTCTTTATCATCGAGTATGTCCAGAATGTGGATTTTATAGAGGTCGCTTAATTATCGACAAACAGGTATCGGCATAATATGAGATTTTAAAATTGAAAATTGAGAGTGAAAATTCATAAGTGTTTTTAACTCACAATAAATTTAGTTTTTTAAGTCTAACAAATATTATTGCGTATGAAAATAGGTATAGATGCAATGGGCGGAGATTTTGCACCTTTGAATGTAGTAAAGGGAGCGATTGACGCATATCATTGTTTACATAAAAATACACAACTTGTGCTTTTTGGCGATGAAAAAAGCATAATTAAAATATGTAATGAAAATAATTTTGCAGCCAGTAATTTTGAAATCGTAAATACAACCGAAGTTATAGGCATGGATGACCATCCTGCAAAAGCATTCAGTCAAAAAAGTAATTCGAGTATAACGGTAGGCTTTGAATATCTCGCCGGTAAAAAAATTGACAGCATCGCAAGCGCCGGCAGTACAGGCGCAATGATGGTCGGCGCTGTATATACAGTCAAATTTATTGAAGGTATTTTGCGACCTTGCATAGCAAGCAATGTTCCGTTGCTGAACGGAAAAACATCCGTTATTGCGGATGTAGGTTTAAATGTTGACTGTAAACCAGATAATCTTTTACAATATGCTCTGCTGGGTTCTATTTATGCAAAAGAAATTCTTGGTTACGAAAATCCCCGTATAGGTCTTGTAAACGTTGGCGAAGAAGAAGAAAAAGGAAGTTTGCTTACAAGAGCGGCGTACGAACTTATGAAAGTTGACGGACGGTTTAATTTTATAGGAAACGTAGAAGGACACGAACTTTTTACAGGCGAAAAAGCAGATGTCATTATTTGCGATGGATTTACGGGAAATATTATTCTCAAGCAGGCAGAATCAAATTACAGAATAGCAAAAAAACTTAATATCAAAAACGATTTTTTCGACAGATTTAATTACGAACTTTACGGAGGCACGCCTGTGCTTGGCGTCAATGCTCCTATTATTATCGGACACGGTGCATCAACTCCTTTGGCAATAAAAAACATGATTTTGCAAGCAGAATCTGTTGTTCGGGTTGATTTAACAGATAAAATTAAGAAATCCTTAAACATTAAAAACAATGAATAAAATAACCGCAGCAATTACGGGAATTGCAGGCTATGTTCCCGAATACATTCTTACAAATGAGGAATTAAGCAAAATGGTTGATACTACCGATGAATGGATTATGACCCGTATCGGAATTAAGGAACGACATATTCTGCGCGAAAAAGGATTGGGAACATCATACATGGCTGAAAAAGCAGTTCGTAAACTTATCGCCAAAACAAACATAAACGTAGATGACGTAGATTTGGTTGTATGGTGCGGAGTTACGCCAGACATGCCTTTTCCTTCAACGGCAAATATTGTAAGCGATTTGGTCGGTATTAAACATGCTTTCGGGTTTGATATAAATGCAGGATGTTCAAGTTTTTTGTTTGCACTTTCGGCAGTTTCCAAATTTATTGAAACAGGAAAATATAAAAAAATAATACTCATAGGCGCAGATAAAATATCAAGTTTTGTTGATTATACGGACAGAGCGACATGTCCGATTTTCGGAGATGGAGCGGGAGCCGTGCTTATTGAACCAAATACCGAAGGGTACGGTTTAATTGACGAAATACTTCATGTAGATGGTTCGGGACGTAAATATTTATATCAAAAAGCAGGAGGTTCGAGTTATCCGGCAACAATGGAAACTGTTGTTAACCGTCAGCATTTTATATATCAGGAAGGGCAGTCTGTATATAAAGCGGCTGTTTCCAAAATGCCCGAAACATCATTGGAATTAATGGAACGTTACGGACTGACGCCTGAAACAATAGACTGGCTCATTCCGCATCAGGCAAATTTAAGAATAATAAAAGCAGTCGGTGAACGTATGAAGTTGCCAAAAGAAAAAGTTATGGTAAATATTGAAAAATACGGAAACACAACAGCGGCAACACTTCCATTGTGTATGTGGGATTTTGAGTCCAAATTGAAAAAAGGCAATAAACTCATACTTACCACATTCGGCGCAGGATTTTCGTGGGGAGCGATATATCTTAAATGGGCTTATGATGGCAAAGAACAAGCCGAAAAAGAATTATCATTAGCAATTTAAATTTTCCGAATAATTTGACTTATATACAACAGATAAATTATTTATCGGATTTGCCCTTGTAGTTCAACGGATAGAACGGAAGTTTCCTAAACTTTAAATGGCGGTTCGATTCCGCCCGAGGGTACTGGAAAATTAACTACTTTATTTTATAATAAATTATCATATTTATTTACTATTACAGTCCTCTTATTTTATTTGAATAAGAGGATTTTATTTTACATTTAAATGTTTTGTAATAATTCTACAAAAAATGACGGTAAATTTTAACAATTTTATTTTGCTGACTATAAAATATTTAATTAAAATATTTGATTTTTTTGTGTTTTTGATGCAACAAATATTGATTTTATACGTTATTACATAAAGAAGAATTAATATAATGATTATAAATTTATAAAATGAAAAGTATGAAAAAAATTATTTTTACTCTGTCGCTTTTTGTCGGCAGTATCTTTGTGACGGCGCAAACAAACAATTTATTATCGCTACAGGAGTTTGAAAATCAAGTAACAACTATTGGAAAAGCCATTTCGGAAAATCTCGACAGCAAAAATTATGACGCGCTGGAAAAATTGTTAAATGAAGTAATTACACTGTGTTCACGTTTATCGGACGAAGATAAAGAAAGCGTTAAAGCGCTTCAGGCTGATATATATTACTCTCTTGCCTGCGTTTATTCGATGCAAAACAGGAAAGAAGAAGCAATCAACGCTTTTGCAACATGCGTTAACGACTGGGGCTATATTAATTATTCGCTTGCAAAAACCGATTCGGATTTGGATAATATTCGCAACGAAAAACGATTTATTGAATTAATGGAAAGTATAAGGGAACACGGCGATTATATATATATTCTGCAACAGGCAGGGAAATACGAAAAAGCCGATACCGCCGTATTACCGCATTTTAAATATGAAAATGCAAGCATTCAATTGTTGAAAGAAGTGAAAAACCTTTTTAATCTTGATTCCATTGCGGGACAGGGAGACGAAATTTCAAAAATAATAAACCTGATGACGTGGCTACACAATACTGTCAGGCATGATGGCAGCAATTATGCGCTTTGCGAATTTGATGTAATTGATTTTTACAATTATCACAAGGCAACAGGCAGGGGAATAAACTGTCGCGGACTGGCTATTGCTCTCAACGAATGTTATCTTGCTATGGGTTTCAAATCGCGTTATATAACCTGCATGCCGAAAAACGAAAAAGATACAGACTGTCATGTTATCAACAGCGTTTATTCCGAAACGCTTCAAAAATGGATATGGATGGATCCCACTTTTAATGCTTACGTAAAAGATGAAAACGGAAATCTTTTGAGCATAGCAGAAGTGCGCGAAAGATTGATAAGCGGCAAACCGACTGTTTTGAATGAAGATGCAAACTGGAATAATGAGAAGCCGCAAACAAAAGAAGAATATCTTGACATATATATGACAAAAAATCTCTACTGGCTTGAATGTATGCAAGTCAGCAAGTTCAATCCCGAAAGCAGATACAGAAATACCGATAACACACGTATTGCGCTTTTGCCTCTTGGCTATGAACGTTCGGATATTATAAACAACAATAAAATTGTTATTGTACACGATCCGGAATATTTTTGGCAACAACCATAAATCAAATGTAAAATATTGAATTTTATCTGATTATAATTATATTAATATTATTTAACATAATAATTAATACCTTGCAATACAAAGTATGAAATATATATATTATCTTTACGCGAAATATAAGAAAACAGATAACTCATTATTAAGAACAGACTTATTTAAGTAAAATATTGTTTAAAATTAAAATTATATCGGAATGTCGGCAATAATAAGACTTAAAAATATAAATAAAACATACTACAACGGAGCGCCATTGCATGTACTTAAAGGTATTGACATGGAAATTAACAAAGGAGAATTTGTTTCAATAATGGGCGCATCGGGTTCGGGAAAATCAACATTGCTGAACATTCTCGGTATTCTTGACAATTACGATACGGGTGAATACTGTTTGAATGATGTATTGATAAAAAATTTAAGCGAAACGCGAGCCGCTTATTTTCGCAATAAATTGATAGGTTTTATTTTTCAATCTTTTAATTTGATTTCATTCAAAAACGCTATGGAAAATGTTGCTCTTCCGCTGTATTATCAAAAAATGGGCAGAAAGACACGCAACAAGCTGGCGCTTGAATATTTGGATAAATTGGGCTTGAAAGAATGGGCGCATCACATGCCAAACGAACTTTCGGGCGGGCAGAAACAGCGCGTTGCAATCGCCAGAGCCTTGATTTCAAAACCGCAAATTATTCTTGCAGACGAACCTACGGGAGCGCTTGACAGCAAAACATCAGCAGAAGTGCTTGAAGTTCTTAAAAAGGTAAACAAAACGGGAATGACAATGATTATAGTAACGCACGAATCGGGAGTTGCAAATCAAACCAACAAAATAATACGGTTGAAAGATGGAGTTATCGAAAAAATAGAAGATAATTCGGAACATAAGTTTTCTAATTTCAGTGTGGAAAATATAAAATAACTGCAAACTAATGATTAGCCTTTTACACGAAATACTGAATACCATTCGCCAAAACAAAATGAGAACTTTTCTCACGGGGTTTGCCGTTGCCTGGGGAATTTTTATGCTTATTGTTTTGCTCGGTTCGGGTAACGGACTGAAAAACGGATTTACTTCAAACTTTGGCGACAGACTGATGAATGTAGTAAATATATGGGGAGGACGAACAAACATTCCTTATGCGGGATTTCAATCGGGACGCCGAATTTACATTGCCGACCGCGATGTTAAGTTCACAGCCGATGAATTTGACAGAGATATAAATTTTGTTATCGGCAATGTCAGTTTGGGTTCAAAAAACATAAGCAACGGCGCCGAATACCTTACATCAAGCATGACAGGCGTAAGCCCGGAAAGAATTATCGTTGATGGCGCAAAAATAGCGCAGGGAAACGGACGTTTTATAAATGACCTTGACATCCGCGAAAAGCGAAAGGTAATAGTAATATCGGAGCGGGCAAAAGACATACTTTTCAAAAACCAGCCCGCCATTGGAAAACTTGTGAATGTGGCAGGAATAATGTACACCGTTGTCGGCGTTTATTATATCGAAAACCGTCAGGATGCAACATCATCATACATCCCACTATCAACGGCAAAGATAGTTTACAACAGAGGAATAAATCTTTCAAATTTTACCTTTACTCTTAACGAAAACATCTACGACAAGGAAACCAATGACGAATTTATGAGCGGTTATCGTAAACGTTTTGCTCAGGTGCATCAGGTTTCGCCTGACGATGAAAATGCAATGTGGTACTGGAACCGTTTTGAAGATTATCTTCAAATGGCAAACGCATCAAAATATATAAATATTGCAGTGTGGATTATTGGAATTTTTACTCTGCTTTCGGGAATTGTCGGCGTAAGCAACATTATGCTTATAACAGTTCGCGAACGCACGCGCGAGTTCGGCATCCGCAAATCAATAGGAGCATCGCCGTGGAGTATTCTTAAACTTGTGATTGTAGAATCTGTATTTATAACAACAATTTTCGGATACATCGGGCTTGTTTGCGGGGTCGGAATAACCGAATTTGCATCGCAGTTTTTTCAGCCTTCTTCGGCAGGCAGCGATTCGTTTAATGCATTTTTAAATCCTACCGTTGACATAAACATTGCCGTGCAGGCTACATTATTACTTATAATTGCAGGCACGGTTGCAGGATTTTTTCCTGCGTTGAAGGCAGTAAAAATAAAAACAATAGAAGCGCTTAATAACAAATAGAATTATGTTTGATTTAGACCGTTGGAACGAAATATTTATAACCATAAGCCGCAATAAACTGCGCAGTTTTCTTACAGCATTTGGCGTGTTCTGGGGAATTTTTATGCTTATTGCTTTAATCGGCGGAGGCAGAGGTCTGGAAAATCTTATTGCGGGGCAGCTTGACGGCATTGCAAGCAATTCATGCTTGATGTGGAACGGACGCACAAGCGAAGCATATAAAGGTTTCCGCAAAGGCAGATGGTGGACAGTCAACAACAGAGATATTGATATTATTAAAACAAACGTAAAGGGAATTGAAGAAATTTCACCTATGATTATGCCATGGTCGCCGACAGACGACAATGCCGTACGCGGCGAAAAGAAAGGAACGGTTTTGGTGCAGGGAAATTTTGCCAATTATGATAAAATCGACAGACAGACAATAAAGTTCGGGCGGTATCTGAACGATATGGATTTGCAGGAACACCGAAAGGTATGTTTTATCGGTTCGCGCGTTTATGAAATGCTTTTCAATCGCGGCGAAAACCCGATAGGGCAGGATATTCGCGTTGACGGCATTTATTACAAGGTTATCGGAGTGGGTGAAGGAGGCGAAAATATGACTTTCAACGGAGATAAAAAAGAACTTGTTACGATACCGTTCACCACAATTCAAACACTGTATAACTACGGAGAAAATGTTGATGTATTTGCTGCAATGGCTAAACCCGATGTTTCAGTAAGCGAGATGCAGGAACAGATGGAAGCAATACTCAAACTAAACCACAGCATTGCTCCCCACGACAGGCAGGCTGTAAATTCAATCAATATCGAAACACTATTCAAACAGATCGGTTATTTAGTTCTCGGCGTAAATATTCTTGCGTGGATTGTAGGCTTCGGAACGCTGTTTGCAGGCATAATCGGCGTAAGCAACATAATGATGGTAACGGTGCGCGAGCGCACTCAGGAAATAGGAATACGCCGCGCGCTCGGCGCAAAGCCGGCGTCAATTATGACGCAAATAATGAGCGAAAGTTTTGCAATCACAGCCATTGCAGGATTTTTGGGAATATCGTTTGCCGTACTGATATTGCAAATGGTTGATCTTGGGCTGGATGTCAGCGGCAACGGAACGTCAGTGTTTCAGATAAATTTTCTTACGTCTGTTGTAGCTGCGCTTATTATAATAATTTTAGGAACGCTTGCAGGGCTTGGTCCCGCATTTCGCGCCATGAAAATAAAACCGATAGAAGCGCTGTCGGAAGAATAATTGATAAATGAATGATAATAATTAATGATTAATAATAATTTAAATACGAAAAAAAACGCAAAACACTGGGCAATCTATCCGTATTTTAATCAATTCCGTCAGAATTATTCAGAATAATATTATTTAATAATAAAAAATCAATATAAATTAATTATAAAATATAAATTAAAAAAGTATAGAAATGAAAAAAATATTTAAACTTATCTTTATCGGAATCCTTGTTTTCCTTGTTGGCTGGACATTTTATTTTCTTTATACCAAATCCAAACCTGAAAAAATTGTTTACGAAATGGTAACGCCTAAAAAGGAGTCAATCAAAAAGAGTACCGTTATCACAGGCAAAATTTCGCCCCGCGATGAAATTCTTATCAAACCGCAAATATCCGGCATCGTATCTGACGTTTATAAGGAAGCCGGACAAAAAGTATCCACAGGCGAAGTAATAGCCAAAGTGAAAGTTATTCCCGACGTAGGTTCGCTTAACAGCGCCGAATCGCGCATGCGCACTGCCGAAATAGATTTAACTCAGGCAAGTCAGGAATTTGAACGCCAAAAAAGACTTTATGACAAAGGAATTATTACAAAAGAAGAATACGAAAGAGCCGAAACAGCCCACAAAACAGCAACCGAAAATTATGAAACATCGCGAGACGCCCTCCAAATTATTAAGGAAGGAATTTCGGAACGCACGGCGCAGTATAGCAGCACTCTTATCCGCTCTACAATCAGCGGTCTGGTGCTTGATGTTCCAGTAAAAGCGGGAAATTCGGTAATACAGTCAAATACGTTCAACGACGGCACAACCATTGCCACAGTTGCAAACATGAACGACATGATTTTTATCGGCAACGTTGACGAAACAGAAGTGGGACGCATAAAGGAAGGAATGGTAATGACCCTTACCATCGGCGCATTGCAGGACGTTAAACTGGATGCGGTTCTCGAATATATCTCGCCCAAAGGAGTGGAATCAACAGGCGGAGCAAATCAGTTTGAAATCAAGGCGGCGGCAAAAATGCAGGAAGATGTGTTTATCCGCGCAGGATACAGCGCAAACGGCGAGATAATTCTTGCCTCGGTTGACAGCGTGCTTTCCGTTCCCGAAAACACAATAGAAATAAAGAACGATTCTACATTCGTTTACATAGTAAAATCCGAAAGCCCCGAACAGGTTTTTGAAAAACACTTTGTCGAAACAGGTCTGTCTGACGGCGTAAATATTGAAATTAAAAGCGGACTTACAGTTGCCGACAAAATCAGAGGAAGTATTGTTACAGGTAAAAAATAATATGTTTTGTATGTAATTTAAATACATTGTATTTTTAATTTATACAGTCATACAGGCTTTGAAAATCCTCATATTTCTTGAAATATTTGTGTAAATTTTTAAGAATTGATGAATAAAATAAAATATAGATATTGTAAATAATCAAAAACATAAAAATGAAAATAAAAATATTAATCATACTGCTTGCATTTGCATGCTCAACAACCGTAAACGCTCAAAAGAAATGGACTTTGCAGGAATGTATAAGACATGCAAAAGACAATAGCATTACAATTAGAATGCAGGATATTTCGCAGCAAAATCAAGAACTGAAATTGAGTACTGCAAAAAATCAGCGACTGCCTAACCTCAGCGCAACCGCAAATCAAACATTCTCCTTCGGTCGCGGAGCATCTCCTGCTGATAATTCATACCAAAGTTTGAATTCAAGTTCAACATCGCTGTCGCTGTCGTCAACAGTTCCGCTGTTTACAGGCTTTCAAATTCCCAACGAAATAGCGGCAGCCAAATTTGACTTGCAGGCGGCAATAGCCGATTTTGAAAAGGCAAGAGAAGATATTGAATTAGCGGTAATTTCTGCATATCTTCAAATTTTATACAACAAGGAACTTCTCGAAATAACAATAAACCAGCAGGCATTAAGCGCTCAACAGTTGGACAGAATAGAAGAACTCTATCGGTCGGGAAAATCATCGGAAGCGCAGGTGTACGAAGTGAAATCACAAATAGCAAATGATGAACTTGCCATTGTTCAGGCAAGAAACGATTTGCAATTGTCGCTTCTTAATCTAACGCAACTGCTCGAATTACCCTCTCCCGAAAACTTTGACGTAGAAACTCCCGACATGGCAGCAGATTTTATTTTACCTGCAAATCCCGACGAGACTTACGCCAACGCACTTGCAACACGCGCCACCGTCAGAGCCGACGAATATCGTTTGGCAAGCAGCCAAAAAACAGTTAAAATAGCAAGAAGCGCCTATTATCCGCAGTTGTCGTTTGGCGCAGGTTACAGTAACAATTATTACAAAATCAACGGTTACAACAATTCATCGTTTGCGCAGCAGTTAAGAAACAATGAAAGCAAATATCTTGGATTTTACTTGAATATTCCTGTTTTCAACAGGTTTGCAACACGCAACAATATACGCGCGGCAAAGTTAAATGTAAGAAATCAGGAGTTGCAACTCGAAAATACGAAGAAAAATCTTTATAAGGAAATTCAACAGGCATATTATAACGCAACAGGAGCAAAAGAGAAATACAAATCATCGGAAGTCGCTCTGCAATCTGCTGAAAAAGCCTATGAATTTGCAAAAGAAAAATTTGAAAACGGACGTTCCACAACCTACGAGTTCAATGATGCGCGCAATAATTTGATGAAGGCTTCGGCAAACCTGTCACAGGCAAAGTATGATTATATTTTCCGTAAAAAGATTTTGGATTTTTATAACGGGATGCGTGAAATCGAATAATATGTAATTGAAAATTTCAATGCAACTGTTTTTTCGCAAATTTGGGAATACAGGCGGCAATATTATTATTTTGCACGGACTTTACGGCTGTTCGGACAATTGGGTAAGCATTGCCAAAAGTCTGTCGCATTCGCACACCGTTTTTGCCGTTGATTTGAGAAATCACGGACGTTCGCCGCACAGCAACGAACATTCATACGAAACAGTCTGCGATGATTTGGTTGAATTTATCAGATACCATAAAATTGAACAGCCTGCAATTATTGGTCATTCAATGGGCGGACGCTGTGCCGCTCTGCTCGCAAAACGGCATCCGGCATTATTGTCCAAAACGGTGATTGTGGATATTTCGCCTTTCAACTGTGCAAATCAGGAAACAATACTGGCATTTCATCAAAACATACTGTCGGCGTTGACAAGCGTAAATACGAATAACATACATTCGCGCCACGAAGCCGCCGCACAAATATCAACAAAAATAAGCGATATTAATCTTCAAAATTTTCTTTTGAAAAATTTATACCAAGCGCCCAAAGGTAATTTTTTATGGCGATTTAATCTGCCTGCAATATTAAATAATGTTAAGACTATTACTTGCGGATCTCTTAAAAAAAATGAAAAAAACAAAGTGCAAATTCCTGCTTTATTCATCATCGGCGAAAATTCCAATCATATAATAGATTCTGATATTAAGATTATTACAGACGTTTTTTTAGACTTGAAAATAGAAATAATAGCAGACGCAGGACATTGGATTCATGTCGAACAACAGGAAAAATTTGTTAACTGTGTGCAAAAATTCATCGAGAGATAAATGTATTTTTACAAAAACTTATTTTACCTTTGCAGCCTGATAAAATAAAATTTTATAATGAAAAAAACATATATTTTTACGCTTGTATCGGTTTTGATATTGTCGTCATGTGGAGGCAACGGTTCAAAAAATATTGAAAAAGTGGTATCTGATTCAATCAAAAGCGATATTCCTGTTTTGAATGCCGAAAAAGGAGACATTGTGTTTGTGCGTATGGATTCTATCCTCAACAGTTTTGATATGTATCACGATTTAAGAAGAATATATGAAGACGATGTAACAAAGGCTGATACCGAAATGAGAACGAAAGCGGAATCTTTCCGTAAAGATGTTGCCGACTTTCAGGAAAAAGCCGAAAAAGGGCTGATAACACGTTCTCAAACCGAACAGGAACAGGCACGATTGCTTCGCCGCCAGCAAAGTTTGGAAGAAGAACAAAATAAGATTAGAAACGAATTGGCAGAAAAGGAAATAGTCTTACTTAATCAAATTCAAAACGCGATAATGATATATGTGAATAAATACAATGAAGAAAAAGGGTTCAGTATGATTATAAGCACATCCGGAAATTCAACCGTTTTGTATGGAAATCCCGGATTAGATATTACAGGAGATATTATTAAAGGAATAAATGAAGAATATATAAAGAGCAGATAATGTGTTTTCATAATGTTTAGTTTTTTAAGTTAAACGAAGGATACAGCCGAAAAATTCGGCTGTATCTTTTTTAAACATACGCCTTATTGCTAATTATTTTATGGAAAGATGGTATTTGTAGTTCTGAGTTTCTCCTGAAAATATATATTAATTTATAAATTACAAAAGATTATTTTTGGCATACAAATAAAAACCGTTTGCACGATAACACATTTCATCTGACGGATATTGCGCAGTAAAAGATATTGTTGTTTTACTGGTTTATTCGCTGTACTTTATGTATGCCTTTTATTTGTCGCAGGCGATGCAATACATGGTCTAAAAATTTTGCGCCTGTTGTTGATATTTGTATTTTTCCGTCAAATTCTCCCTTTTTCGATGATATGTTTATTGAGCGTATCGGCACGTTTATTTGTTGCAGCGTTTCGGTGATTCTGTTCAAGATTCCTGTTTCGCTGTTACCCGAAAGTTTTATTGTCGCAAGAAAAGAGCCTTCGTTTCCTTCCCGCCATTTAGCCTTTATCACTCTGTAAGGAAATTTATCTAACAGTCGCGCGGCATTTTGACATGTAATGGTGTGTATGGTTATTCCTGAATTTATGGTAACAAATCCGAAAATATCATCGCCTTTTATAGGATTGCAGCATTTTGCCAAATGATAACTTAATCCGCTCAAACGTTCGTCAATTACAAGATAATCGCTGTGTTCGGATGTTTTTTGAGTTTTTGAAATCTGTTTTGTTTCCGCAGCCTCAGCGGTTTTTTTGTCATGGTCGCCATACAGTTTTTGCAATACGTCCTTTATTTCCGAAAAACTTATTTTTTCACTTCCGAGCAGTGCATAAAATTCTGTTCCCTGTTTTAGTTTATAATGTTTTGTGAGCGCTGTTACCGCTTCTTCAAAAGTGGACAGTTTCCAGTTTTTCAGTCTCCGCTCGATAATTTCTTTTCCAAGTCGCGCAAGTTTGGCTTCTTCTTCGTTTAATTTGCCGCGTATTCGCGTCTTTGCTTTTGACGAAACAACAAAATTCAGCCAGTCAATTTTTGGTTTTTGATTTTTTGATGTCAACGCTTCAACAGTATCGCCCGTATTGAGTTTTTCTCGTATGGTTGCATTTTTGCCGTTTATTCGCGCTCCAACGCAACGAGCGCCGATATTTGTATGAATATCAAAAGCAAAATCAAGAACCGTTGCGCCTTTCGGCAGACGCCGCAAATCTCCTGTCGGAGTGAATACGAATATTTCCGTTTCGTTTATGCTGCTAACTCTTTCGGTTGTTTCAATTTGCGCCGTTTCCAAAAGATTACGAACCGTATCAAGCCAGTCCTGTACGCTTTGAACCTGTTTTACTCCTTTGTATTTCCAGTGTGCGGCAGCGCCTTTTTCGGCTATTTCGTCCATGCGGCGAGTACGGATTTGCACTTCAACAAATTTACCATCTGCGGTTGAAACTGTTGTATGCAGCGATTCATAACCTGTAACTTTGGGTCGTGAAATCCAGTCGCGGAAACGTTTTGTATCAGGTTCATAAATGCTGGTAACAATAGAATAAGCCGCCCAGCAGTCCGATTTTTCATTTTCAAATTCCGAATCAAGAATAATACGGATTGCAAACACATCGTACACGCCTTCAAAATTTACCTGTTGAGCTTGCATCTTGCGCCAAACGGAATACGCCGCTTTTGTACGGCTTTTTATTTCATATTTGAAACCATTCTTTTTCAGACCATTTTCAATGGGCAGTAAAAAATCTTTTACAAACTTTTCACGTTCCACAGTTGTGCTTTTTAATTTGTTTGTTACAAGTCTGTATGCACTTGGGTCAAGATATTTGAATGACAGATTTTCGAGTTCTATTTTCAAATTATACAATCCCAACTGATGCGCAAGCGGGGCATACAAAAGCATCGTTTCGGTTGCTTTTTGCATTTGCTTTGCAGGCGTAAAAAACGACAGCGAACGCATAATTTCAAGGCGGTCGGCAAGTTTTATAATAGTTACGCGAGGGTCGCTCGAATAGGATACTATAAGTTTTCGGAAATTGTCGGCTTGCAGGCTTGTTGCCTTGATGTCAATTTTTGATATTTTGTTCAGTCCTTCAACAATACGCCGAATTTCATCGCCGAAAATTTTTATGTCGATTTCAGTTTGTGATTTGGAAATGGCTTCGTGTAAAAACATTGAAATCACAGATGTTGCCGACAGTCCGAGTTCATTTGTTATGATTTTTGCAATTTCAATGGCATGTAAAATAAACGGGTCGCCGTTTTCACGAACAAAAGCCGACAAACTGTTTTCTGCAATATCAAAAGCATTTTTTACCAACGACAACTCATCGGATGAAAATGTTATGCCGCTGTTTATAAATGCGCCGAAACTGTTTGAGATATATTCCCTGCTGCTATTTTCCCGTAAATCCATTTTTATTTTGATAATTTCATTTTATCATATTGCAAAATTAATTTTTTAACTCATATAAATTAGCAGTCATATTATTAATTATCATTTTTTGCAGCAAATTTATACGTTCAGGAAAATTGATTACATTGATATTTCAAGTAAACGTGTATGTTGATTGGGAATTAATATTACTTCATCAATTTCAGCGGGAATAAGAACCGTTTCACCTTTTACCAGCGTTTCCGTTTTGCCGTTACATTCCAAAACCGTATCGCCGTCAACGCACATGTAAACAGTAAAAGATTCTGCATTAATATAACTGCGAAGTATCACATCATCGAAATCAACTGCTTTAACCGAAAAATGACCGTTTCGACAAATATCGGAATAGTTATTTCGTATAATTTCATATTGTGTTTTGTACGATTTGTAAAAATTGTAATCTATTACGTCCAAAGCGAGGTCAGTATGCATTTGGCGTGCTGTTTTTGCATCGTATTCGCGTCCCCAATCGTAAATGCGATATGTAATATCGGATGCTGTCTGAACTTCGGCAAGCAGAATGTTTTTTCCTATTGAATGAATCCGCCCTGACGGAATTTCAAACACATTTCCGCTTCTTACCTTTTCAAAATTCAGAAAATCCGACAAATTTTTGTTGTGTAATGATTTTTGTAATATTTCTCTGTTCATGTTTTGATTGAAGCCTGTGCATATTTCGGCATCGTTTTCGGCTTCGATTACATACCACATTTCTTCTTTACCATAAGCATTATGACGTTTCAAAGCCGTTGCATCATTCGGATGCACCTGAACGGACAAAGGCTGTGCGGCATCAATAAATTTCAACAGCAAAGGAAATTCCGTACCGTATTTTTCATATACAGGCTCGCCAACCAAATCTCCCATGTATATCTCTATAAGTTCCTGCAAATTGTTTCCTTTCAGAAATCCGTTTGCAACAGTCGAAATGTTGCCTTTTATCGGCGACAGTTCCCACGATTCGCTTATTTGTCTGTTGTTTTTGATATTTTTAAGTTTGGCAAGTTTTTTCCCGCCCCAGACGTAAGTTTTGTATATCGGATGAAATTTTAAAGGGTACAGCATAATGTTAATCATTTAAAACGATAATGAAACTCCAACTCCTATCATTTGCTTGAATTGCAGCCGTGGTCCAAGTATTTCGCCGGTAGTTGTATCTTTGATTTTAATATCGTCATCGTACAGAAGTTTTGCATAAATTCTGGTTGAAAACCATTTTGTTATTTTTACATTCCAGTCAAATTCCCAACTTATATCAATATTGCCTAAACTGTGCATCCAGCTTGAAAACAGTTCAAGCGAACTGTTTATCGTACTTTTCGACTTGAATGTTTTTGAATATGTAGCCTTTATCAGCGAACCTATTTCAGCCATAGTGCGGTGTCCGGGGTCAACGCCGAAGTCGCCTCTGTTCGACAGCATTGTGTCAAGAACAAAAGTGTATTTTGCAGAAAACGGCGACAGCATAAACGACAGTTCATCGGTTGGTTTATAATCCATCCCAAGCGAAGCAATAAGGTATCCCGGCGACATAAATCTCGAATTATATTTACTTTTATCGGGTGGCGGATATGTTTTATAACCTCTGTCAAACTGTGTTTTCAACTGTAATGCCAAAGAATAGTACCATTTTTTTGACGAACGCAGTCCGAATTTTGTAAAAATATCAATTTTATCATTGTTTTTCAAAAAGTTTTTTTCCTGATATGTCAATCCGTAAGCCATATCCAAAGTTGTTTCCCATGTATAGTTTGTTTCGATATATGTCATTTTAATCCCAACCATTGCAACTCCTGCAATAGAATTTGCACCTCCGGCAGACCAGTTACTGAAAGATGTTTGTGTAAGCGTAAGCGAAGGCGAACCGCTAAATTTCAATTTGGGCTTTACTTTCACGGTATCGTTTGCGGTATCAGCCGCTTCACTCACAGTATTTTCAGCATCAGACTGCGCCATCATATCGGAATATCCGACAAACAAAAAAACAATTAAAACATACAGAAAACTTTTCATTAGCAAAATTTAATTAATAATCAACTACGTGCAAAATTAGTATATTTATTGTAATGTAGCCGCTCCGATTTTAATAAAATGTCTTAAATTAAAAGAAAATTAGCAGAAATTGGTGTTGAAAATATTATTTTGATGTGTAAACAGCGCGTAATTGCGAACCCATAAGGGTGAAATAACCCGTCATTGCGAACCGCGAGCGAAGCGAAGCAATCTATTAATTACTGGATTGCTTCGCTACGCTCGCAATGACGATATGCGATTGGTTTACGCTGATATTGGGTTTCATCATTGAGTTTGGAAATCCTTAAAAAGAGTTTTGGAGTTCTAATTTTTATTTACCTTTACAAAAAATTATAAGATATATGAGCAAGAAAAAACTTACATATAAGGAAGCAATAGACGAACTCAATGCCATAATTGAGCAAATCAAAGATTCGGATATGAATGTGGATACTGTAAATAACAATATAAAGCGGGCGGTGGAACTTGTCAAATTTTGCAAGTCGGAATTATATACAACCGAGCAAAATATCAATAAAATACTTGAAGAAGCAGACTTAAATTGATAATTGGATATGCTGCAATTATTGAAAAAATTTGAAACGCCTGTAATATATTTTACTGCCGCAACAATTATCCTGTCGGGTTTTTTGCGGTTGACGAACTTTTCTTACAGCGACTATGTATTCAATTCGGCATTGATGCCTTACATTGTAACTCGCGGGCTGTATTATATAATCGTGTGGCGAAACCACAGTGAACAAACCGTAAACAAAAAAAACAGACTGTACGTTTATGTTGCCGTGTTTATAACTGTTTTGTTAAGCATACTTGAATTTTTCAGCGCTGATTTTTTTGTAATATTTCTTATTATGGTTGATTTTTTATTGCTTCAAAACGAAGAAAAAAATAAAGAAACTCAAAATTAAAAAACTGTTTACAGAAAATTAGCAGCATTATCCACAAAAAAAGCGGTTGATAAAAAACAATTTAAATAATTAACACTTGATGTTACAAATGTAATTTACTTATGCTATGCTGTGTCAATTATTTTTCGTATCTTTTGTAATCCTGAAAATTTAAATTTCCTGCGGTGCAATAACAAAAAACCGACAGCAAAATATTTTTTCGGTTTTTATTATTTGATGTATTCGGAAAAATATTATACTTCCCTCAACCTGTCAACTTCATCAATCATTGCTTTTGCCAGCCGATACGATGCGCCATGTTCTCCAAGCATTCCAGCCAATTCGGCATAGTCATCCGCAATTTGTTTGCGACGGGTAACATCAAACAGCAGTCCATCAAGTTCGGCTTTCATCTTTTCGACAGTCATATCATGCTGTATCAATTCTTTCACAACGGCTTTGTTCATTATCAAATTTACAAGCGAAATGTATTTTACCTTTATCAGCATCTTTCCTATTTGATACGAAATTTCACTGCCTCCGTAACATACTACTTGCCGCGCTCCAAGCAGAGCGGCTTCGAGAGTTGCCGTACCTGATGCCACAATTGCAACCGAACAGTGCATAAGCGTTTCATAAGTTTGACCATATATTACAGCCATTTCGTAGTTAGGCAAATATTTTTTATACAGATTTACGTCAACAGACGGCGCTGCTGCAATCACAAACTGATATTGAGGGAAATCGTTTACCAATTTTTTTACTCGCGGCAAAATATAATCAATTTCCTGCTTTCTGCTTCCCGCAAGAACAGCGATAATCGGCTTGCCGAGCAAATCATTATGTTTGATAAAGTCATCGAAAGGTTTTCGGTTTGCCAAATGCTCGTTAACAGAATCAACCAGCGGATTACCTTCGTAACAAGCATCAATATTCCATCGTTTAAAATAATCTACTTCAAACGGAAATATCACAAAAAGTTTGTCTGCATATCTACGCAATTTTTTAACACGCGATTCTTTCCATGCCCACACTTTTGGCGCTATGTAATAAAACACGCGAAACCCTTTGCTTTTGGCAAACTTTGCAATACGCAAATTAAATCCCGGATAGTCAATTAATATAATCACTTCAGGATTATAATCTACGATGTCGCGCTTGCAAAATTTAAGGTTTCGGAATATTTTACGCAATTTTTTCACTACTTCCCAAAAGCCTATAATTGCCGTATCTTTATAATGGCATGCCAAATTTTTATCCTGTAAATGCATCAGGTCGCCGCCCCAGAAACGAAACTCCGCTTTGGAGTCAACCTGTTTAAGCTTACACATTAGATTTGAGCCGTGTAAATCGCCGGAAGCCTCGCCTGCTATTATATAGTATTTCATATATGTTGATTATTAAAAAAACAAAATTATAAAAAAAATAGAATTATACATATTTTCTGTAAATCAATTTTCAATCATACAAAAATTAAAACAGATAATAAGGCAAATAAAATAAAAAATGACAGTTTCTGTTTTTATCCTGAACTTGGTTTGTTTATGGATATAATTTTAAAATTTTTGTAAAAAGTTATTTTAAAATAGTTTTGGTAATAAAATAAAGTTTACTACCTTTGCAGTCCAAAATCGGAGAGATGGCAGAGTGGTCGATTGCGGCGGTCTTGAAAACCGTTGAACTGAGAGGTTCCCGGGGTTCGAATCCCTGTCTCTCCGCAAAAAGCACAAGTTGCAACACATACATCCAACTTTACACCCAAAAATGTAAGGTTGGATGTTTTGTTTACGATGAAATTTATGAAAAATCATTAAAAACCTCGTGTCTTTATTCCTTTTATGGAAATGATTTATAAATTATTGATAACAGTCAAAATCAATCAATTATATTAAAACTATGGCTTCGCTTGTAACCCATCCCTGTTCTCCGTTGGGAAGTTGGATTTTTGTCCATTCGTTGAAATTATCTTTAACCAAAACTTTTGTGCCTTCGTGCAGCAAAAACATGTCTTTTCCACTGTCATCCGGCGATGTTTTGGCTGTCAGCACAGGAACAAAAACAATAGCGCTGTCATATTTTCGCAGATTGTTTTCTATCAGTTTGCATGCAATCGACAGTATTAAAACGATGCAGGCAAGCCAAAACGACAACCGTCTGACAAATAATTTTCCTGCAAACAGAAACAGCAGAACTAAAACCAGAACAGCCACAAATGACAGCAGAGCAATTAATCCCCATGTGTTTGCGGCAAACAGTGATTTTATTTTTCCAAATATTGTGAAAACAAAAAGTTCGGGAACATCTTCAAATCTGTCTGTAATTTGAGAACGTGCAATAGCCAAATTATGATTAATATCTTCATCCGAAGGATTCAGGCGATATGCCCGTTCATAATTCAGAATTGCCGATGCCAAAGCATTCTGTTTGAAATATGCATTTCCAAGATTGTAATATAAATATGAAGATTCTTTGCCTGCATTTAAAATCGCTTCATACACATCAACGGCATCTTCGTATTTTCCTTCGTTATACAGGTTATTTGCCTCTGAAAACATTAAATTTGCATCCGTATATTGTTGTCGGATTGATTCGGACTGCACATTTTGGTCGGCATATAGCGAATCGATGTCCTGTGCAAACAGACTGTTTGCCGTCAGAATTATTGAAAGTATAATAATATATTTTTTCATATCCGTCGGGGT
Organism: Prevotellaceae bacterium; assembly: GCA_031255755.1. GTDB lineage: Bacteria > Bacteroidota > Bacteroidia > Bacteroidales > UBA932 > JAIRKV01. Next base: position 13,022 of record JAIRRX010000047.1, on the reverse strand, counting down.
TATTTAGTTTTTTGTTCCAATTTACTCATAACTTCTATTGTTTCATTGTAAAGCAAATGCATTTGAGATGAATTTATTCCTGCTGATGCATACTGTGCAAATTCACATTCATCAACAATTCTTATTAACTGGTCAATATATTTTTGTTCTACATTTTTTTCGTTCAGCAGTTCGCTGACGTTGTTACGCGAAAGTTCTGCTACGGGCAGCGAAAATTTATCGCTTATATAACCCCATACGGCTTTCAGAAGTTCGTCATAAAAAGCGGATGCATTATTCCGTTTCATTGAGTTTGCAGCAATTTTCAGCCGTTTTTTTGCAATTCCTTTTGCTTTGCGATTACGCATCAGAACAATGTTTTGTCTGTTTTTGCCGTGTTTATGCAACAATAAATAAACTACTGCAAACAGCAAAACGGCAATAATATACGAAACATAAAAATTTTTCATTCCAAGGAAACGAGAACCTTTGGATTGCCATGTTTGAATTTTGTTTTTTATAAATCGTATGTCGGATGCCAATATTTGAACGTCTCGCTGATTTGTCGGATTTACAAAAGCAACCTGTTGAGATGAATTTAAATCTTTTTCAACTTCGATTATCATCGGATTGCTCGTCAGAGTAACATATTTTCCGTCTGTCGGATTGAAATATGAAAATACGACAGGTTCGATTGTAAATGTTCCAGCCGAGCGAGGTATCAATTGATATTCAAAATTTACGGAATTTGATGTTGTTGTTTTTTGCGGGTCGTATGTATCAAAGTCGTGAGGGAAATTTATTTTCGGAGTTCCTATCAAACTGAAATTACCTGTTCCGCTTATTTTTATGTTAAGCGAAGTTGCATCGTTTGCTGTCAGTTGATTTTTCGACAGTTTTGATGTCATAGTATAATTTCCAACAGCGCCGGTAAATGAAGCGGGCGCTCCCGATGGCAAATCTTTTACATTCACCGTAATGGGCGATGTCCGTATTTTTTTTTCTATCTGATATGAATCATCGAAGAAAATACTGCGGCGTACTCGCTGCTTTACGACAGCCGTTATGTTTGCAGAAGTAATGCGTATTGCTCCGCTTTTTTGAGGACTGAGTGTCCATGTTTTTAAAACAATAGCGTTGTAAAGTCGTCCATCAATATTTTCGCGTTGCCATTTGGACATATTTGCACTGTTGGGGGCAGGCGTAATATCTTTTGCCCAAAAGCCATCAAAATCCGGCAGGCTAATGTTATTAATTCCGTCGAACTCTGTTTGCAAGCCGACATAAAGTTTAAGCGTGAGCGTGAGATTATCGCCGCGATAAAGCGATGTTCTGCTCGGAATAAATCGAATAAAAACATCCGAAGCGCTGTTGTCAACAGAAGCCGCAGGAGTTTGAGGATTTTGCTGCGGCGCCTGTCCTTTTATGACTTCTATTGTTACAGCATTTGATGTATGCGTTTTACCATCATCGTCAACCATGCTTACTGCTCCTATGGTAAATTTGCCTTCCTTAATGGCTTGCAACGTAAAATTCAAAATAAACGACTGTTCTACTTTAGTATTCGTTATATTTGTGATAGACCTTTCTCCGGACGCTATTTCATTAAAATTGGGAGCAAATTCAGGCTTTGATGTTAGCCTGCCGTTTAAACTTACGTTTGAAGTCAACGAAAAGTTAAAAAATTCTCCTTCCGAAACAATATTAGGCGCTTCTGCTTTAAATATTACCTGTTGTGATATTGCTGTGTAAGGCAAAATAAAAAACAATCCTAAACCTAAAATTAATTTGAATATATTAAATTTCATATTTGTTTTCATATATTTTGATTTTACCAATTCTTTTCCGGAGTAATTTTTCTGGCAGCAGCCGCTTTTTCCTTGTCAACTTTTTCTTTTGTTTCTTCTTCCTGAGCGCGCACGGCATCTAACATTCGTTCAATGTCCTGCTGACTCATCTCCTGCTGCTGCGTTTCGTTTTTGTCATTCTTTTTATCCTGCTTGTCCTGTTTGTCTTCATCCTGCTTATTGTCGCCGTTCTGATTTTCATTGTCATCCTGATTTTTATCCGGAGGTTGCTGATTATCACTGCCGCCGCCACCGCCGTCATTTTTAGCGAGCATCTTTTGAGCGTAAGCCAGATTGGATTTTGTTTCCATATCATTGGGATTCAGTTTCAGCGCTTTTTTATATGCGTCTATGCTTTCTTTGAGTTGTTCCTGATTTGCAGGCATGTGCTGTCCCAGTGTTTCTTTGTCTTTTATTGCCTGTTTCAACATTGCATTTCCAAAATTATGATATGTTTGAGGCGGTTGCGTAGAATCAATTTGTATTTTTGCAAGTTCTTTGTACAGTTTTGCAGCATCTTCATAGCGCGCCTGCCTGTAAATTGCATTTGCAAGATTATATTTGGCATTTTTAGATTCCTGATTTTTTTGCAATCCTCTTCGATATGCCGTTTCGGCATCGGTATAGTTATTCTGACTGTAAAGTTTATTGCCTTTACGGATATCGCTGCGTTCGGGAACTTCTTGCGAATATACATTCGATACTGCAAGCGCAAATAGTAATATTACAGATATTTTTTTCATTGCTTTTGTTTTTTCAATTTTTTACTTCTAAAAATATCAATACTGTTAAGCCATTTATTTTTCTGTTCAAGAACAAGTATTTCGCCAATAATGAAAATTAATGATAACAGCAGGAAATATACAAACCATTCGTGATATTCATCGTATGTAATTTTGGTGATTTCCTTTTTATCCATCTCGTTAATGTTTTCTATTATTCTTGTAAGTCCGATATCGGCATTTGTTGCTGCAAAATAAATTCCTTTTGTCTTTTGTGCCAATGTTTTAAGAATGGTTTCATTAAGTCGTGTTATAACCATGTCTCCGTTTTTGTCTTTCAACAAACTTCCATTTGGCAACAATATTGCAGTACCTTTTGCCGAACCTATTCCTACGGTATGTATTCTTATGTTTTGGTCTGCGGCTTCACTTGCCGCATTTATAGCGTCTTCTTCGTGATCTTCACCATCTGATATTATTATTATTGAGCGGCTTTTCTGTGAATCTTCACTGAACGACTTCATTGCCAAGCGTATTGCTTTTGCTATGTTTGTTCCCTGTATGGGTACAATTCCTGTATTTATTGATTTTAAAAATATTTTTGCCGAAACGTAATCACTTGTAATTGGCAACTGTACAAAGGCATCGCCGGCAAAAACGATAAGACCTATTCTGTCGTTTTTAAGCCTGTCAACAAGATGCGATATTGCAAGTTTTGCCCGTTCAAGCCGCGTTGGGCTAAAATCCCGCGCCAACATACTGTTCGATACATCAAGGAGAAGCATTACTTCCGTTCCTCTTCCGGTTTCTTCCTTTTTTACTTTTGCTCCTGTTTGAGGTCGAGCCAGCGCTATCACAATACAAAATATTGCAAAGCAAAAAAGCGTTATTTTGAACCAACCTCTTCGTTTTGAAGCATCAGGCATTAACTGCGACAGCAAATTAATGTCTCCGATTTTTGAAAGCAGTTGCCGTTTGCGCATTGTCCAAAAGACATAAATGATAATCAATGCGGGTATTATCAACAGCAATAACAAATATTCTAACTGTGCAAATCTAAACATACTACGGTAATATCTTCAAAATAAATAAACGTAACAATATAACCAATAACAAAAGTCCGAGACCGATTAATGCAAACGGCATGTATTCTTCTTCGTAAACATTAAATGAGTCAATGGATGTTTTTGTTTTTTCCAAAGCATTAATTTCCTGATATATTTCCTGCAATTTAGTATTGCTTGTTGCGCGAAAATATTTTCCATCCGTTCTGTCCGAGATGTTTTTCAACAAATCTTCATCTATCTCAACAGGTCTCTTCTGAATTTGCGTAACACCGAATGGAGTAGTAACAGGATACGGCGCCATTCCTTCGGTTCCTACTCCTATTGTGTAAACTCTGATTTTATACTGCTCTGCCATTTCGGCTGCCATTGTCGGTGAAATTTCGCCTGTATTATGTACTCCATCGGTAAGCAAAATTATTGTACGGCTTTTTGCATTACTGTCTTTCAGTCGTGCTACGGCTGTTGCAAGTCCGTTGCCTATTGCTGTGCCGTTGTCATCTATCATTCCAATATGAACTTCATTAACAAGGTTTATCAATGTTGTTTTGTCTGTTGTGAGCGGACATTGCGTAAAACTTTCGCTTGCAAAAACCACCAAACCGATCCTGTCTGAAATTCTTTCGGAAATGAACTGTATAGCAATTTGTTTTGCGGCTTCAATTCTGTCGGGTTTGAAATCTCGCGCAAGCATACTTGCTGATATATCAAGAGAAATTACAATGTCAATACCTTCCGTATCAATAGTTTCCTGTTTTGTTGACGAACGCGGACGCGCCGATGCAATAATTATTGCTGCCATTGCAATACATGTGAGTGCAAAAGGAACATGTTGCAAATAGTAACGCAATCCTTTTTTTACATGTGCAAATGCCAATATTGTTGATATTTGCAATGATGTTTTTTTTCGTAATGATTTAAAAATATACCATGCAGTCAATGGTAAAATTAAAAACAGCAGATATAATATTTTCGGATATTCAAATTCAAACATTTGTTTCCTCCTTTATTTTTTCTTCCGTAATAGACGTTTCATCAACTGTTTCTTTTGGCTGTGTGCTTGTTACAAATTCAAAAGCAGTCTTGAATGATTCTTCGTTTTCATCAGGACTCGGCTGATATTTTGCAAATTTTGCCAAATCGGAAGTATAAAACATTTCACGCAACTTATCAAACGAATAAATTTCATCTACTTTGTTTTTCTTAATATCTGCAAGTATTTCATCAGATGTTTTTTCCATTGCAAGTATTGAAAATCTGCCTTCGATATATTTTCTTATTATATCTGTAATTCGCGTATAATATAATTTCACTCTGCCCTGTTGCCACAATTTTTCTGTTTTCAGCAAACTCAGTTCCTTGAATGCTATAATATGCGGAGGAACTTTGGGTTTTGGTTTTCCGAAAAGCGGCTGGTTATTTTTCCATCTTCGATATAAAATTATACATGCAACTATGAGAATAATAGCTCCGAGTATGATAAAAACCCAAAACAAAATTTCTCTCAATGTAATTGGATACCTTATCTGTCCTTTTATGTCATACATTTTATATGTCAGAGTATCAATCGGAATTGTATTCACATGAAACTGAACAATATTTGATGCAAGAGTATCGGGACTGTCAATATTATCCGGATTTTCGACAATAATGGGAAACATGATGAAATAATGTCCGCTGTCGAAAGATGTTATTACGTATTTTTTTACATATTCCGAAATTATGTTTTGATTGACAATCGTATCAACAGGCAATTCGCGAACAAGTTCTACTCCGGGTACAACCGTATCTTTTAATTGCGGAAAACTCGGAATAAGATACGGATTAAATTTGCATTTTACGCTTAATGTTATATGGTCGCCGATAAGTATGGTGTCTTTGTTTAACGAAAGTTCAAAGCCTTCGACTTCCTGTGCCAGATTTTTGTTTGCAAAAACAGACATACAAAGCAACAATACAATATATTTCAGTAATTTTGTCATCGTTTTTTAAATAATTGTATTAAAGGTTTCACATAATCCTCGTCTGTGCTTATACTTATGTTGTCAATTCTGCATTTTGAAAAAGTATGATTCAGATTATCATTAAATTTTTCCATTCTGTCGAAATAAGTTCTTCGTACCGATTTTAGCGATGTATCAACAACAACCAGTTTTCCTGTTTCTGCATCTTTGAAGCGAATAATCCCTGCGTTAGGCATAGTTTCTTCTCGTCTGTCATAAATTCTTATCGCAGCAATATCATGCTTGTTTCCTGCAATTTTCAAAGCATCTTCAAAATTCATCTGCATATTTTCGCTGTTTACATCAAGCATATCCGAAAGTATAAATGCCGTACAGGATTTTTTTATCGCATTTGTAAGAAATCGTAACGCTTCCGAAAGATTTGTTTTATTATTTTCCGGCTTAAATTCAATCAGTTCGCGTATTATGCGCAATGTATGCGCCCGTCCTTTTTTGGGCGGTATAAATTTTTCAACCTTGTCGCTAAAAAATATTACGCCTACTTTATCATTGTTCAAACCTGCCGAAAACGAAAGAACCGCAGCAATTTCTGTAGCCAAATCTTTTTTCAGTTTATTTGCAGTTCCAAATATTCGCGAACCGCTGACATCTATAAGCAACATCACTGTAAGTTCCCGTTCTTCTTCATAAATTTTCACAAAAGGAGCATTAAATCGCGCCGTAACATTCCAGTCAATAGTTCGTATATCATCACCGTATTGATATTCACGAACTTCGCTAAATGTCATACCTCGCCCTTTAAACGCGCTGTGATATTCACCCGCAAAAATTTGATGTGATAATCCGCGCGTCTTAATTTCTATGCGTCTTACTGTTTTTAATAGCTCTGTCGCTTCCATAACAAAATAATTATGAATAATTTCATTAATATTTTATGGCACTTCAACTGCGTTTAATATCTGTGTAATTATATCTTCGGGTGTAATATTTTCAGCTTCGGCTTCGTAAGTCAAACCTATACGGTGGCGCAAAACATCGTAACATACAGCGCGAACATCTTCGGGAATAACATATCCTCTGCGTTTTATAAATGCGTACGCTTTTGCCGCCATTGACAGACAAATACTTGCACGCGGCGAACCTCCGTACGAAATCATGTTTGTAAGATTTCCTATTCCATAGTCGTTAGGAATTCGTGTTGCAAACACTATATCAACAATGTAACGTTCTATTTTTTCATCCATATAAACGTCTCGAACAACGCTGCGTGCGCGAATAATATCTTCGGGTTTCAGAACTTGCGAAGGCTTGGGAAATTCGCCGCTTATGTTTTGGCGAATTATAAGTTTTTCTTCATCTTTCTTTGGATATGATATTACGGCTTTGAGCATAAATCTGTCAACCTGCGCTTCGGGAAGCGGATATGTTCCTTCCTGTTCGATAGGATTTTGCGTTGCCAATACCAAAAAAGGCTCCGGCAATTTGTAAGTTGTATCGCCAATAGTAATCTGGCGTTCCTGCATTGCTTCGAGCAAAGCGCTTTGTACTTTTGCAGGTGAGCGATTTATTTCATCTGCAAGAATGAAGTTTGCAAAAACAGGTCCCTTCCGCACTTGAAATGATTCGCTTTTTTGACTGTAAATCTGCGTACCGACAAGGTCGGCAGGCAACAAGTCGGGAGTAAACTGTATGCGATTAAATTTTGCATCAACAATATTTGCAAGAGTAGTTATTGCAAGTGTTTTTGCAAGTCCCGGCACGCCTTCAAGGAGAATATGTCCATTAGAGAGCAGCCCGATAAGAAGACTTTCCGTCAAATGTTTCTGTCCAACAATAACCTTGTTCATTTCGATATTGATAATATCTACAAAGGCGCTTTCGTGTTGAATCTTTTCGTTTAATTCTTTGATGTTTATTTCACTCATGTTATGTAAAGTTTTTATTTTTTAATTACGGTTTGCAAAGGTTGTATTTTTTCGCAAAACATAATTTTAATAAACGTTAATATAACGAAAAAAGTTGTAATACAAATTTAATTAGTTTTCGCAGGTATAACGCGAAGGGATGATTGTATAAACATTAATAAGCATTTAACATAAAATAAGATACATGGGTTGATAAATCAACATTTACTGCGTTTGCATGATGTCAGTTATTATAACGTTTTATTTATTCATAATTCTCCTGCCTGAAACAGAATTTATACACTTTTCATAAACAGGCAGAAAATAAAAAATGATTGCTTGAAAGCAATCATTTTTTATTTCATCCGTTAAATTCGCTTACTGCAACTGGAAAACAACCGGAAAATTAAAAACAACAGCAACATCTTTTGTTCTTTGTTTGCCCGGCGTCCATCTTGGAGAAGATGAAACCACGCGCACTGCTTCACGGTCAATGTCGCGGTCAACGCTTCGTAAAACTTTTACGTTTCTGACATATCCATCTTTGTCAACAGTAAACTCTAGCGTAACTTTACCCTGCACGCCGTTTTCCTGTGCAGATTCGGGATAATTAATATTGCTGTTGACCCATTTGCTGAACGTGTTCTGGTCGCCTCCCTGAAACAGAGGTTTATTTTCAACTACTGCAAACGGAATACTTTCTTCTACCACTTCTTCTTCAACAACCTTTTTTTCAACGTAGGTAACTGCCTCAACAGCGAAATTCTTGTCAGCTTCAGATGTAAAATCAATATCTGTATTAATATCTACGCTTTCGTCAACGATATTAAGTTCGTCCGACATGATTGGAACAGGAGCAACCTGTTCAGGTTCCGGCTGCTGCTCTTCGGGAAGAGGCATTTCTTCTTCTTCGATAATTCCTCTGTTATCGGCAAGTACTGCTTGATTTGTTTCATTTGATGACATTTCAAAAATGAAAATCATAATGAGAAGTGAGGCTATTAAACCAATCTGAATAAACAGTCCTTTTTTACTGTCTAAATCTGCTTTGTGGGTTTTCTTTGCTTCCATGACTTTTAATTTTTATTATTTTTATTTAATTTGATTTACTATTTCAACATTTATACTGTTTGCCGCTGATAATGACTTTTAGTACGGATGTCAAAATTACTTATTTTTTTTAATTTGCATTATATTTTTATCTGTAATTTTTTTATTTTTTATATAACTTATTGTTATTCAAATTATTGCCAAATATTAAATTTGTTATATTTTTTATATTTATTTGCTTTTACTTTTATAAAACACTGAAATAACAACTTTTTGAAACAACTTTCATTATCGTTTTGTTCACTTAATAGATGCACACGCATGGCAATTTCCATAAATTTTTTAGATTTTATTTTGGTTATACAGTAAAAATTTGTACATTTTATCAGAGTTCTTATTATTTTCACTACTTTTGCAGAACAAAACAAAGTTGAATTATAAAATTATAAAAAGATGAGAAAAATTATTTTAATTATTGTATCAATTATGATGATAATATCATGCAATTCAAAGAAAAACACACTTGTATCGGGAATTGATGTCAGCAATCTTGATACTGATGCCGATTGCGGCGCTGATTTTTATCAGTATGCATGCGGAGGCTGGATGAAAAAATATCCGCTGACAGGTGAATACGCAAGATTCGGTTCTTTCGACAAATTAGCCGAAGATAACAGAACTCAACTTAATGCTTTGATTGCGGAAATTGCCTCAACAAAACATGAAAACGGAACTGTTGAGCAAAAAATAGGAGATATTTACAGCATGGCAATGGACAGCGTCAAATTGAATACCGACGAATATTATCCTGTTGTTGAAGATTTGAACAGAGTTTCTGCCGTTAAAGACAAAACAGAACTTTTATCGCTTGTTTCCGATTTAATACGCAACGGCATAAATGCTTATTTTTTTGTTTTTGTAGATGCCGATATGATGAACAGTTCAATGAATATTTTGCAACTGTATCAGGGAGGAATAAGTCTGCATGAACGGGATTATTATCTGGATAAAGACAAACATACGACAAATATACGCGAAAAATATAAACAGCATATAGTAAAAATGTTTGAACTTACAGGATTTTCACACAAACAGGCTCAAAAAAATATGGAAGCCGTTATGAAAATAGAAACACGATTGGCAACAGTTGCGTACGACAGAATAAAACTCCGCGACCCGCATGCAAATTATAATAAGATGTCAATATCCGAACTTAAAAAAATAACTCCCGAAATAAAATGGGAGATAATATTGAAAGCGCTAAATATGTCGAATGTAAACGAAATAAATGTTTCTCAAAAAGAATCAATTATCGAAGTTAACAATATCATAGCAAACGAATCTTTGAAAGATAACATTGCGTATATTCAATGGAAGATTATTGACGAAGCTGCCGAATATTTGAGCGATGATCTTTATGCAGAAAATTTCGAGTTTTACGGTAAAATATTATCGGGAAAAGAAGAACCGCAACCGCGTTGGAAACGTGCTGTTTCTGTTGTAAACAGAATGATGGGAGAAGCCGTAGGACAAATGTTTGTCAAAAAATATTTTCCTCCCGAAGCCAAAGAACGAATGATAAATCTTGTGCATAATTTGCAGGATGTTTTTGCAGAACGAATATCTGCACTGGATTGGATGAGCGACAGCACAAAAATAAAAGCGCTTGAAAAATTAAAAACTTTCTACGTAAAAATAGGTTATCCTGATAAATGGCGTGATTATTCAGACCTCAACATTAAAAAAGATTCGTATTTTGAAAATATAAAACGCGCAAATCGTTTTGAAAACGATTATATGTTCGACAAGGCTGGAAAACCTGTTGACAGAGATGAATGGGGAATGACGCCGCAAACGGTAAATGCATATTATAATCCTACGACTAACGAAATATGTTTTCCCGCAGGAATATTGCAATATCCGTTTTTTGACATGAATGCGGATGATGCTTTTAATTACGGAGCAATCGGCGTAGTGATAGGACATGAAATGACTCACGGCTTTGACGATGAAGGACGAAAATTCGACAAGGATGGAAATCTGAAAGACTGGTGGACAGCCGAAGATGCCCGTCAATTTGACCAAAGAGCAAAAGTTATGTCCGATTATTTTGATTCGATATATGTTGCACCCGATGTGCATGCCAACGGACGATTTACATTAGGTGAAAATATTGCGGATTACGGCGGTTTGCGAATTGCATATCAGGCATATAAAGCGGCAACAAAAGACAATCCTTTGCCCAATGTTGACGGATTTACTCCCGACCAGCGTTTCTTTTTGGCATATTCAACTGTTTGGGCGGCAAATATTCGCCCTGAAGAAATATTACAGCGCACAAAATCGGATCCTCATGCTCTTGGAAAATGGAGAGTAAACGGACAAATGCCACATATTCAGGCTTGGTACGATGCTTTCAATATTTCGGAAGATGCACCAATGGCATTGCCTGTTGAAAAACGAGTATCTATATGGTAATATTTTGATTGAAATATAGATTTACAGTTAATTATACATCAAAATTATCCTGTTTTACATACTTTTGTAAAGCAGGATAATTTTTTATTATTGTGATATTTATCAGTCAAAAGTTAAAAATCATAAGTAATTTTTGAACAGAGTATATAAAAAATAAAATCCCTGTAATTACAAGGATCTTATTACCTGTACCCGAGGTCGGGCTCGAACCGACACAGGGGTGAACCTACTGGTGTTTGAGACCAGCGCGTCTACCAATTCCGCCACCCGGGCAATTTTCAATTACTGCTACAGTAATTTGGAACTGCAAAAGTATAAAAAAAAAATTATTTACAAAAATAAATAAGAAAAACTTTTGTTTTATAAAAAAAATTGTAACTTTGCTATTTGAACAAAATATATAAACAACAAAAATTCTAAAAAATGACAGTAAAATACCAAGTTGATGCTATAGACCAGAAAATTCTTTTTTATCTGGTAAAAAATGCAAGAATTCCTTTTTTGGAAATTGCCAGAGAGTGTGGCATTTCAGGGGCAGCAATTCACCAACGTGTAAAAAAATGGAAGAAGCCGGCATTATCGTTGGCTCTCAACTTATTGTGAAACCTAAATCTCTCGGCTATGATTTATGTGCTTTTGTCGGTATAACACTGGTGCAATTAAGCATGTACAGTTCTGTTGTCGAGCAACTTACAAGAATACCTGAGGTTGTTGAATGTCATTTCGTTACAGGTGTATTTGCAATGCTGGTTAAAGTTTATTGCCGTGATAATGCGCATCTTATGGAAGTTCTTGTCAATACAATTCAGAACATTCCGGGAGTATCGAAAACCGAAACATGGGTTTCGTTAAATCAAGCCATAAACCGTCAAATTTATGTAATGGACAATACGGTTTCAACAACAAAAAAAATACGTAAAGGAATTACCATTTAGTAATTTTTATATAAATTTTTCAGCAAAATCAATATCGGTCGGAAATGTAATTTTTATGTTTTCTCGGTGTCCTTTTGTACAGTTTATAGCATATCCTGACTTTTCAACAACCGATGCATCATCTGTAAATTCCGGAATATAGGCTTGTTTGTATGCATTCATTATAACATCGAATTTGAAAACCTGTGGTGTCTGTACAATGCAAATTCCTTCACGGTTAACAGGTTCGTTTGTATTTCCGCTTATTCTCCTTATTGATTCGTTTATTTGTATTACGGGAATTGCACTGCCTTTTTCCATTGCAAGTTCAAAGCATTTTTTCACTGTATCAATTTTAACCAACGGACGAACTCCATCATGTACGGCAATAATATTATAATTACAGCAAATACTTTCAAGTGCATTACGAACCGAATGAAATCGAGTAATGCCGCCAATTACAACAGTGTGTCTGTGGTCAAAATTATATTCGGCACATAATGTTTGCCATGTTTGTATTTGGTTTTCGGGAAGTGTTAATATTACATCAAGCGTATCATCGAACTTGATAAATTTTTCAATGGTATGCATCAAAACAGGTTTGTTTTTTAACAACAAAAACTGTTTGGGAACAGAACTTTCCATTCGTAAGCCTATGCCTCCAGCCACAATTATTACTGCATTTTTCATTTTTAATTTATTTTGATTTTTCCCAAATTATTTTTTTACCGAAACCTAATATGTTGTTTGTATATTTGGCAAACGTCATTTCCAGCATCCACAAATCTGATTTATTTATGATTGCATAAGGGAAACGTTTTACATAAATTTTATGACAGCGTTTTTGAGTTTCATCTGATGGTTGCTCAGCGATTCCATTAATCTGCAAGCCCTGTATTTTACCAACAATTTTCGTTTCCAGAACTATTGATGCCGCAACGTTTTTGTTTATTTTCATATCGTTAAAATGTTTTGTTTTACTGTCGGAATAAAAAACAAAAGCGTTATTTTCCATATCATAGGCATAGAATACGTTGGAGCAGTATATGCCGTTACCATCAAACGTTGCAAGCGTAAGTACATGATGTTTTTTTATAAAA